>JAFGJG010000123.1 GCA_016929195.1 Thermoleophilaceae bacterium
TCGTGACCACCGAGAAGGTCGGCCGGACGCGCGTGTGCACCCTCGGCCCGCGGCGTCTCGAGGACGTCCAGGACTGGGTGGAGACCTACCGGCGGATGCTGAACGAGCGCCTCGACCGGTTCGGGGAGCTGCTCGAACGACGAAAGGAGCCCCAGGATGGCCAGTGACCAACAGCAGGCCCGGAAGGCGACCGTGACCACTCCGGGCGATCGCGAGATCGTGGCGGAGCGCGTCTTCGACGCCCCGCGCGACCAGGTGTGGGCGGCCTACACCGACCCCGAGTTGATCCCCGAGTGGTGGGGGCCGCACGGCACGACCACGATCGTGGACAGGATGGAGGTCGAGGCCGGCGGCGGGTGGCGCTTCGTGACGAAGGGCCCCGACGGCAGCGAGACCGCCTTCCGCGGGACCTACCGCGAGGTGACTCCGCCCGAGCGCATCGTCCAGACCTTCGAATGGGAGGGCATGCCCGGCCACGTGTCGGTGGACACCGCGACGTTCGAGGACCTGGGCGACCGGACCCGCGTGGTCTCGCACTCGATCTTCCACACGGCCGAGGAGCGCGACGGCATGCTCGGGTCGGGTATGGAGAAGGGCATGAACGAGACGTTCGAGCGGCTGGACGAGCTGCTCGCGCGGCAGTCGGGTTGACCGCCGACCGCGACGCCCTCCGCGCCTGGGAGCAGGCCGGCCTGGATCTGCCCGACGGCCTCGAGCTGGAATGGCTCGGGGTCTCGGGCTACCGGCTGACCTACGAGGGCGTCTCGCTCTTCGTGGACCCCTACGTCTCGCGGGTGCCGCTCCGGGCGCTCCTCCTGCGGCGCGTGGCGGTCCCGGACGAGAAGCTCGTGTCGCGCTACCTCACCGCGCCCGGGCCGGTCGCGGGCGTGCTCGTCGGGCACACGCACTTCGACCATGCGGTCGACGCGCCGGCGGTGGCGCGGCGCTTCGGGGCGAAGGCCTACGGGTCGCCGTCGCTCGCCCACCTGATGCGGCTGCACGGCCTGGGGGACCTCGCGGTCGAGGTGGACCCGCACCGTCCCTACGAGCTCGGCCCGTTCACGGTCACCTTCGTGCCGAGCAGGCACTCGAAGCTGCTCTTCGGGCGCAGGGTGCCGATGGACGGCGAGCTGACCTGCGAGCACCTGCACGGGCTGTCGCCCGGTGCGTACAAGTGCGGCGCGGTGTGGGGGATCCGCATCGAGGTCGGCGGCCTGCGCCTCTACCACCAGGGCAGCGCCGATCTCGACGACGACGAGCTGCGCCACGGGCCCGTGGACGTCTTCCTCGCCGGCGTGGCCGGTCGCAGCGTGACGCCGCGCTACTGGGAGCGGATCCTGCCTCGCCTCGACCCGCGGGTGGTCGTCCCGACGCACTACGACGACTTCTTCGCGCCGCTCGGCGGGCGCGAGCGCTTCGTGCGCGGGGTGAAGCTCGCCGACCTCGAGGGAGAGCTGTCGGCGGTCTCCCGTGACGCCCGGCTCGCTGCGCTCGCGCGCGTGGACCGGCCGGCCTAGGGCCACAGGAAGGCGCGCAGCTCGAGCAGCAGCTCGCGCAACTTCGCGAGCCGCTCCTCGCCCAGCGCCGCGCCCCACTCGGCCTCGATCTCGGCCACCGCCGCGCGGCCGGCTTCGCGCGCGGCCAGACCGTGCTCGGTGAGGCGCACCAGCTTCGCGCGCCCGTCGCCGGGATCGGGGACCCGCTCGACGTAGCCCATCGCCTCCAGATCGTTGACGAGGTAGACCACCGTCGGCTTGGTCACCTGTGCGCGCTCGGCCAGCTCGGTGATGCGCGAGCCCGCATCACGAACGTGATGGAACACCGCCGTGTGGGCGATGCGTATGTCCGAGAAGCCGGCTTCCGCCACGCGCTCGAGCAGGCGCTCGTTCATGAAGAACGCCGGATCGCGCAGCAGGAATCCGAGGTTGGGGGTCCCTATGGGCCGAAGCGGCCGTTCCGCCACTGGACACAGGCTAGGCGATGGTGAGATGATCTAACCAATTAGTTAGGTCGTCTAATCGAAACGGAGGATCACGGTGGCGGTCCCGGGTCAGGCCATGAGCCATCCCAAGACGGGCGAGCGGGTGACGTTCGTCCGCACCTCAGACGAGACGGGTGGGCGCTTCTGCGAGCTGGAGCTGATCGCCCTGCCCGGCACGAGGCCGGCCGCCGCGCACATACATCCGGAACAGCTCGAGCGCTTCACGATCCACTCCGGCCGCGTCCGCGTGCGCCTCGGGCGCGGGGAGAGCGACCACGGCGCCGGGGAGACGGTCGTGGTCGAGCCCGGAACTCCCCACACCTGGACGGCGGTCGGCCACGAGGAGCTGCACCTGACCGCGAGGATCGAGCCGGCGCTCAACGCCGAGCGCTTCTTCGAGGACTTCTTCGCCCTCGCCGAGGCGGGAAAGACCAACCGCGCCGGAGTGCCGACGCCGCTGCACCTCGCGGTCCTGCTCGCCGACAATCCCGGGTTCCTCTACCTGGAGAAGCCTCCGCTGCGCGTGCAGAAGGCGATGGTCCGCGCGCTGGCGCCCCTCGGGCGCGCCCTCGGCTACGGGCGCCGGCAAGACGGAGAGGGTGGGATTCGAACCCACGAGGCAGTTTGACCCGCCCACACGATTTCCAGTCGTGCACCTTAAGCCGCTCGGTCACCTCTCCAGCGAGCGGACAAGCCTAGCCCGTGGTTTCATGGTCGGGTTACGGGGAACGTTGACGCCCATGGCCATGACAGAACGACCTGACGACGAGCGCTACGTGGAGGACCAGGAGGACGCCGCGGCCGCGGAGGCGGCCCGGATCGGCGGCCCCGGGCCAGACTACGAGACCGACGAGGCGCATCGGCCGCTCGAGGAGTCCGGCGAGGGCGAGGCCGAGGGCTTCGAGGAGGCGGAGCGCGAGCTCATCGAGCACGCGACGCACGAGGAGCAGGGCGGCAACCCGCTCCATGACGCCTTTACTCCGGAGCAGGAGTCGGACCGCTCGACGGCCGAGTACGGGGAGGCCGACGAGGCCGTCCCCGAGGACGACTAGGAGGTCGGTGCGCAGCCGGCCGAGCCGGCTGCTTCCGCAACGACGAGGAGGTCGGTGCGCAGCCGGCCGAGCCGGCTGCTTCCGCAACGACTAGAGCCCGAGTTCGCGCACGCCCTGCTCGCCCCACCCGAGGTGGTGGGCGAGCTCGTGGCGGAGGGTCCGCTCGACCTGGGCGCGCAGGACGTCGGGGTCGTACCCGAAGTCGCGCTCAAGCGTGTCCTGGTAGACGACGATGCGGTCGGGGAAGTTGTCGCGGGCGACCGTGTCCCCGAAGTAGTGGCCGTAGGCGCGGTTCTCGGCACCGCGGCTCGACACCACCACGGGCGTCTGGTCGAGGAGTCGCTGAAACTCCTCCGGCAGGGCATCGATCGCCTCGGCCACGATCAGGTCGAACTGCTGTGTCTCCGCACGCAGCTCGGGCTCCCTTGCGAGCTCCTCGCTACGGGCCACGAGCCGCTCGAACTCGGCGTCGCTCATGCCGTCCTCGCCGGCAAGCGCGACGAACGCCCAGGCCGTGAGCAGCATGAGCAACAGCCCGCCCCCGGCGAAGACCGCCATGCCCTCCGCGCCCGACAGCGACGGCGGGTTCAGCAGGAACAGCAGCATCCCGACCGCGAACAGCGCTATCGCGCCGGCCTTGACGGGCCCTCGGATGGCGTCCTTCACGCCTCCGAGATTACGCGGCTACTCGTCGGATCCTGCGGCGTCGGGGTTGCCGGTCGCCGTGCCCTCCTCGCCGGGCGTCCCCGGGCTGTCGGTGGCCGCGTCGCGGGCGCCGTCGCCCGTGTCGTCCGGCACGGCCTCCGAAGGCTGCTCCTCGGGGAGCTGGTCGGATTCCTTCCCGGGCTTCTCGCTCACGATTCCTCCTCCTCACCGGGATCCGGCTGAGCGCCCGGTACCTGGGCGTCGTCCTCCTTGTGCTCCCAGTCCTCGCGGGTCTTCTCGATGTGCTCCTCGACCCGGTCCGAGCGCTTCTCGAGGTCCTCGAGCTCCCGCTCGAGGTCATCGGCCCTCTCTTCGTGCTCCATGCCAGCCCCGTACCCACCGCGGCGCCGCCCGCAAACCGGGGGGCGTAGTCTGCGCGCATGGCCCACGCTTTCCGCACCGCAGTCGAGAGCCGCGACCTGGACGCCGCGGCCGACCTCCTCGCCCCGGACGTGCAGCTGCACAGCCCCGTGGCCTTCCGGCCGTTCGACGGTCGCGAGTCCGTCATGGGCGTGCTGACCGCGATCACGTCGGTCTTCGAGGACTTCGAATACATCGACGAGCTCGAGTCGGACGACGGCACCACCGCGCTCATCTTCCGCGCGCGCGTCGGCGACAAGTCCGTTCAGGGCATCGACTATCTCCGCCACGGCGACGACGGGCTGATCACGGAGTTCACGGTGATGCTGCGCCCCCTGTCGGCGATCATGGCAGTCGGAGAGCGGATGGCGCCGCAGGTCGAGGGCCTCGCGAAGGCCTAGCGCTTCACATCCGTTCACACCAGGTTTTCCGCTCGTTCACGTGAGAGCGGAGCTTCGCGGGCACCCTGGCCGCGATGCAGCGGACCCGCCGGGAGGTGATCGGGGTTGCCGCGGGCGGCGTGGCCGCAGTGGCCCTGGGGACCGCCTTCTGGGACGACCTGTTCGGCTCGGCCTCGTCCGCGCAGCTGCGGCCGGGCCCGGGCTACGGCCCGCGCCGGGCGCCTGACGAGCTCGGGCTGCGCCTGCCGGAGGGCTTCTCCTCGCGGCTCGTCGCCCATGGCGGCGAGCGCGTGCCCGGCACTGGCTACCGCTGGCACGAGGCCTCCGACGGAGCGGCCACCTTCCCGCTCGGCGACCGCGGCTGGATCCTCGTCTCGAACTCGGAGACGCTCTCCGGCGGCGCGTCGGCGATCCGCTTCGACCGTCGTGGCGAGGTCGAGGACGCGTACCGGATCCTCGACGGCACCAGCCAGAACTGCTCGGGCGGAGGCACGCCGTGGGGCACCTGGCTCTCGTGCGAGGAGGTCGAGGACGGGCTCGTCTGGGAGTGCGACCCCACCGGCAGGCGGAAGCCGGTCAGCCACCCGGCGATGGGCGTCTTCAAGCACGAGGCCGCGGCGGTGGACCCGCGCGGCCGGCGCGTCTACCTCACCGAGGACCTGATCGACGGGCGCTTCTACCGCTACACGCCCGAGCGCTGGCCCGACCTGAGCGCGGGGCTGCTGGAGGTCGCCACCGTTCGGCAGGGAGGGGCGGTCGACTGGGCGAAGGTGCCCGACCCGGCGGCGAGGAGAGAGCCGATCCGGCGCCAGCTCCCCGGCACCACGGCCCTGAAGCGCGGCGAGGGCATCTGGCGCGACGGCGGCACCGTCTACGTGGCGACCACGGCCGACGACCGCGTCCACGCCTACGACATCCGGCGCGAGCGCATGCGGGTGATCTACGACGGCCTTGCCTCACGCTCGGCGCCGCTGCTGCGAGTCGACCAGCTGACGGCCAGCCGCGCGGGGGAGGTGTTCGTCTGCGAGGACATCTCCACGCGGGAGATCGACATCGGCCTGATCGAGCGCTCCGGCCGCGTCTCAGTGTTCCTGTCCGCGACGGGACCGCTCCATGAGAACTCGGAGCTCACCGGCGTGACGTTCGACCCGTCCGGCAGCCGGATGTACTTCTCCTCGCAGCGCGCCGGGGGGAAGGACGGGCTCGCGGGCCCGGGCGCGATCTACGAGGTCACGGGGCCCTTCAAGGGGAGGCGCGCGTGAGGCCGCGCCTCCGCGACCGCCGCCACCTCGCGCCGGGCGTGGCGGCCTTCGCGGCCGCGACGCTCGTCGCGCTGCTCGGCCTCTACGCCCGAGCCGACAGCCCGGAGCAGGCGACTGGGCTGGTGAAGCTGCGCCTGCTCGGCATCAACGACCTGCACGGGCACGTCGAGCCGCCGGCCGAGGGCCTCGGCGGTGCCGCCTGGCTGGCGGCCGGCCTCGACCGCGCGACGATCCCCGGCCGCACCATCAAGGTCCACGCCGGGGACCTCGTGGGCGCCTCACCGCTCGCCTCGGCCTACTTCCACGACGAGCCGTCGATCGAGGTGGCGAACGAGATCGGCTTCGACGTGGCCACGCTCGGTAACCACGAGTTCGACGAGGGCGTGGGCGAGCTGCGCCGGCTGCTCGACGGCAGCCCCGGCTTCGCGGGCGCACGCTTCCCGTACACGTCCGCGAACGTGACCGACGCCGACGGGAACCTGCTGCTCCGGCCGTACGAGATCGTCGAGCGCGCCGGTGTGCGGATCGGCTTCATCGGCGTGACCACTCCCACGGCGACGCGCTACCTGCTGCCCCGCTACTCGGGCGGCCTCCGCTTCGGCGACATGTCCGATGCGGTCAACCGCCAGGTGCCGGAGCTCCGGCGCCGCGGCGTCGAGGCCATCGTCGTGCTCGCCCACTCGGGTGCGCCCACGCAGGTCGGGGACGGCGCGCGGGCGAGCGGGCAGGTCGTGGACGAGGTGCGGCAGATGAGCGACGCCGTGGACGTGGTCGTGGCCGGCCACAGCCACACCGAGCTGAACCTGCGCATCCCGAACCAGAGCGGCGGCGGCCACAAGCTGGTCGTCGAGTCGCTGTCCTACGGGACCGCCTTCGACCAGGTCGACATGACCCTGGACCGGGCGACCGGCGACGTGATCGCGAAGCGCGCGGTCATCCCGCGCACGCTCCACTCCGGGCTGGCGCCCGACGCCCGGGTGGAGCGGCTGCTCTCCGGCTACCGCGAGCGCCTCCGGCCCCTGGCCGACCGTGTGGTGGGGCAGGCGGCCGGCCCGCTGTCGGCCGCCACCGGCCTGGGCGGGATCGCCGCCGAGGCGCAGCGCGCGTTCGCGAAGGCGGACGTGGCGCTCGTGGACGCGGGCAGCTTCCGGGCGCGGATCGACGCGGGCCCGATCACGTACGCCGAGCTGTTCGCGACCCAGGCCTACGACCACCCGCTCGTGCGGATGGAGCTCAGCGGCAGGGAGTTGCGCGGCGTGCTCGATGACGGCCTCTACACGGCCGGGGCGCGCGACCTCGATCCGGACCGGGCCTACTCGGTCGTGGCGAACGTGCTGCTCACGGACGCGGGTCCCTATCCCGTGCTGCGCCGGGCCGCTCGCCGCGGGCGTGAGCTGGGGTCGCAGGTCGAGGCGCTCGCGGCCTACGTGGAGACGCTCGCGGGGCCGATCCGGCCGACGCGCGCCGAGCCGGTGCAGCCCGTGAGCACGCCGTCCTACGTCTGCCTGATCCCCGCCTAGGCGTACCGGCGCACCCTTACCGAATCGCCCCCATAGTGGTGTTCGGCCGTCGGCGCATCGCTTTCGACGAGGCGAACGTCGACGGCCCAGAGACTTCCTCAGCGCTGCAGCCGCTCGGGGCACGCGGCGCGAATTCTCTCCGCCACCGCTGCTGTCGAGAGCTCGACCGTGTCGACGACCAGGCCGACGCCGTCGAGCTGGTCCTGGGCCCGGTCGAGAGGCTCCACCTCGTCGAGCAGGTGCTCGAGGCTGTGCCAGCCCGGCGGCTCACGGGCGACGATCCGTGCGCGCATCGTGTCCATGGACGCCGTCAGCCGGACGAGCAGGTGGTCGCCGGCGCCGATCGCCGCCAGCACCGCCTCGAGGTGCTCGGGCGACTCGATCACCTCGGCCACCAGGAGCAGCTCGCACCCCGTCGCGCGGTGTGACTCCGCCCAGGTGCGCAGGTGCTCGCAGCGGCCGTCCAGGCCGGGAAAGGGGTACGCCCAGGCGAGCTCGTCCACGTCCCCGGCCGCGTGTGCGACCGCGTCGGCGACGAGCGCGTCGCTGAGCGCCATGAGCGTCGTCGTCTTGCCCGCGCCCGGCGCGCCCGTGACGATCACGGCGAACACGGGGCGAGTCTCTCACGCTCGTCAGCGGTAGCCGGCGTCGCCCGCGGGGCGGCCGCGCTCGATCACCTCGGCCATATAGCGCCAGCAGTCGGGGCGCGTGCCGTCGAGGTCGGTGTAGCCGTACACCTGGGCGAGCCCGCCGCTCGAGAGCGACTCACCGTTCCAGCGCGCCACCTCGGGATCGCCGGCGAGCGCCGCCACCGCGCGCCCCACGAAGCGCGGCGACTCGGAGATGCAGAAGTGCGGGACGCGCTCGGTGGCGTCGCGCCAGTTGTCCTCTCGGACCCCGTAGATGTCGAGCATGCCCTCCGAGCGCAGCCAGCCGGGGGTGAGTGCGACGGCCGTCCCGCCGTGCGGCTCGAGCTCCTGCGCGAGGCCCCACGCCATGCGCGTGACCGACGTCTTCGCGAGGTCGTAGAACATCGAGTTGCGGTAGTGCGTCGCGTTGTACTCGGCCGTGCCGTCGGTCATCTCGACCACGAGCCCGCCGCGGTCCCGCACGAGCAGCGGCAGCGCATGATGGCTCGTGACGAGGTGCGTCTCGATCGCGAGCCGCATGAGCCGCAGGCCGTTCGCGAGGTCGTGCTCCCAGACCGGCTTGTCGAACTCGAACAGGTGCTCCGAGCCCCAGACGTCGTTCACGAGCAGATCGAGCCGGCCCCGCTCGGCGTCGATCCGCTCGACGAGGGCGGCCACCTCCGCCGGCTCGAGGTGGTCCACGCGCACGGCGATCCCCTCGCCGCCCGCCCGGGTCACGAGCTCGGCGGTCTCCTCGATCGTCTCCGGCCGGTCGACCTCCGAGCGTCCCGCGCGCGTGCTGCGGCCGGTGGCGTACACCGTGGCCCCGGCCTCGCCGAGCGCCACCGCCGTGCCGCGGCCCGCGCCGCGCGTGGCGCCGGCGACCAGGGCCACCTTGCCGCTCAGCGGCCCGCTCACGCCGCGGCCCTCGCGGCGGCCGCGTGCTCGACCGGCGCGGCGGGCAGTGGCCGGCCGCGGCCGCTGTTGAGCACCAGCACGGCCGCCAGCACGAGCGCGCCGCCGGCGATCTGGACGAGCCCCAGCGTCTCGCCGAAGACGAGGAAGGCGAGGATCACAGTCACGAGCGGCTCGACCGTGGAGAGGATCGAGGCGGCGGTCGGGCCGACCCGCGGCAGGCCGGCGAAGAACAGGCCTACGGCGCCGACGGTGGAGACGAGGGCGATCGCCGCCAGCCAGCCCCAGCCGGCGAGCGTCAGCTCGCCGAGACGCAGCTCGCCGAGCAGCGTCGCCCCGAGCGTCAGCGAGACGGCCGCGCCGCTGCACACGAGCGCCGACAGGACGCTCGGGCGAAGGCGCCCGGAGATCCCCTGGCTCGTGAGGATGTAGGTGCTGTAGACGAGCGCGGCGCAGAGGCCGAGGGCCACGCCCACCGCATCCAGCGTCCCGGCGCCCGCCCCGCCCACCACCAGCGCCAGGCCGCCGAGCGACAGGACGAGCGCGAGCAGCCGCCGGCCGGTCATGCGCTCGCGCCCGAGCGCGACGGCGGCGGCGGCCACGATCGCCGGGAACGTGTAGAGCACGAGCGACAGCAGCGAGGCGTCGATCCGCTCGAGCGCCGAGAAGAAGAAGCCGGCCTGGGCGGCGTACCCGAACGCGCCGAGCCCGATGCCGAGCCGCAGGTCGCCGCGACCGGCGGCGCGCACGTCGCCGAGCGTCCCCGCCGCCGCCACGAACGCCCAGAAGACCGCCGCCGCGAAGGCGAAGCGGACGGCCAGCAGCGTGCCGACGGTGGCGCCCTCGTCGTAGGCGAGCTTGCCGAAGATCGCCATGGCCCCGAAGCAGGCCGCCGAAGCGATGCACATGAGGGTGCCCGAGGAGCGCACGGGGGTCATCCTGCCATGGGGCACCCTCAGGAACAATTCCGATTTCTGGCGCTGATTCGGTAGCGTTCCTTACGATGCTGGAGCTCCGCCGACTGCGTCTCCTGTGGGAGCTGAACGAGCGTGGCACGATTGCCGCGGTCGCCGACGCCCTTCAGTTCACGCCGTCGGCCGTGTCTCAGCAGCTCGCGATGCTCGAGCGCGAGACCGGCGTGGCCCTGCTGGAGCGCGCCGGCCGCCGGGTGCGGCTGACCGACCCGGCGCTCGTCCTGGTCGAGCACGCGGAGGCGCTGCTCGCGCGTGCCGAGCTGGCGGAGGCGGACCTGGCCGCCGCGTCTGGCGACGTGACGGGACGGGGCAGGATCGCCGGCTTCCAGTCGGTGTCGCTGCGGATCGCCTCCCCGGCGATGCAGTCACTCGCGCGCTCGGCGCCGCGGCTCCGCTGCGAGCTCGTGGAGGCCGAGCCCGAGGACGCGCTGCCGGCGCTCGCGCGCGGCGACATCGACCTCGCCCTGGTGGACGAATGGCAGCACCAGCCGCTCAGGGTCCCCGCCGGCCTCGAGCGCCACGAGCTGCTGCGCGATCCGGTGCACCTCGTGCTGCCGGGCCGTCACCCGCTCGCGCGGCGCCACCGCGAGGCGATCCCGCTCGGCGAGCTCTCCGGGGAGTCCTGGGCGACGGCCCACCCGGGCATGGCATGGGAGGAGATGACGCAGCGAACGTGCCGCCAGCTGGGCGGCTTCGAGCCCGACATCCGGCACCGCACGAACGACGCGACGGTGAGCCTGGCGCTCGTCTCGCGCGGCCTGGCGGTGACGCTGCTGCCCGAGCTCGCCCTGCCCGAGCACCGCAGGGGGGTGACGCTGAGGCGCGTGGCCGACGGGCCGGTGGAGCGGCGGATCTACGCGGTCACGCGTGGGGCGGACGAGGCGCGCCCGTCCACGCGGGCGCTCCTGGCCGCGGTTCGGGACAGCGTCCCTGACCTCGATCAGGCGTGACCGAAGCGCACGTCGGGCAGCAGGCGGTGGAGCGGCCCGGGCAGGTACCACGCCGCCCGGCCGAGCAGGCGCAGGATCACCGGCACGAGCAGCAGGCGCACGAGGGCCGCGTCGAGCAGCACCGCGACTCCGAGGATCACGCCCATCTCCTTCGGCGGCAGCGGCCCGGACAGCGCGAACGTGAAGAAGACCGCGACCATCACGGCGGCCGCGGCGAAGATCACGCGCCCGCTGTGCGCCAGGCCGCCGACCATCGCCTCCTCGGGATCGCCCGACCTGTCCCAGTGCTCCTTGGCCGAGCTGAGCAGGAAGACCGTGTAGTCCATCGAGATGGCGAAGACCATCGCGAAGAAGAACACCGGGCCCCACGCGTCCAGGAAGCCCTGGGACTCGAATCCGAGGAGCCCGGACAGGTGGCCGTCCTGGAAGATCAGCTTGCTGACGCCGAACGCGGCGCCTGTCGCTAGCAGGTTGGTCAGGACGCCGACCGCCGCGATCACTGGAGCCTGAAGCGCGACGAGCAGGAGCAGGAAGCCGAGCGCGAGCACGACCCCGATCACCAGCGGCGTCTTGTCGCCGAGGGCCGCCTCGAGGTCGTGGTTCTCCACGGCCGCGCCCCCCACGAGCGTGCCGGCGGGCAGCGAGGCGCGCAGCCGGTCGATCGTCGGCCCGACGCTCGGCGCCGACGGGTCCGCGTCGGGCACCGCCTGGATCAGCGCCAGGCCGTCCGCGCCCGGTTGCGCCGGACCGACCTGCGCGATGCCCGGGTCCTCCCCGGCGACGCGCGCGACCTCGTCCGCGGCCGCCTCGGTCGTGACCAGCTGGAGCGGCCCGGTCGCGCCGGCACCGAATGCCTCCTGGACCTGCTGGTACCCCTGGCGCGAGTGGTCCGACTCGGGCACGACCTTGATCGAGGGCATGCCGGTGTCGAGTGACAGCACCGGCACGGCGAGCGCTCCGAGCACGGCCAGCGCGGCCAGGCCGTAGGGCAGCGGGCGCCTCCAGAGGCGCCGGCCCCACGCCTCGAAGCGCGCGGAGCGGTGCTCGCCCGAGTGCACCCACCCGAACGCGAGCTTGTCGACCCTCGGGCCGAGCCTTGCGAGCACGGCCGGCAGCAGCGTCAGCGTCGCCAGGAGGACGAACGTGACCGCGAGCATGATGCCGAGGCTCATCGAGCGGAACGCGGGGCTCGGGACGAGCATCACCGCCATCAGCGAGATGAGCACCGTCAGCCCGCTGAACAGGACCGCCTTGCCCGCGGTGTCCATGGTGACCGCGGCGGCCTCCACCGGGTCGAGCCGCGAGCCGAAGAGGGCGGCGCGGAAGCGCATGACGACGAACAGCGCGTAGTCGATCCCGAGCGCCAGCGCGAACATGAGCGCGAAGTTCATCGCCCAGATCGAGATGTCGAGGATCTGCGCGCCGAGGTACAGCGATCCGGCCGCGGCCACGAGCCCGAGGATGGTCAGCATCAGGGGGAGGCCGGCGGCCACGAGCGAGCCGAACGCCACCACGAGGATCCCGAGCGTCACCGGCCACGAGATCACCTCGGACTTGAGCATCGCGGCCTTGTTGGCCTCGTTGAAGTCCGACCACATGCCGGGCGCGCCGGTGAGATCGACGGCAATGTCGCCGGAGCCGAGCCGTCCCAGCTCTCCCTTCAGATCGTCCGCCGCGCGAACCATCTCGTTGGGGTTCTTCGCGGCGCCGGCCTGGACGACCGCCGTGTGCCGGTCGGCGGAGATCGTCGCGCCCTCGCGCGGCGGCACGACGGTGGTGACCGACTCGTCCGCAGCGAGCCTGCGCTCGACGGCGCGCAGAGTGCCGCGGAACGCGGGCTCCTCCACCGTCGCGGACCGCGAGTGGACGACGACCATGAGGCCGTAGCCGCCGTGGCCGGCGAAGCCGCGGTCGATTGCCTGCCGCGCCTGAACCGACTCCGAGCCGGTCGCCTCCCAGCCCGCGCCGGAGAGGGCGTGCTCGACCTTCGGGGCGAAGAAGCCGAACACCGCGGCGATCACGACCCAGGCGGCGAGCACGGCGCGGAAGTGCGTCGCCGTCCAGCGGCCGAGCCTGCCGAGTGAACCCAGCTGCGTCATGCCCGCGGCTCCGGATAGACCGCAGAGCGAAGGTGGAGGAGCCGGCCCAGGATGAGCGAGGCCGGGCAGGCGCCGGCGACCACGTAGAGCCACTGGTTGGCCCCCACGAAGACGGTCAGGAGCAGGAACCAGGGGGACACGAGGGCGGCGAGCAGCGCGCTCAGCAGAGTCATGGTCCCCGCCAGCGCGAACAACGCTCGCTCGAGCGGCCAGCCGGCCCGCGGCGGGCAGCTCATGCCGTCACCTCCGTCGCCAGCACGGCGTCGAGCTCGCTCAGCTGCCGGCGCAGCCCGCCGCAGACGTGCTCGCAGAGCGTGAAGACGCCGGGGTCGGCGATCGCGTAGCGCACGGACGTCCCGTGCTTGGTCCGGGAGACCATGGCGGCGCTCAGCAGGACTCCGAGGTGCTTGGAGACGTTCTGCTGTGACGCGCCGAGGGCCTCCTGGAGCTCCGTGACGGAGGCGTCGCCGTCGCGCAGCCGGTCGAGCAGCTTGATGCGCATCGGCTCGGAGAGCACGCGGAAGCGTTGAGCGATCAGGTCCACCAGCGGGTCCGGGAGCGGATGCGGGACGGGGTCGAAATCGGTCATGCGCTGAGCGTAGCACAACCAAACAGTTGTGCAATGGTAGAGTTGTGGACATGACCACTTCGATGACTCGCATCGCGCGCCGGCCCGACGCCTTCATGGTCCCGCGAGCGGTCGAGGGGTCCGCGGGACGCTTCGTGGTCGACGCGACCTGGGGGACGATCTTCCCCATGGAGCTCGCACCCGGGGTCCGTACGGTCGGCGAGCTCGAGGTCATCCGGCACATCGAGCGCGGCCTTCCGCTCGTGGACACCCGGAGGCCCGAGTACCTCCCGGAGGGCACCCTCCCCGCCGCCGTGAGCATCCCCCACACCGAGACAACCGTCCGGCTCGACGAGTTCGACCCCGGGGTCGAGACGGTCGTCTTCTGCAACGGGCCGCAGTGCGCCGCGACCCCGGACAGCATCGAGCAGCTGCTGGCAGCCGGCTATCCCGCGGACGCGCTTCTCTATTACCGCGGCGGCATCCACGATTGGGTCACGCTCGGGCTGCCGCTCGTGGCATAGGATCGCCCCGCATGGTTTCCCGCGCAAGGATCCTGGCCGCGCTTCTCGTGGTCATCGTCCTCGCGGGCTGCCAGGTGCCGCGCCCGCCGGGCCCGGAGCCGCTGCGCTACCGCGACACGGTCTTCAGCGCCGCGACCGTCACGAGCAACCTCGTGTACGGAAGCGCCCCGGACGGGGCCGGCAACCCCGTCACGCTGACGCTCGACGTCTACCGGCCGGCGGGCGACAGCCAGACGAAGCGCCCGGCGCTCGTGTGGGTGCACGGCGGGTCGTTCAGGTCCGGCTCGAAGACCGACTTCGTCCCGACCGACGTGGCCAACACGTTCGCGCGTCTCGGCTACGTCGTGGTCTCCATCAACTACCGCCTGCTCGCGCCGAACACCTGCATCGCCAATCCGGGCCAGGCGGCCTGCATCACGGCCGCGATCGAGGCCCAGCACGACGCCCAGGCGGCGGTGCGCTGGCTGCGCGCGAACGCGGGCACCTACGGCGTGGATCCCACCCGCGTCGCGATCGGCGGCGAGTCCGCCGGGGGCATCACCGCGACCCTCGTGGGCCTTCGCCGCGACGATCCCGGCACGAGCGGGAACCCCGGGCCGTCGTCCACGGTCGGCGGCTTCGTCTCCGTCTCCGGCGGGGTCCCGAGCGGGGCGTTCGTGGACTCCGGCGACTCCCCGGGGCTCCTCTTCCACGGCACCGCCGACCGGACCGTCTCACCCTCGTGGTCGCGCGACACAGCGGATGCGCTGCTCCGGGCCCACGTGCCCTTCTCCTACCAGGTGCAGGAGGGCGCCGGGCACGTCCCGTGGGGCCAGTACCGCACCCTCTACCTCACACAGTCGAACTACTTCCTGTACCAGCAGCTCGATCTCGCCCACGCCGCCGGCCAGCCGCAGTCGGCTACCGCTCGGCGGCGATGAGCTCCATCACGGCGTTGACCAGCGACAGGTGCGTGAAGGCCTGCGGGAAGTTCCCCAGGTGGCGCCCGCTGGCCGCGTCGATCTCCTCCGCGTAGAGCTCGAGCGGGCTCGCGAACGAGAGCAGGCGCTCGCAGAGCGCCCGCGCGCGCTCCGTCTCGCCGATGCGGGCGAGGGCCGACACGAGCCAGAAGGAGCAGATCGTGAAGGTGCCCTCCTCGCCCTCGAGACCATCGTCGGTGTGGCCCACGCGGTAGCGCAGCACGAGGCCGTCCTTCGTCAGCTCGTCTGCGATCGCCAGCACCGTCGCGCGCACGCGCTCGTCGTCCGGCGGGAGGAAGCCCATGAGCGGGATCAGCAGCAGGGAGGCGTCCAGCGCGTCGGTCTCGTAGTGCTGCACGAACACGCCGCGGTCGTCGATCCCGCGCTCGCAGACGTCTGCCTGGATCTCGGCCGCCACGCCGCGCCACCGCTCCGCGCGCTCCCGGTCCCCGCGCGCCTCGGCCATCTGCAGCCCGCGGTCGAGCGCCACCCAGCACATCACCTTCGACGCCGTGAAGTGCTTCGGCGCGCCGCGCACCTCCCAGATCCCGCGGTCAGGCTCGGTCCAGTGCGTGATCGCGTCCTCGACGTGGCGGGAGATCACCTCCCACGTCGCGTTCGGTACCTGCCGCGACATCGCGTTGCGCCTCGTGTGCAGCGCGAACGAGTCGAGCAGCATTCCCCAGACGTCGTGCTGGCGGTGCCGGTACGCGCCGTTGCCAGTGCGGACCGGGCGCGCGCCGTCGTAGCCGGAGAGGTGGTCGAGCGTGTGCTCCGTGAGGTCCTTCTCCCCGCCGATGCCATACATGATCTGCAGCTCGTCCGTGCCGACCGTCTCGGCGATGAACGAGAAGAACTCGTACGCCTCCCAGTCGAAGCCGAGGCTGAACAGCCCCCAGAGGAGGAAGGCGGAGTCGCGCACCCACGTGTAGCGGTAGTCCCAGTTGCGCTCGCCGCCGGGCGTCTCCGGCAGCGACGTGGTCGCGGCCGCCAGCACGGCGCCGGTCGGGGCGTGGCTCAGGCCCTTGAGCGTCAGCGCGCTCCGCTCGAGATAGCTCCGCCAGGGGTGGTCCGGGAAGTTGCCCTGCTTGAGCCAGCCGCGCCAGTGCTTGGCCGTTGCGTTCGACTGCTCGTAGGCCTCCTTCAGGGACTCCGGCCCGGGGCCTCCCCAGGAGAGCGCCGCGAAGAGGCCGTCTCCCTCCCTCAGGTGCGCCCGCGCGTACGCCCGCGGGCCGATGAAGCCGAGTCGCGCGTTCGTGGTCAGGACCAGGTCCTGCTCGAGCGCATCGCACTCGACCCGCGCGCGCCCGTAGCCGTCGCCGTCGTAGCTCCACGCGCCCGGCCGGCGGCCGTAGTCGAACTGCGGGAGGCAGTCGAGGATGGCCACGGCCTCGCCGTCGATGCAGGTCGCGACCCTGAGCAGCACCTGACGGGCCACGAAGTCGCCGGGCGGCCGGCGGTGGCGGTCGGAGCGCTCCGCTCCATCCCAGGCGGCCACCACGAGGGAGTCGTGGACGACGAGCCACCCGGTCGGCGTCCGCCAGGTCGTCTCGAGGACCATGCTTCCCGCGAGGTAGCGGCGCTGGGTCGGGACCGTCGTGCCGTCCGGCAGCAGGCCGAACACCCCGGCGGTCCGGTCGAGCAGCGACCCGAACACGCTGGGCGAGTCGGGCCGCGGCAGGCAGAGCCACTCGACCTGACCCCCCGGCGCGACCAGCGCGCACGTCTCGCAGTCGGAGAGGAACGCGTAGTCCGCGATCGGTGCGAAGCCGTTCCTGCTCGCGAGGGCCATGCGCACGGCCAACGCTATCCCCCGCGCGGCTCGCGCGGGGGATCCTGTCTCACGGCCTCAGCGGGGCTGCGGCACGACCCGGATGTACGGGCGCGGCGACTCCCAGCCGTCGGGATACTTCTCGCGGGCCTCGTCGTCCGACACGGACCCGGCGATGATCACGTCGTCCCCGTCCTTCCACTGCGCGGGGGTCGCGACCTTGTGCTTCGCCGTCAGCTGGAGCGAGTCGATCACCCGGAGCACCTCGTCGAAGTTCCGGCCGGTCGTCATCGGATAGACGAGGATCAGCTTGATCTTCTTGTCCGGACCGATCACGAAGACGTTGCGGACGGTCTGGTTGTCGGCCGGCGTCCGGTCGCCCGGGTCGCCGTCGACGCTCGACGGGAGCATGCCGTAGGCCTTCGAGATCTCGAAGTCCGCGTCGCTGATGATGGGATAGTTGGGCGCCGTCCCCTGGGTCTCCGCGATGTCCTGGGCCCACGTCTCGTGCTTGTCGAGCGGGTCCACCGACAGGCCGGCGATCTTCACGCCGCGCTTGTCGAAGGCGGGCTTGATGCTCGCCATGTACCCCAGCTCGGTCGTGCACACCGGGGTGAAGTCCTTCGGGTGCGAGAACAGCACGGCCCACGAGTCGCCGAGCCAGTCGTGGAAGCTGATGCGTCCCTCTGTGGTGTCGGCCTCGAAGTCCGGTGCCGTGTCGCCGAGCTGCAAGCTCATGGAGTCCTCCTGATGAAAATAACCGATGGGCGGTCGTCTTTTATGGGATTCTAGAGGCTGAGCCGTGAGCCGACTGGCCGAGCCGGCGGAGGACCGGAGCGCAGGATGATCGTCGTCTCCGTGTCCGCCGCCCCGTGCCGGTGGCGGAGGGCGCGGAGCAGGACGTCGAGCTCGGCGGTGTCGCGACAGGCCACGCGCAGCTGGTAGTCCGGCGCGCCGGCCAGGTGGAGCACCTCCTGGACCGGCTCGAGCGCTGCTGCGGCGACCGCGAAGTCGTCCGAGTCGGTGCCGGCCGCGACGGTCACGCCGACCAGGGCCTCGAGCCGCCGCCCGCCGGCGGCTGGATCCACCAGCGCGGCGAAGCCGGTGATCACGCCGGCGCGGCGTAGACGGCGCACGCGGTCGGCGGCGGCGTTCGGGCTCAGACCTACGGCCGCGCCGAGGTCCCGCCATGACAACCTGCCGTCCACGCGAAGCAGACTGAGGATCTCGCTGTCCACAGGGTCCATGACAGCGATTATCGCTGATTTCGCGGTCTTTCACTTGTGTTTTCGCAGATGCATGGATATCTCCGTGGCGATGACCACCGCACTCGTAGCGGGCCTCGGGGCCGGCCTCGCCGTGGCCGTCCAGGTCGGCGCGGTGAGCCTGCTCGTCGTCGAGACCGCGATGAACGGCGGTTCGCGAGCGGGAGTGGCAGCGGGGATGGGCGTGGCGACCGCCGACCTCGGCTTCGCCGCCGTGGCGGCCGCGGCGGGCGGCGCCGCGAGCGCAGCCCTGAGCGGGTACGAGGACGAGATCCGGCTGTGCGCCGCGGTCGCCCTCGCCGCGATAGCGCTCCATGGCCTCGCCCGCCTGCGCGCGGAGCCGGACGCGCTCGGCTCGCCCCCAGCCGCGGGCGTGTACCGCCGCTTCGTCGCCATGACCGCGGTCAACCCGCTGACCATCGCGTCGTTCGCGGCGATCGCAGCGTCGCTCTCGCTCGAGGGCCCCGCCGGCGCCGTGGCGTTCGCCGTCGGGGCCGGCCTCGGCTCGGCCGCCTGGCATCTCGTGCTGCCGCTCGGCGCCGCGCGCGCGGGCGCGTGGATGACGCCGCCGCGCCGGCGTGCGCTCGCGGCCGCTGGGAGGGTGGCCGTGCTTGCCATCGCGGCTCATCTCGCCCTATCCGGAGCAGGGTGATCACCCGATCCGTTACGGTGCGCACTCTTGTCGGTCCGGTCATCAGTGCTCCTCGTCGTCGCCGCCCTCGCCGCCCTCGCGTTCGGCGCCCAGTCGTCGGCGGCCGCCGTCAAGGCGCGCGGCAGCATCAACCAGGCCTACGTCCTCGGTGCGAAGCAGGGGCAGAAGCTCAAGCTGATCCGGCACGGGCGCGTGCTCGACCGCGGCACCGCCGACAGCTTCGGCAGCTTCATCTTCCGCGAGCTGCGCCCCGGCAAGGGCTACCGCGTGCGCGCGGGCCGGAAGACGACTCGGCGGTTCAGGGTGCTGCGCCCCGGAGCCAACCCGAGGCCCTCGTTCTACAAGCGCAAGAAGCTGGTGCAGGGCCTCAACTACGTGAAGATGCGGGACGGGGTGGAGCTCGCGATGACGGTGCGGCTCCCGGCCGGCAAGAAGCTCGGCGACGGGCCGTTCCCGACCTTCATCGAGTACTCGGGGTACCAGACGGCGGCGCCGCACGATCTGTTCGAGGCCGTCGCGGCGCAGCTCGCCGGGGGCCCGGCCGACCCGCTCGCGCCGGCCACGTCCACGGCGGTCGGCTCGCTGATCGGCCCGCTGCTCGGCTTCGCCGTGGTCAGCGTGCAGATGCGGGGCTCGGGCTGCTCGGGCGGGGCGTTCGACCTCTTCGACTACCCGACGACATATGACGGCTACGACGCGGTCGAGGCCGTCGCGGCGCAGGACTGGGTGAAGGGCGGCAAGGTCGGCATGGGCGGCATCTCCTTCTCGGGGATCACCCAGCTGTTCACGGCCGGCACGCAGCCTCCGCACCTCGCCGCGGTCTCACCGCTGTCGGTGACGGACGACGTGTACACCGGGACCGGGTACCCGGGCGGCATCTTCAACTCGGGCTTCGCCAAGAGCTGGGTGCAGGAGCGCATGGACGACGCCAAGCCGGCGCCCGCCGGCGGCCAGCCCTACGCGCGTGAGCTCACGAAGATGGGCGACAAGCACTGCATCGCCAACCAGAGGCTCCGGCTGCAGACGCAGGACGCGCTCCAGATCCAGGAGGACAACCCCTTCCGCACGCCGTCGATCTTCGCCCAGCGCGCCCCCGGCCCGTGGCTGCGCCACGCCAAGGTGCCCGTGTTCCTCGTCGGGCAGTTCCACGACGAGCAGACCGGCGGCCACTTCGCCGAGGCGATCCCGTTCCTGAACCACAACAAGAACGTCTGGGTCTCGCTCCAGAACGGCGTGCACGTGGACTCGCTCGGCCCGAGCACGATCACGCGCTGGGCCGAGTTCATGAAGCTCTTCGTGGCCGACGAGGTCCCGCGCATCCCCGACGCGGTTATCAACCTGAGCAGCGTGCTCTACTCGTACCTCGCGGAGGCCGGATCGGCCCCCGTGACGCAGTCGCGCTTCGCGAACATGACGAGCGTCGCCGAGGCGAGGGCCGCCTTCAAGCGCGATCCGCGCATCCGCCTCCTGATGGACAACGGCGCGGGGCCGCAGGGCCCGGGCTCGATCGGCGCGACCTGGGAGCTGGGCTACAGCGCCTGGCCGCCGAGGCAGGCGCGTCCCACCCGCTACTTCCTCGGCAACGGCGGCGCGCTCGGCAGGAAGCCCTCGAAGGCGAGCAGCGCGAGCTACACCGCCGACCCGGCGGCCCGGCCGAAGCAGACGCTGCCAGGCAACGGCGCCGAGGACGCGTGGAAGGCCCAGCCGCCGTATCAGTGGGCGCCGCTCGCCGACGGCAAGGGCGTCGGGTTCGCGACGCCGAAGCTGGCCAAGGACCTGGTGATCGCCGGCCCCTCGAGCCTCGACCTGCACCTCAAGTCGTCCGCGCGCGACACGGACCTTCAGGTCACGCTCAGCGAGGTGCGCCCGGACGGCAACGAGACCTACGTGCAGAACGGCTGGCTGCGGGCGTCGCACCGAAAGCTCGACCGGCGGCGCTCGACGGTGCTCGACCCGTATCCGACCCACCTGAAGCAGGACGCGGAGTGGCTGCCCAGGGGACGCTGGTCGCTCGTGCGCGTCCCGGTCTTCCCGGTCGCACACGCCTTCCGCGCGGGCTCGCGGATCCGCGTGACGATCCAGGCCGTCGGCGGAGACCGGCCGCGCTGGGACTTCGACACGGTCGACAAGGGCAGCACCCGCAACACGATCGCGCTCGGCGGCCCGCGCGCCTCTTCGCTGGTCCTGCCGGTGATCGCGGGCGCGACCGCCAAGGGCACGCCGCTGCCCGGCGCCACGTCGCTCCGCGGCGAGCCGAACCGGACCTACAGGGCAGCCTCGAACGGCGGCTAGGCGATGAGCTCCGTGCGGAGCTCGTGGCTCTCGTCCGGCAGGCGCTGCTCGTAGAAGATCCGCACGCCCCCGTCCGGCAGCGGGAGGGCGTTCAGGTAGCGGACGTCTGCCGACGGCGCCTCGTTGTCGTGCGCCAGCCGGCCGGGCGTCCCGGCGAGCCTTGCCAGCCCGGTCTGCTCGAACCAGTTCTCCTCGGCCGTCGCGCGCCCGTCGTAGGCGGCGCGGCCATCCGGCAGCAGGGTCGTGAGCCGTGCGCCGCGAGCGTCCCACATGCCGGGCCGGCCGGTCAGCGCCGTGCCGTTCAGCTCCCAGTCGAGCCCGTCGGGGCTGGTGGCGTACGCGGTCAGCATCCTGTCCTCCTCGCCCTTCTCCTCGAGCAGGTGGCAGCAGATCCAGGCGCGCCAGGCGCCGTCCGCTCGCTGCACGATCGGGTCCTTCACGCCGTATCGCTCGTCGCCCGGGAACGCGGTGCGCGGCTCGGCGCCTGACAGGCCCTCGAGCGTCTCCGCCTCGAGCACGTCGATCCACCAGTGGGCGCTGTCCGGCGTGGCCATGCACACGTAGAGGCGCCAGCCGCCGGAGTCGGTCCGCGCGAGCGCCGGGCGCTCCATCCCCATCGCGCCGAAGTCGGTCTCGTCGAGGGTCGCGACGGGAGTGAAGCGCTCGCCGTCCTCTGAGCGCGCGACCACGGTCTGGTCGTTTCCGTCGTGGCCGTTGCGCACGCGGTAGCCGAGGACGAAGGTGCCGTCGTCGTCGAGCGCGGCGCACGGCGCGCCGGCCCACCAGCCGGGGCCCTCGCCCGGGGCCGCCACCGCGACGGCCGCCTCGCCCATGCCGGGTAGCGGGAAGTCCATCGAGTTGGTCCTACCCGCTAGAGCGGCCGTCCGATCCTGAACCTGATCCGCTTGCCGCGCGAGCGGTTGCCCACAGCGTCGTACGCCACCAGCCTGATCCGGTAGGGGCCCGGCTCGAAGCCGCGCACGTGCAGGCGATGGCGGTCGCGGCCCCTGGCGGCGTCGAAGTCGAACGTGCGGACGAGCTTCCAGCGCCCCCGGACGGCGTGATCGATGCGCGCGACGACCGTCGAGCGCTCGCTCATCCGCACGTTGAGATACGCGCGCGTGACGCGGCAGCCCGGAGCGGACTCCGCGCACACCCGGCCCGGCCTGACCACGGCGCCCCCGATGACTGGCCTCACCGAGTCGCGCGGCGCGAGCGCCACGACCGTCACGCGTCCGGTCATCGACGAGTGCACGCTGCAGTGGTAGGCGAAGACGCCCGGCTTCGTGAACCGGTGACTGAAGGTGAACCCGGCCGGGTGCACCGCGCCGGAGTCGAAGCTCTCGGCCTGGCCCGCGTCGGCGGTGACCGAGTGATCGCCGGCCGGGCCGAGCCACTTCCAGATGACCGTGTCGCCGGTGGCCACGGTCAGCTCGGCCGGGCGGAAGAAGTCGTCACCCACCTGCACCTCCCGCGGTCCGTGCCCGGGGTGCCCGAGCGCCGGCGCCGCCACAAGCCCCGAGGCGAGCACGAGCATGGCCGCGAGCCGTCGCAACGGCTAGAGGCGGGTGGCCCAGTAGGCCTTCGCGGCCCGGCTGCAGTACACGCGAATGGACCCCGGCGGATCGGTGCACGACCAGCCCGAGGGCTTGGCGCGCCGCTTCAGGTAGCGCTTGACCCACGTCTTCGCCGACCGGCAGGAGATCACCCGCGCGTCCACCCGGTAGTCGGCCGACCCGCGCGCGACGATCCCGCACGACTTGCCGTGCGACGCCGGCGCCGGCTGGGCCGGGACCGCGGCGAGGCCGGCGGCCAGCACTGCCGCGATCGCGAGACGCCTCTGCACGCGGCCGAGGGTAGCCCAGTAGGGTCCGCCCATGGCCCAGTCAAATCGCAAGTTCCTGCTGCGCGAACGCCCCAAGACGCGCTGTGTGCCCGAGACGTTCGAGCTCGTGGAGGAGGCGGTCCCGGATGTGGGCGACGGCGAGGCGCTCGTCCGGACCGAGTGGATCTCGATCGATCCGACGAACCGCGCCTGGATCGGCGCGGAGCCCACATATCTCCCGCCGGTCGGCATCGGCGAGGTGATGCGCGGGATCGGCCTGGGCCGCGTGGTCGAGTCGAGGCACCCGAGCTACGCCGAGGGCTCGCTCGTGCAGGGCCTGACCGGCTGGCAGGAGTACGCGGTTGCGTCCGACGCCGCGCCGCTGCTCCCGGTCATCGAGGTCGCTGGAGTGGATCCGAGCGCGTACCTGGGCGTGCTCGGCATGACCGGCCTGACGGCCTTCATCGGCATCGACGAGATCGGCAAGCCGCAGGAGGGCGAGACGTTCGTGGTCTCGGCGGCGGCCGGGGCGGTGGGCTCGGTCGCGGGGCAGCTCGCGAAGGCGCGCGGCGCACGCGTGGTCGGGATCGCCGGCGGGCCCGAGAAGACCGCGCTCCTCACCGACCGGCTCGGCTTCGACGTCGCCGTGGACTACAAGGCCGGCGACTGGCGCGACCAGCTCAAGGCCGCCACTCCCGAGGGCATCGACGTCGACTTCGAGAACGTGGGCGGCGAGATCATGGACGCCGTCTTCGGGCGGCTGAACCTGCGCGCCCGGGTCGCATTGTGCGGGCTGCTCTCGAACTACAACGACGCGGAGCCGCCGCCCGGGCCGCGCAACTTCCGGCGGGTGCTCGTGAACCGCGTGCTCGTGAAGGGCTTCATCGTGCTCGACCACTTCGCCCGCGCGCCCGAGGCCGCGGCCGAGATCGGCGGGCTGATGTCGGCCGGCAGGCTGCAGCCGCTCGAGACGGTCGTGGAGGGCTTCGAGAAGCTGCCCGAGGCGATCAACATGCTGTTCGACGGCGCGAACGTCGGCAAGCTCGTCGTCAAGACCGCCTAGCCGCCCGGACAGGCGCTCGCGCGCCCCGAGCCGGCCACGAAGCACGCGTCCACGCGCGCGGGCGCGTGCCCGCGCCTGATCCGGAAGCGCGTGTACTTGCCGACGGTCCCCGGCCTGGCCGCGAATACCTCGATCACGGTGCCCGCGCGCAGCCGGCGCTGCAGGCGGCGGAAGCGGACGCCGCCGTCGCTCGAGATCAACGAGCGGCGCTTCCAGGGGCAGCCGCGTCCGCGGCAGCGCACGGTCACGCGCACGCCGGGAGCGGCGCGCACCCCGAGCAGCTTCACGCGCGCGCCCGCGGGCGTGGTCACCACCCGCAGGCGGACCAGGGGGAACGGCCGCAGCAGGTCTGCGGCGATCAGGACCGGCCGGTAGACGGACGCCGCGGCACCGTCGCGGTCGACCACCCGCAGCCCGATCCGGTGGAGGCCGGGGGCGAGGGCGACCGTGGCACCGATGCCGTTGCCGTCGTCGAACGCTCCGTCGCCGTCGAGATCCCAGGCGTACGCGACGATCGGCCCGTCGAGGTCCACGGACGTCGACGTGACCGTGACGGTGCCGCCCCCGGAGAAGGAGAAGTCGGCGCGCGGCGGGCGGTTGCGGACGAGCACGGTCTGCCTCTGCAAGGCGGCATCGCCGTTGACGCACAGCGCGACCGAGTAGACGCCCGCCGTCGCGAACGTGCGTGTGGCCACGGGACCGGTGGCGTCGTCGCACCCGGCGTCGCCGTCGAGGTCCCAGGCGAGGCTCGTGACCGTCCCCGTGGAGGTGGATGCGAAGGTCACGACCTGCGCGCTCAGCGGCGCGGGCGGCGAGTACGTGAACGAGGCCACGGGCGCCTGCGCCCAGGCCGGCGATGCCGGCAACGCGAGCACCAAGGGGATCAGCATCCTGCCGATAGCCGTGCCCGCGAAGCTACTCCCTCGCGGGCCGTCGCGCTAGTCGCGCGGCATCCCGAGCGTGGTCGACGCAAGCGTCGGTATGCGACGGAAGGGTCGACCACACTCGTGGCGGAGCGCGGCGCCGTCGGGCTAGTCGACCCAGTCGACCAGCTCGGCGACCGACCCCGCGATGTGCGCGGGCCGGAACGGGAAGCGCTCCGCCTCCGGCTGCGTCGTGACCCCGGTCAGCACCAGGACGGTCTCCAGCCCTGCCTCGATGCCGGCCACGACGTCCGTGTCCATCCGGTCGCCGATCATCACCGTCGTCTCGGAGTGCGCGTCGATCGCGTTGAGCGCCGAGCGCATCATCAGCGGGTTCGGCTTGCCGACGAAGTAGGGGTCCACGCCCGTCGCGCGCGAGATGAGCGCCGCCACCGACCCGGTCGCGGGCAGCGGGCCCTGGTTCGAGGGGCCGGTCGGGTCGGGGTTCGTGGCGATGAAGCGCGCGCCGGCCGCCACCAGCCGGATCGCGTGTGTGATGCGCTCGAAGCTGTAGGTGCGGGTCTCGCCGAGCACCACGTAGTCGGGCTCGCGCTCCGTCTGCGTGTAGCCAGCCTCGTGCAGCGCGGTGGTCAGCCCGGTCTCGCCGATGACGAAGGCGGAGCCGCCCGGGCGCTGGCCGGCCAGGAACTGGGCCGTGGCGAGCGCCGAGGTCCAGATCGACTCCTCGGGCACCTCGAGGCCGCTCGCCCGGAGGCGCGCGGAGAGGTCGCGGCGGGTGTAGATCGAGTTGTTCGTGAGGACGAGGAACGGGATCTCGCGCTCGCGCAGGCGCGCGAGGAAGCGGTCGGCCCCCTCGACGGCGTGCTCCTCCGAGACCAGCACGCCGTCCATGTCCATCAGCCAGCTGCGGATCTCGCGGCGCGTCACGCGCGGGATGGTACGTCCGCGACCACGCGCGCCGGGGCGGCGCTTCCGCCGACCAGCCGCAGCGGGAAGCACGAGACCGTGAACCCGTGCGGCGGCAGCGAGCCGAGATTCACGAGCCGCTCTATCTGCGAGTAGGCCAGGCCGCACTGGTGCGCCTCCCAGAAGACGCCCGGGCGGCCCTCGGCCTTCGCGCGCTCGGCCTGGAGGTGGAGCGGCGCGTCCCAGCCCCAGGCGTCGATCCCCATCACGCGGACGCCGCGCTCGTACAGCCAGCGCGTGCCGTCCGCCGTCACGCCCGGGCCGCGGGCGATGTAGTCCGGCTGCCCGTAGAACTCGTCGCGGCCCGTGTGCACGAGGACGATGTCGAGCTGCTCGAGCTGACGCGGGACGCGCTCCTCGAGGTCGGCAGCCGTCAGCGCCTCGCCGTCCGCGCGGTCGGTGGCGTCGATCACGACGCCGGGGGCGAGGAACCACTCGAGCGGGAGCTCGTCGATCGTCTGCGCCCGCTCGCCGCCGATGGCCGAGTTGTAGTGCCACGGCGCGTCCACGTGGGTGCTGTTGTGCGTCCCGAAGCGGGTGAAGGTCTCGGTGGCCCAGCCCTCGCCGTCGCGCAGCAGTTCGGGGCCGACGCCGAACAGCGTCTGGATCGCCGCGGCGCCCGCGGCGTGGTCGTCGTAGCCGATGTCCGTACGGAGCACGTCGGGCAGCTCGGGCGGGTCGGGCCGGATCGGGGCTGTGAGGTCGACGAGCGGCATGGGCGGCGGGATATCGTCGCACCGTGAGCGAGCGGCTGCTCCTGCGCGGCGGGTACGTGCTGTCGATGGACGACGCCGTCGGCGAGCTGGCGCTGGGCGACGTGCTCGTGGAGGACGGCCTGATCGCGGCCGTCGCGCCCACGCTCGATGCCGGCGGGGCGGAGCGTCTCGACGTGGCCGGGCACGTCGTGATGCCGGGGTTCGTGGACACGCATCGACACACCTGGCAGGCGCCCTTCCGAGGCGTGTGCGCCGACTGGACGCTCGAGGACTACTTCCGCGGGATCCGGACCACGATCTCGCCCAACTGCTCCGCCGACGACGTCTATGCCGGGAACCACCTGGGCGCACTCGAGGCGCTCGACGCCGGCGTCACGACGATCCTCGACTTCTCGCACTGCAACAACACGCCGGAGCACGCCGACGCTGCGCTCCAGGGCCTGCGCGACGCCGGCATCCGGGCGCTGTTCGCCTACGGGTACTACCCGGCGCCCTCGGCTGAGCCGGGCTTCGCCGACCACGCCGCGCGGCTCGCGGACGCGCGCCGGATCCGCGAGCGCGAGCTGCCCTCGGACGACGGGCTCGTGACGATGGGACTGGCGCTCACCGAGGTCGGGCTGCTGCCCTTCGAGGACACGATCGCCGAGGTGCGCTCCGCGGGCGAGCTCGGGGTGCCCACGGTCCTCCACACCGGCTGCAGCTGGGGCTCGCCGATCACGGAGGGGATCCCCGAGCTCGACCACCACGGCCTGCTCGGCGCCGAGCAGGTGCACGTCCACTGCAACACGCTCGACGACCGCGACTTCCGGCGGCTGGCCGAGAACGGCTGCAAGATCTCGTCGAGTCCGGAGACCGAGCTCCAGATGGGAATGGGCCACCCCGTCATCCGGCGCGCGCTCGACCACGGGATGCGGCCGAGCCTCTCGTGCGACGTGATGTCCTCGAACTCGGGCGACATGTTCAGCCAGATGCGGATCGGCCTCCTGTTCGAGCGCGCGATGCGGAACGACACCTTCAACGCGCGGAACGCCATGCCAGACGGGCTCGACCTCACCGTGCGCGACGCGCTGCGGTGGGGCACGGCGAACGGCGCGCACGCGGCCGGTCTCGAGGACCGGGTCGGCTCGCTGACGCCGGGCAAGCAGGCCGACGTGATCGTGATCGGCGGCGACCGGCTCAACATGGTCCCGATGGCCGACCCCGTCGGCTGCATCGTTGCCCAGGCGAACGCCTCGAACGTCCGTCACGTGCTCGTGGCCGGCCGCTTCGCCAAGCGCGACGGCGAGCTCGTGGGCGTGGACGCGCGCCGCGCGGTCCAGCTCGCTCGCGACGCGTCCGAGCGCGTGCTCGGCTTGGTCGGCTCGGACGGGGAGCTGCTGCCGCCGGCGCCCGACGGATTCGCCGACATGCTGGGCACGTTCGCCGCACGCAACCTCGCGCGGGCATGGGCCATCGAGCCCGCCGGCAGCTAGGGTGCCCGCGATGAGGGTCAACCTCAGCTCGCTCGCCTTCTGGGAGCTCCCGGAGGAGGAGCAGGAGCAGGCCTTCGCGCTGCTCCGGCGCGAGGCGCCGATCGCCGAGATGCCGCCGATCGAGGACGACCTCGCGGCGATCCCGCAGGTGAACCCGACCGGGTACCGCGCGATCGTCCGCTACGACGACATCAAGCGGATCTCGCGTGACCCGCAGCGCTTCTCCTCCGCGGACGGCGTGGTCCTCGGGGACGTGGCGCCGGAGCTGCTCGAGGCCACGCTGTCCTTCATCGCGATGGACGCGCCGCGGCACACGAAGCTGCGCGGACTCGTCTCGTCGGCGTTCACGCCCAGGCAGGTGGCCCGCATCGAGGAGGGCATCCGCCAGGCCGCGAAGGAGATCGTGGCCGACGCCGCGCCCACCGGCGGCGGCGACTTCGTGACGCTGATCGCCAAGCGCCTGCCGCTTCAGACGATCTCGGACATGATCGGTGTGCCCGACGCCGACCGTGAGCGCATCGTGGCCGCCGCCGACACGATCGTCTCCGTGGGCGACGAGGAGTTCCTCGGGGGGCGCGAGCCGATGGCGGCGCTGGGCGAGGCGATCTTCACGCTCTCGCAGTTCGCGTCGGAGATGGCGGCCCACCGCGAGGAGCACCCGAGCGACGACCTGATGACGGCTCTCGTCCAGGCGGAGATCGACGGCGAGCGGCTCACGCACGCGGAGATCTCGGCGTGGTTCGTCCTCCTCTCGGTGGCCGGGAACGACACGACCCGGCACACCACCTCCCATGCCATGCGCGCCCTGACGCTCCACCCGGACCAGCGG
Source organism: Thermoleophilaceae bacterium (assembly GCA_016929195.1). Classification (GTDB taxonomy): domain Bacteria; phylum Actinomycetota; class Thermoleophilia; order Solirubrobacterales; family Thermoleophilaceae; genus JACVRW01. Next base: position 28,635 of record JAFGJG010000123.1, read on the forward strand.
GAGTACATCCGGGAGGACCCGGACGCGCGGCTGCCGGCGGCCGTGGAGGAGTTCGTCCGCTGGGCCACGCCGGTGATGCACTTCCGGCGCACCGTGAGGGAGCCGGTCGAGCTCCACGGCGAGACCCTCCGGCCGGGCGAGAAGGTCGTGATGTTCTACCTCTCGGGGAACCGCGACGACAGTGCCATCGAGGACCCCTACCGCTTCGACGTCACGCGCGATCCGAACTACCACCTCGGATTCGGCGGGGGCGGTCCCCACTACTGCCTCGGCGCCTCGCTGGCGCGGACGCAGCTGCGCTCGGTCTTCGGGGAGATCCTGGCTCAGATCCCCGACATCGAGGTGGGCGAGCCCAACCCGCTGCTGGGGTCGTTCATCCGCGGCGTGAAGCGGATGGACTGCAGCTGGCGCCCCCGACACTGACCGGGGATACTCGGCGGGCGATGTCGCGGGAGAACGTGGAGGTGATACGCCGAGGGGTCGAGGCGTGGAATCAGCAGGACGCCGACCTCTGGCTCAGCCATGCCGCGCCCGAGATCGAATGGATGCCGGCTGGTCCCGCGACTGTGGAGCGCGCCGTCTATCGAGGCTACGAGGAGGTGGCGTCCGGGTTTGCCGCGGTTTGGGAGACCTGGGAGGGTTTCGCTTCCAGGAGTCCGAGGTCCGCGACCTCGGGGACTCGGTGCTCTGGCTCGGGCGCGTGAAGATGAAGGGCGGCGCCAGCCACGTCGAGCTGGACCAGGAGTTCGCCTTTCACGCCGGAGGCTTAGCTGAGCTTCTCGGCCAGCCCGATGATGAAGCCTTCGGGGCCACGCACGAAGCAGAGCCGGTAGATGTCCTCGTACTGCGCGATCTCGCCGACGAGCTCGGCACCGTGGCTGCGCAGGCGTGCGACGACGTCGTCGATGTCGTCGACGGCGAACATGATGCGGCGTATGCCCAGCGCGTTCGCCGGCGCGCTCTCCGGCTCGGCTCTGACAGCCGGCGGGGTGTGGAACCTCGAGAGCTCAACGCGGCCGTGGCCGTCCGGGGTCCGCATCATGGCGATGTCGGCACGGACGTCCTCGAGCCCGACGACGCGGCCCACCGAATCGCCCTCGACCTGCGTCTCGCCTTCCAGCTCCATGCCGAGCTCGGCGAAGAACGCTTTGGCGGCCTCGAGGTCGTCGACGACGATGAGCACGTTGTCCATCCGCTGAAGCGTCATATCCCCGCAGCATAGGGTCGGATGTTCGCTGCCTGAAGGCGGCCCGACGGCAGCTTCACGCCGCGCGGCGCGTGGGCGCCTGCGCCCGCCGTGGCAGCCGCATCAGCGCAGCCGTCGCGGGCGCCGCCTCGCTCACCGAGAGCACCTGCAGGGTGCAGCCGCAGCCTTCGCAGACGAGCAGCTCGACGTCGGCGAGCTCGCCCCAGGCCTCCACCTCGACGGCGCAGTCCTCGTCCGAGCAGATGAGCGTCACGTGGAACATCGGCCCACCAGGCTGGGAGGCCCAGCGGACGGAATGCAGGATCAGGTGCTGTCGGCGGCCGGCACGATCAGCCGGATCTGGTTTCGGGCCAGCATGAGCACCGGCGCCGTCCAGTCGCGCCCGGAGCCGTCAAGCGCGCGCAGCTCGGCGTCCACGATCGTGAAGAAGTCGTGGTCGCGGCGGTTGACGTAGTCCGAGAGCCGGCTGCGGTAGCCCTCCCGGGGCAGGGTGAGCATCCCCTCCACGCGGTAGCGGTCCGTTTCGACCACCACCCTCTCCTGCCGCATGTCCATCGGCGGGAATCTACCCGTCGCCCCTCACGGCAAAGGCGCATGCTGTGTACCTTTGGGTGCGTGGAAAGGGGCGCGGCCACCGTTGACAGCCCGGCGGCAGAGGCCGTCTTCGACCCCGTGCAGCCGCCCAGCACCTTCGAGCAGACGGTCGGCCGGCTCGGCACGGCGATCCGCCTCGGCCTCCTGCCCGCGAACAGCCAGCTCCCCCCGGAGCGCGAGCTCGCCGCCCGGCTCCGGATCTCCCGCTCCACGCTCCGCCAGGCGCTGACCGCGCTCGTGCAGAGCGGCCACCTCGTGGCGCTGCGCGGCCGGACCGGCGGGACGTTCGTCGCCGACGCGCCGCCGCTCGCGGAGAGCGGGGTCGGCGATGCGCTCGACGACGCCACGCGCTCGGTGCTCGACCTGCGGGTGGCGATCGAGGCGGGTGCCACGGTGCTGGCCGTGGAGCGCGCGGACGAGGACGATCTGGCGCGGCTGGAGGAGTGCGCCAACCGCATGGCCGAGCGCCCGCCCTGGGAGGAATACAGGCGGGCCGACGTGCGCTTTCACATCGGCGTGGCGGAGGCGACGCATTCGGCGCGCCTCGTGACGGAGATGACCGAGGTCCAGGGCGAGATGAGCGAGCTGATCAGCCGCATCGGGCACCCGGACGAGGTCCTGATGCGGTCGAACGACCAGCACCGCCGTTTGGTCGAGCTGATCCGCCGGCGGGACGCCGGCCGCGCGGTCCGGCTGATGCGCGAGCACATCGAGGGCACCGAGCACATCCTCATCGGGCTGCTGCGCGGCTGACGCACTCCCGTCAGGGTCCGGCGACGCGCGCTTCCCGTAGCCACCCCTCCACCGACGGGCCCGCGGCCACCACGCGTTCCATGTGCCGGCGCGAATAGCCCGCGAAGTCGAAATCGACCTCGGATACCGCCGCCTGGACGAGCGCCCACATCGCCTCGCGGAGGTCCGAGAGCCAGCGGAACAGCCTGAGCCATGCGCGGCGGGCGTCGTCCGGCGGCTCGCCGAAGTACTTCGTGAGGAACAGCACCTCCTGGTCGTCGTCCAGGTCGTTGTGCGCCGCGAAGTTGCCGAGGTCGAACCAGCGGTCGCCCATGCCGGCGTACTCCCAGTCCACGATCAGGAGCCGCTCGCCCGAGCGCAGGAAGTTGTAGCTCAGGAGATCGTCGTGGCACGGGACCGCCCGGTGCTCGCCCAGCCCCGTGGCCGCCTCCCGGATCGCGCGCCCGCGGTCCAGCGCCTCCGCCAGCCCATGGGGAGGCTCACCGCCGAGCCGCTCGACCGTCGCGGCGTAGCGCTCCGCGGTGGCCACGCCGTCGAAGTCCACGCCCAGCTCGGCGCCGGATCCGTGGAACTCGCGCAGGGCCGCGGCCACCTTCCCGAGGTTCTCGGCCTCGCGGAGTTCGGCGGGCTCCATCATGTCCCCGACCACGAAGTGCGTCACGAGCGACGACGGGTCCTCCAGAAACGCGGCGACCGGCGGAGCGATGCCCAGCTCGGCGGCCCGCTTGTTGGCGGCGCACTCCGCGCCGCGGTCGATTCCCAGGAGCTCGGTGTCCTTCCCGGGCAGCCGGACGACGTAGTTGGTACCGCCCAGGCAGACGCGGTAGTTGCGATTGGTGATGCCCCCCTCGAGGAGCGACACGCCGCCCTCGCGCGCTCCCAGCAGCGCCGCCACGCGGGCGACCACTTCCGTCAGCTCGGGAATGGTCACTTCCTGGTGCACGCCCGCTGCGGTTATACCCCGTCGACGTGCGCCCACGCCCCGGGCAACCACGGACCTCCGTGTCCGCGCCGCCCGGGGCGCTGGCGCTGCCCGTCCTGCGGGTAGCTTTGAAAGCGTTCGGCGCTAGCCCTTGCGCGCTCCCTTGCGCGACGGGAGCGGGACGACGTTCCCCGGCACGTCGCCGTTGCGCTCGAGCACGGTGCGGACGTTGCGCGGGCGCCACTTGAACCCGCCCGGCGGCGGAACCTGTTCGTCATTGAGCGCGTCCGCGATCGCCTGGAGCGATTCGCCGCGGTCGCGCAGAGCGACGATCCGTGCGGCCAGCTCGGCGTCCACGGCCCGGCCCGGGCCCGCGAGCTTCGCGCGCTCGCTGCGGACGAGCTCGAGCTGGTGCACGAGCTCGCGGCCCTCCGCCGTGGAGGTGTCTAGCTCCGGCTCGAGCGCCACGAGCGCCACACCGCGGTCGTCGAGCCGCTCGAGCAGGGTGTCGAGCTGCTTGCGCGAGGTGGCGAGCCGGCTCACGTCGCAGACCACGAGGGCGCGCGCCTCCTCGGACTCGAAGCGCTCCAGCGCGTACCGCACGCCGGGCCGCCTCATCACGTCGCCGCCGTTCGCCTCCACGTCGCGAACCACTCCGAGGAGCTCGAACCTGCGGCGCTTGCAGAGCCCCTCGATGCGGGCGAGCTGGTCGTACAGCTCGGACTGCCGCTCGGGCACCGCCTTCGGCACCGTCACGTAGCCGAGCACCGGCGTCCCCGGCCGCAGGCCGCGCTGACCTGACCACGGCCCGGGATGTGCCTGGAGCGCGGGCGGAAGCGGGGTCTCCACCTCCGTGTACGCGACCCAGAAGGGGAGCCGGTGCTTCGGGTCGAGGACGAAGAACCTGCTGCCCTCGGCGCGCTGTTCAGCGTCCTTCACGTCCGGCATCTCGACCGCGTACGCCGTACCGCGGAAGCGGCCGATCTCCGGGTCGCTGCTCTCGCCCTCCACCTCGATCCCGCGCCCGAGCGGCACCACCGTGGTGGGCGGCTTCCGGCGCGGCAGCCGGTCGCGCAGCAGGAACAGGAGCCCCGCCACGCCGAGCACGCCCAGCGCGATCGCGATCGGCATCCACGGCACGCCGGCTCCGTCCCCGTCGCCGGTCTCCGTGGTTGCGGCTGCCGGCTTCGCCCCGGCGGGCCGCTCGTCCCTGGGTGACTGCTCGGAGCCTCGCCGCTCCGTGTCCTGCTTCGGCTCGTCCTTCACCTTCCGGCTGCCGTCGTCGCGGAGCCGGTTGAGCGCCGCGCTCGTGCGCGCCCCCACGACCCCGTCCACGACGAGGTCGCTCTTGCCCTGGAGGCTGTTGACGGCCAGCTCCGTCTGCGGCCCGAACTTCCCGTCCACCGGCCCGGCGCGGAAGCCCGCCGCGCGGAGCCGGCGCTGGAGCGTCCGGACCCGTGGCGAGCCACCGGCCACGCCCACGCCCTCGCCGGGCCGGAGCGGCCGCGGCCGGGCTGAGCGGAGCGCCTTGCGCGTCGCCTGTCCGACGATCCCGTCAGCGGCCAGGCCGGTCCGCAGCTGAAGGCGGACCACGGCGCCCTCGGTCAGCGGGCCGAAGATGCCGTCGACGGGCCCGGGGCTCTCGCCGAGGGTCTGCAGCCGTCGCTGCAGGTCCTCGACGGGGCCGGAACCGCCGGGGGTCCCGTATCCCGCGCCGCGGGCAAGCAGATTGGAGCCCTGGGGCTGCTGGGCCGCCGCCGCGGCCGGGAATGCGCCCAGCGCGAGCGCCACTCCCACCAGCAGAACCACCAGCCCGCTGCCTGCGGCCGAGGATCCTTTCTTTCCGAACATCCGAAGACTCCTTCTCGAGCGATACGACGGCCGGCCGCGCAGGGGCGGCCGGCTTGGGCTGGCCCGAGAGGGCTAGCCGGGGCGCTCGAGAAGGGCGATGTAGGCCTGCGGCCGCAAGCGGGCCGAGGCCATCACCAGCGGGCCCATGCGCAGGGCGGCGAGGCCCATCAGCGCAAGGAGCCCGGCGAAGAGTGCTGCGGAGAAGGCCCCGCCGGGGGAGCCGCCGCCGGCGGTCGCTCCTCCGGGGGCCTGCGTGGGCGCCGGACGCTCGGGCGCCGGGGCCGGCTGGGACGGCGGTGCGTCGGGAGAGCCGGATCCGGCGTGCCGGGAGCCGGTGCCGAAGAGCTTGTCGGCGATCCCCGCGGGCAGCGTCGCGGGGACGCCCGCCTGGCCGTCGAGGAACGCGGCCACCGACGGCGGGAGAAGCGAGAGGCGGTCGGCCAGGGTGCCGAGGAGGCCGCCTCCGTCGCTTGCGCCCAGGAACCCGCCGAGCTCACCGGAGAAGGACCAGGGGAGCGTCTCCGGTGACGCCGTGGCGGGCGTCCCGGGGCTGGTTACGGAACCGCCGGCGGGCGGCCCGGGTGTAACCGGTGCGGGCGGAGCCTGTGTGGGCGCGGAATCCACGGCCTCGGTGACGGGCGGGGGGCCGAGCGGCGGGAGATCCGGGAGCACCTGGACGACCGGCGGATCGGCGGGCGGCGCGGGCGGATCGGGCAGGACGGGGACGACCGCGTCCGGGATGACCGGGTCGACCACCGGCGGGACCTGGACGATCGGCGGCAGCTCGACGACCGGCGGCGTCTCGGGGAGGACCGGCGGGAGCTCGGGGAGCGTGTCGACCGGGACCGGGACGATCGGGTCGGCCGGCAGCTCCGGCAGCACCGGGGGCAGCTCGGGAAGGGTGTCGACCGGGACCGGGACGACCGGGTCGACGTCGATCACCGGATCGGCGGGCAGCTCCGGGAGGACCGGATCGAGGTCGACCGGAAGCTCCGGCAGCACCGGGGGCAGGTCCGTGGGCGTGTCGACCGGCGTCGGGACGATCGGGTCGAGGTCGATGACCGGGTCGGCGGGCAGCTCCGGCAGCACCGGGTCGAGGTCGATCGGATCGGCCGGGGTCACCGGGTCGAGGACAGGCTCCGGGTCGAGGTCCGGCAGCGGCAACACGTCGATCGGGTCCGGGGCCACCGGGCCGGAGTCCTCCGGCGTCGTGGGCGGAACGACCGGGTCGAGATCGACCGGAAGGTCGGGAATGGAGGGAAGCTCGGGGAGCGGGTCCGGGAGGGCGCCCGGCGGCTCGCTCTCGTCGAACGGGGGAAGCGGGAGGGCGCCCGAATCCGAGTCGGGCTCCGGCGACGGGGCGGGGGCCTCACCGGCGGGCTCCTCCGGAAGCGCCTCGCCGACGGTGTCGCCGACCACACCGGTCACGTCGTCGACCGCGGCCGGCACGTCCACGACGGGCTCGGCCGGGATCTCGACCACCGGCTCCGAAGGGGCCTCCGCGACCGGCTCCGCGGGCGCCTCCACGGCGGGCTCAGCCGGCGCCTCCGCAACGGGCTCCGCGGGGGGCTCCGCGACCGGCTCCGCGGTGGGCTCAGCGACAGGCTGCGCCGGCGTGTCGGTGGCGGGGACCGCGGGCTGCTCGACCTCGGGCACGCCCGGCCCGGGCTCCGCGGGCTCGGCCGGCGTCACAGGCGTCTCGGGCAGCGCGTCCTGGACCGCGCTCTCCACCTCGGGTACATCGACCGGCAGCTGGGCGGACGCGACGGATGGCGCCAGGACGGCGAGCAGCGTGAGCAGGAGCGCGACTAGGAGGCCCCGGCGGAGGCCCGTGGTTATCGGTGGATTGCGCGTCGCGCCTGCCAAGTGTCGGCCGGTCGTTGCCCCTCAGGGGGCATGTGCCCGGGTCGGGCGTTCTGTATGCGCAGGTTGCGGCGGAAGAACCTGCGTAACGGCGAAGGCGTCTTGTACAGGATTCCGGGACGCTTGCCTAGTGCTCGGTCGTGTCTCGTCCGGCCCGGGCGCCGGGGGCCCACGCCGCCCGCAATCGATTCGCCTCCGAACCTTTGTTCGGACCGGACGGCGGGCGTGGCGTGGCCGCCGCGAGCCGCCGGAAGGGTCCCGAGCGGACGTTCAGGCGTGTAACCAATCGCCCGGTGCGCCATTCCGGAGGATGCTGACGTCCCATCCCGGGGTGTAACCACTCGAGGCCGTTTCGCTCTGGACGCGGCATCGGGGCGGTGTAACCGGCGCTCAGAGGGTTGCCGCGCCCTCGACGAACGCCCGCCACGCGGCGTGACCGCCGGAGCGCCACGCATCGTCGCGCTTCGGCTCGATCCGTCCGCCCGTGGGCACCCGCTCGCCGATCTCGCGCGTCGATTCCCATACTCCGGCGCCCACCGCGGCGAGGGCCGCCGCCCCGGCGGCGGTCGCGTCGATCGCGCCCGGCTCGACCGGCACTCCGGACGTGTCCGCCTGGAGCTGGAGCAGCAGCCGGTCGCGCGTGAGCCCGCCGTCCACTCGCAGCGCCTCGGGCTCGGCATGCTCGGAAACGACCGCGAGGATGTCGGCCACGCGCCACGCGATCGACTCGAGGGCCGCGCGCGCCACGTGCCCGGCCCGCGCGCGCCCGGTCAGCCCGGCGATCACCGCGGTGGCTTCGGGCCGCCACCACGGCGCGCCGAGGCCGGCCAGCGCGGGCAGCACCCGGACGCCTGCCGAGTCCTCGACGTCGGCCGCCAGCGCGGCCAGCGCCGGCGGGTCGGGCGCGAGGCCCAGGTCCCGGCTCAGCCACTCGAGCAGCGCGCCGGCCGTGAACACCCCGCCGTCGAGCGCGTACTCCACCCGGCCGCCCACGCGCCAGGCCACGGTGGGCAGGAGGCCGCCCTCCGAGGGATCGGGCCGCTCGGCCCCGGCGTGCGCGAGCACGAAGACCCCGGTCCCGTAGGTGGCCTTCACCCGGCCCGGCTCCGTGCAGCCTGCGCCGGCGAGCGCCGCCTGCTGGTCCACGACCTGTCCCCGGAGCGGGAGCTCGCGGCCCCAGTCCGGGTGGCGGAGCGTGCCCAGGTCGCCGGCGCTGTCGCGGATGGACGGCAGCGCCTCGCGCGGGACCCCGAAGGCGGCGAGCAGCCGCGGGTCCCAGTCCGGCGCCCCGGGCGCCGAGAGCTGCGTGCGCGACGCCGTGGACGGGTCGGTGGCGAAGCCCGAGCCGAGCATGTCGCACAGCCACGAGTCCACCGTGCCGAGCCGCAGCGTCCGGGCATCGAGCGCCCGCTGGACCGCCGGCTCGTGCTCGAGCAGCCAGGAGAGCTTGCCGGCGGAGAAGTATGGGTCGAGGGGCATGCCGCTGACCTCACGCACCTCGGCGTCGCCGCCGTCCGCCTCCAGTCGGTCGAGCACCTCCTGGGAGCGCTTGTCCTGCCAGGTGACGATCGGCGTGAGCGGATCGCCGCTCTCCGCGTCCCAGGCGAGCACCGACTCGCCCTGGTGGTCGAGCCCGCAGGCGACGACCTCGCCCTCGGCGCCAGCGAGCAGCTCGCCGACTGCGTCCACCACGGCGACCATCACGTCCTGCGGGTCCTGCTCGACCCAACCGGGACGCGGATGCGCGAGCGGCTTCTCGCGGCGCGCCTCGGCCAGCGGGCGGAGGTCGGTGTCGTAGAGCACGGCCTTGACGGCCGAGGTGCCCTCGTCGATCCCAAGGAGCAGCCGGCCGCTCATGCCGCCGCCCTGAATCCGGCCGTCCGGCGCCACCACGATCCCGGCTCCCGCGGCGCCCGGCGCGGAAGCGGCGCCTCATCCCCGAGAGGGACGCCCAGGCCGGCCACGATCCGCGCCACGTGCTCGGCGATCCCGAGCGACGCCGTCAGCCCGGTGGAGCGGACGGCGGCCACGTTCACGAGGCCGGCGGCCCGCGCCGACGCCCCGATCGCGTAGTTGACCCCGCGCCCCGCCGGGCGCAGCCCAGCGTACGAGGCGATCGGCTCGGAGCCCTCGAGCGGCGGGTGCATGGCCACGGCCTTCGGCACGATCTCGGCGGCCGCCTCCGGGCGGACGGACCAGTCGTCCTTGTCCTCCTGGTCCACGGCCGTCGGTCCCGCCACGATCCTCCCGTCGAGGGTCGGGAACACGAGCACTCCCTTCGTGCGTGCGGTCGGGACGGGCAGGAGGATCCGCTCGAGCGGCCGCCCGTCCGGCGGATCGAAGACCAGGAACTCGCCCTTTCGCGGATAGATCTCGAAGGACGAGTCGCCGGCCATGCGCGCGAGCTCGTCCGCGTGGAGGCCGGCGCAGTTCACCGCGACCCGCGCGCGCAGCCGCGCGCCGCCCTCGTCCTCCGCCTCGACGCCTCCGGACACGGGGCGCAGCGCGACGACGCGGCTTCCCGTGCGCACCCGGGCCCCGATGTCCGTGGCGGCCGCGGCGAGCGCGCACGTGTAGTCCACGGGATCGGTCACCGCCTCACCGGGCACGCGCAGGGAGCCGTCGGGGTCGAGCTCCGCGCGCACGCCGTTTCGCTCGGCGCCCTCCGCCAGCCGCGCCGCGGTGGCACGCTCCTCGCCGCCGGACGGTCGCAGCACCGCGCCGCAGCGGAGCACCGGGATCCCGAGCTGGCCCAGCACGTCGTCGCGAAGCTCGGCGGAGCGAAGGATCAGCCTCGTCTCGAGCTCGCCCGGGGTGGAGTCGAAGCCCGTGTGGAGGATTCCCGAGTTGGTGCCGCTCGCCGCCAGGCCCGGCTCGGGCTCGGCCTCCAGCACGGCCACCGCGGCGCCCCGGCGCGCCAGCGCGAGCGCAACCGCCGTCCCGACCACACCGGCGCCAATGACCGCCACGTCGGCGTCCACGGGCGCGACCCTAGCCGTCGGCGGCCGGGGCCTGCAAGGACTCTGCAATGGCTTGACTTCGTGGCAGTAAGCACCATAAAGTCACCAGAAGAGAAGGAAGGCTCGGCAAACCTTTTACTGGCTCGAGGAGGACGCGCATGTCGGAAGTCCGCGACCCCGCCCCTGACGCAGGCTCCGCTGGAAGCGACGAGCAGCGCCTCGCAGAACTCGGCTACAAGCAGGAGCTCTCGCGCGCGTGGTCGGGCTTCACGAACTTCGCGATCTCCTTCACGATCATCTCCGTCCTCGCGGGGACGTTCACGACCTTCTCGTACGCGTGGCAGAACGGCGGGCCGATCGCCGTGTCGATCGGCTGGCCGGTCCTGTGCTTCTTCGTTCTGATGGTCGCCTTCTCGATGGCCGAGCTGACCTCGAGGTACCCGACCGCCGGTGGCCCGTACTGGTGGGCGCACGACCTCGGTGGCAAGGGCTGGAGCTGGATGACGGGCTGGTTCAACATCGTCGGCCTCGTCGGGATCGTGGCGTCCGTCGGCTACGGGGCCGCGATCTTCCTAAACGCCACGCTCGCCCTCTACGCGGTCAGCATCTTCGGAATCGACTTCGCCGACTCGCAGCACATCCTCTCGGAGACGTGGCTGCTCTTCTTCCTGATCCTGGTGCTCTACACCGTGGTCAACATCTTCGCCGATCGCGGCCTGGCGATGATGAACAACATCTCCGTCGGCTGGCACGTGATCGGCGTGCTCGTGGTCATCGGGCTACTCGTCTTCGTGCCCGACCAGCACCAGGACCTGAGCTTTGTCTTCGGCGAGCGGATCAACAACTCAGGCCTGCACGACGGGTCGACCAGCAACCTGGGCTTCTGGTTCCTCGTGCTGCCGATCGGCTTCCTCCTGGCGATGTATACGCAGACCGGCTACGACGCCTCCGCACACACGGCCGAGGAGACGCGCGGCGCCGCCATGGCCGCGGCACAGGGCGTGTGGCGCTCGGTGTTCTTCTCCGCACTGATCGGCTGGTTCGTGCTGCTGGCCTTCCTGTTCGCGGCCAACGACGTCACCGCGGTCAACGACTCCGCCGGGTTCGTCGGAGCGATCTTCACGAGCGCGCTCGATTCCTGGGCGGCCAAGTTCGTGCTGATCATCGCCACGGTCGGCCAGCTCTTCTGCGGCGCCGCCGGGCTCACCAGCGCGTCACGCACCTGGTACGCGTTCTCCCGCGACCGCGGGATGCCGGGGTGGTCGCTGTTCGGTCGGGTCAACAGCGACCGGGTTCCGTTCAACGCGGTGATCGCCGTCTCGGTGGCGGCGCTGATCCTCGCCATCCCCGCGCTCTTCGGGAAGAACAACATCCCGTTCGCCTTCTTCGCGCTGACCGGCATCTGCACCGTCGGCCTCTACCTCGCCTACATCATCCCGGTGTACCTGCGGCTGCGGGCCGGCGACGACTTCGAGCCGGGCCCCTGGAACCTCGGCAAGCGCTACAAGATCGTGAACGTCCTCGCGATCATCTTCGTGGTCCTGGTCGTCTACAGCCTCGACCTGCCCTACACGCCCACCGGGCTCCCGTGGAACGACGGCTTCGACACGAGCGTCGTGAACTACACGCCGCTCGCGATCATCCTGCCGCTCATCTTCGGCGTCTGGTACCTGGTCGACGCGAAGGACCGCTACCAGGGCCCGATCCGCACGCTCGAGGAGGACGAAGTCACGCGTGGCTGAGCGGGGCGCGCTGTCGGTCGACGAGCTCAAGAAGGCGGTCGGCGACGGCACCGTCGACACGGTGCTCCTCACGATCGCCGACATGGAGGGCCGCCTGCAGGGCAAGCGCCTGACGGCGGAGCACTTCCTCGACGAGATCGCGCACCACGCAGCCGAGGGGTGCAACTACCTGCTGGCGGTCGACGTGGACATGGACACCGTCTCCGGCTACGAGATGTCCGGCTGGCACCGCGGTTACGGCGACTTCGTGATGAGCCCGGACCTCGACACGCTGCGGCACATCCCGTGGCATCCGGGAACCGTCCAGCTGATGGCGGATCTCCAGTGGGAGGACGGCTCCGACGTGGTGGCCTCGCCGCGTCAGATCCTGCGGCGGCAGCTCGATCGGCTGGCCGAGCGCGGCTGGACGGCGGCCGCCGGCACCGAGCTCGAGTTCATCCTCTTCAACGACACCTACGAGGAGGCGTGGCACAAGGCCTACCGCGATCTCGAGCCGGCCAACCTCTACAACGTCGACTACTCGATGGTGGGCACCGCCCGCGTCGAGCCGCTGATCCGGCGGATCCGCAACTCGATGATGGGCGCGGGCATGCGGGTGGAGAACTCGAAGGGCGAGTGCAACCTCGGCCAGCACGAGATCAACTTCCGCTACGACCATGCGCTCGCGACGGCCGACGACCACGCGCTCTACAAGACCGGCGCCAAGGAGATAGCGGCCCAGGAGGGGTACGCGATCACGTTCATCGCGAAGCTCGACGAGCGCGAGGGCAACTCCTGCCACATCCACTGCTCGCTCCAGCACGAGGACGGCTCGAGCGTGTTCGCCGGCGACGAGAAGACTTTCCACCGCTTCCTCGCCGGCCAGCTGGCGTGCCTGCGCGAGCTCACGCTCTTCTTCGCGCCGCAGATCAACTCCTACAAGCGCTTCGTCGAGGGCTCGTTCGCCCCCACGGCGGTGGCCTGGGGTCACGACAACCGCACCTGCTCGCTGCGCGTGGTCGGGCACGGCCAGGGCCTCCGCCTCGAGAACAGGCTGCCCGGGGCCGACGTGAACCCCTACCTCGCTCTCGCCGCGATGATCGCGGCGGGCCTTCACGGGGTCGACAACGAGCTGCCGCTCGAGGCGCCGTTCGAGGGCAACGCGTACGAGGCCGACAAGCCGCGCGTGCCGCACACGATGTATGCGGCACGCGACCTGTTCGCCGACTCGCAGGTGGCGCGCGAGGCCTTCGGCCAGGAGGTGGTCGACCACTACCTCAACCGCGCGAAGGTCGAGCTCGACGCCTTCGAGGCCGCGGTCACGGACTGGGAGAAGTTCCGCGGCTTCGAGCGCCTCTGAGCGTTGCGTACGCTGAACCGGTGAGTCGCCCCGTAATCGGCATCTGCGCGGCCACCGAGGTCGTCCGCTGGATGGCCTGGGAGGTGCTCTGCAACATCTCGCCGCGCACGTACTCGGACGCCGTCCAGGCGGCGAACGGGCTGGCGGTGATCCTGCCGCCCGACGACGCGACGGCGATGGAGCCCGACGAGACGCTCGACCTCCTCGACGGCCTCGTCCTCGCCGGGGGGGCCGACCTGGACCCTGGCAGCTACGGCGCGAAGCCTCACGAGCAGACCGTGAACACCTGGCCCGAGCGCGACCGCTTCGAGCTTGCGCTGACCCACCGCGCGCTCGAGCGCAAGCTGCCGGTGCTCGGCATCTGCCGCGGGATGCAGCTCCTGAACGTCGCGCGCGGCGGCACGATCGACCAGCACGTTCCGGAGGCGGTCGGCCATCACGACCACCGTGAGGTGCCCGGCACATTCTCCGACCATGAGGTGCGGCTCGAGCCCGGCTCGCTGGCGGCGCGGGTGGTGGGCGCCGAGTCGACGGCCGTCAGGTCGCACCACCACCAGGGGATCGGCGAGCTCGGCGAGGGGCTGCGAGTGACCGGGCGCGCCACGCGGGACGACCTGGCGGAGGCGATCGAGCTGGAGGGTCCCTGCTTCGCGCTCGGCGTCCTCTGGCACCCCGAGGAGGACGGGCAGAGCCGCGTGATCTCCGAGTTCGTCGAGCAGGCCCGGGCGCGCCGGGCCGCCGGGGTCCGGTGATCCAGGTCCTCGAGCCCGCCACGGCGGGCGTGATGGCGGAGGTCCCGCGCGCGGGCGTGGAGGAGGCGGACGCCGCGGTCGAGGCGGCCCGCTCGGCCTTCCCGGCCTGGCGCGCGCTCGCGCCGTCCGAGCGCAGCGCGGTGCTGCGCGGCCTGGCGGACGCCCTCGACTCGCACGTCGAGGAGCTCGCCGTGCTCGAGGCGCGCAACGCCGGCAAGCCGATCGGCGACGCCCGCGGCGAGATGGGCATGGTGGTGGAGACGTTCCGCTACTACGCGGGCGCGCCCGAGCGCCTGGCCGGTAAGACGATCCCGGTCGCGGGCGGAGTGGACATGACCTTCCGCGAGCCGCTCGGCGTGGTGGCGCTGATCACGCCCTGGAACTTCCCGCTCACGATCGCGTCGTGGAAGGTGGCACCGGCGCTCGCCGCCGGGAACACCGTCGTCCTCAAGCCGGCGGAGCTCACGCCGCTGACCTCGATCGAGCTCGAGCGGATCGCACTCGAGGCCGGGCTGCCCGAGGGCGTCCTGAACGTCGTGGCCGGCCCGGGCTCGGTCTGCGGGCAGCGGCTCGTGGAGCACCCCGACGTGGCGAAGGTCGCCTTCACGGGATCGACCGAGGTGGGGCGGGGGATCGCGGCGGCAGCGGCGGGCACGATCAAGCGCGTCACGCTCGAGCTCGGCGGGAAGTCGGCGAACGTGGTGTTCGCGGACGCCGACCTCGAGGCCGCCGCCGAGGCAGCGCCCTCGGCCGTCTTCGGCAACGCCGGCCAGGACTGCTGCGCCCGGTCGCGCATCCTCGTCGAGCGCCCGGTGCTGGACGCGTTCATGGAGCGGCTCGAGGCCGCGGTCGGGCGGATCGTGGTCGGCGACCCGCTCGACGAGTCGACCTCGATGGGGCCGCTGATCTCGGCCGGCCATCGCGACAAGGTGGCCGGCTACGTGCCGGACGACGCTCCCGTCGCCTTCAGGGGCAGGGCGCCGGACGGCCCCGGGTTCTGGTTCGCCCCGACGGTCCTCTGCCCGGTAGGCAACGACGACCGGCCGGCGCGCGAGGAGATCTTCGGCCCGGTGGCGTGCGTGATCCCATTCGACGGCGAGGAGGAGGGGGTCCGGCTCGCCAACGACACGATCTACGGGCTGTCGGGGTCCGTCTGGACGCGCGACGGCGCCCGCGCACTGCGCGTGGCCCGGGCGATCGACACCGGCGTCGTCTCCATCAACTCGAACACCTCGGTGCGGGTGGCCACGCCGTTCGGCGGCTTCAAGCAGTCGGGCCTCGGCCGCGAGCTCGGCCCGGACGCGCTCGAGCACTACACCGAGCTGAAGAACGTCTACTACGCGACGGGGTGAGCATGGGACGGCTGGACGGGAAGGTGTGCGTGGTGACCGGGGCGGCCAGCGGGATCGGCGCCGAGACCGCGAAGCGCTTCCGCGAGGAGGGCGCCACCGTCGTGGGCGTGGACCTGAGCCCGCACAGCGCGACCGACCTGCCGCTGCAGGCGGACGTGACCGACCCGGACCAGGTGAGGGACGTCTATAGACGCGCGCGGGAGCAGTTCGGCCACATCGACGTGCTGTTCAACAACGCGGGCATCTCGCCGAACGACGACGTCTCCGTGCTCGACACCACGCTCGAGGCCTGGCAGCGCGTGCA
>JAFGJG010000014.1 GCA_016929195.1 Thermoleophilaceae bacterium
GACATGACGCGCGACCAGAACGCGTGCGGCCTCATCCAGACCCGCCACACGGTTCCCGGGTCGATCCTCTACCAGAACTACTGGTACCGCAGCGGCGTCAACCAGACGATGACGCGCAACCTCCACGGCATTGCGAAGCGCGTGGAGCAGCTCACCTCGCTCTCGGCCGGTGACCTGGTGGTCGACATCGGCTGCAACGACGGAACCCTGTTCGACGGCTACGAGACCAAGGGCATCCGCTGCCTCGGCTTCGACCCCTCGGACGTGACGCGCTACGCGATCGCCAAGGGCTACGACGTCGTCAGGGACTTCTTCAGCGCCCGTCTGCTCCGCCAGCGGTACGCGGACCGGCGCGCCAAGGTCGTGACCAGCATCGCGATGTTCTACGACCTCGAGAACCCGGCCGTCTTCGTGCGCGAGGTCGCGGACGCGATGGCCGACGACGGCGTCTGGGTCATGGAGCTGCACTACCTGCCGCTGATGCTGGAGTCGAACGCCTTCGACGTCGTCGTGCACGAGCATCTCGAGTACTACTCGCTGGCCGTGCTCGAGCGCCTGTTCGCGGAGGCGGGCCTCGAGGTGATCGACGGTGAGCTCAACGACATGAACGGCGGCTCGATCCGCCTGTTCATCGCCCCGGCGGGCCGCCGCCAGCCCTCACGGGAGGCCGAGGAGCGGCTCCAGGAGCTGCGCGTGCGGGAGTTCGAGATGGCGCTGGACTCGCCGGCCCCGTACACCGAGTTCGCGCGCAACGTGGAGCGCGTCCGCGACGACCTCGAGCGCCTCTGCCAGCAGCTGGTCGCGGACGGGAAGACGATCCACGTCTACGGCGCGTCCACGAAGGGCAACACGATCCTCCAGTACGCGGGCCTGGACAGCTCGCTGATCCCGTACGCGGCCGACCGCAACAGGGACAAGTGGGGGTCGGAGACGCGGACCGGGATCCCGGTCATCGCCGAGGAGGAGTCGCGGGCCATGCGGCCGGACTACTACCTCGTCCTGCCGTGGCACTTCCTCGACGAGTTCCTCGAGCGCGAGCGTCCCTACCTCGAGGCGGGGGGCAGCTTCATCGTCCCGCTGCCCGAGGTCCGCGTGATCGCCGGAACCGACGCTCAGTCGCCGGTCGTCGCGCGCGGCACGTAGACCAGGAAGGGGAACTGGTCGTCGGCGGCGTCGCCGCGCCGCAGGCAGCCGGGCGCCGTGTAGGGCTCGACCCCCAGGATCCCGCGGAAGAACACGTCGGGCGTCAGGAACAGCGTTCGGCGCTCCGCGATGCGCCTGACCTCCGCGCACGATGCCCGCTGCGGCACCAGCTCGAGCGGATGCTGGAAGCGGTCCCCGGCCAGCTGCCCGACGACGCCGCGCGACGCGATCGCGATCGGCCGCCCCTCCTCGTCGTCGAACCAGGGCTGGTCCGCGAACCACGCGATCACCTCGCGGCCGTACGCCGTGCCGCCGGCCGTGGCGGCGGAGCGCTCGACCACGCCCGGCGCGGCGAGCGACAGCGCCAGCCCGGCGAGCACCGCGAGCGCCGGGACGGCGAGGCGCGGGAGCGTGGGCGCGCGCGCACGTGACGCCAGCGCCGCGAGCCCGGCGCCCGCCAGGGCGCCTCCGGCGACAACGGCCGCGGGCGGCACCCACGGGCCGCCGAGATCGATCAGCTCCAGCACGTTCCAGGCGATCACCAGCGCCAGCAGTGACTTGGCGGCCATGTCGAGGAGGCCCGGCAGCCTCGTGAGGAGCGCCACTGCGATCGCCGCACAGGCAATCGCCGGAAGCGCGTACCGGACGCCCGAGAGCGCGAAGCCCTCGGCGAACTTCAGCTCCGGGTTCTCCGAGAGGCCGGTGCCCCAGGCCGTGGCCCAGAGCAGCAGCATGAGCAGCGCCAGCCCCGACGAGACCACGAGCGGCCGCCGCACCGGCCCCAGGCGGCGTCCGCCGAACACCCCGAGCGCCAGCGCGGGCACCGCGGCGACGGGCAGGAGCCACGTGCCGCCCACGCGGTCCAGGTACTCGCCGACGTGGCCGTCGAGCGTCGCGTACGGCCGGTCGAGGAAGCTCCGGTCGACGAGGCCGAGAAAGCGCGGGGAGGGGTCGCCGAACGGCCCCGGGGCGAACGGCCACAGCGGCGAGCCGTGCTCCACGATGTTGCGCAGGTACCAGATGCCTCCCACCACCACGGCGCCCGCCACGCCCGCGACGAGCCAGGGGGCGAGCCGCCGCAGCTCGGCGCGGACGCTCCAGGCGCCGATCGCAAGCACTGCCACCGCGAGCGGCGCCGTGGAGGGCTTCGTCCCGATGGCGAGCCCGGCGGCGAGGGTGGCCGGCACGAGCAGGGTCCGGCGCCGCGCGGTGCCCGTCGCGAGGGCGGCCGCGCACGCGAGCCACGTCAGGGCGGGCAGGTCGGTCTGCGCCTCGTTCAGCTGCCGGAGCACCACCGGCGGGGTGACCACTGCGGCCACGGCCAGCGCGCGCGCGGCGACCCCGACGCCAAGGTTCCGCAGCGTGAGCCAGCCGGCCGCCGCGAGCACCCCGAGCATGAGCGGGCTCCACAGGATCAGGGGGATCCAGCTGCGCGAGATCGCCGCCGCCCAGGTGTTCGCCACCTCGTCCGTGAGCGGGTAGTTCCCATAGGGGATGTCGTAGCTCAGGGCGACGCTCGAGCCCGGCCTGCCGTTCTCGATCCAGCCGGCCACGAACGGGTAGTGGTACAGCGAGCTGTCGAAGCCGATCGCCGGGTGGACCAGCTGCCAGACCAGCCAGGCCACCGAGAGCCCCGCGAGCCCGCCCGCAACGAGCCGCCCGGCCGGGGCGAGCCCCCGCCACCACCGAGCGAGCTGCTCGGTGAGGCCGGTCTCGGGCGCGGGCAGGAGCCTCGCTGCGGCGATCCACGTGAGCGCGGCCGCCGCGGGCAGCGCCACGGCGCTCGTCCCGAGTCCCACGAGCCCGAGCGCGAGCGCCTCGGCGACGGCCAGGCAGACGGCGATCACGACCGTCGTCACGCCGTGCGTCAGGCCGTCCGGCGAGAGCGGGCTCGCGACCCGGGACGCCGCGCCGGCGAGCGCGAGGACGGACAGCGCCAGGGCGACGTGCTGGACGGACCAGAGCAAGGGGCTGCTCCGCGGCGCCGGCTAGCGCTCTCGCGGCTCTGGATTGAGCCGCAGGATCTGGATGACGGCCTCGCGTTCCGCGGCGGCGTCGCGCCCCTTCACCGCGTCCCGAAGGGCCACCCAGGCACGCAGGTTGTCCGGCTCGGCACGGGCGACCTCACGTGCGATCTGCGCCGCCTCCGCCTTGTCGCGCAGGAGCAGGAAGTTCGCCTTGTGGAGGCTCCAGTCGGTGCTGGGGTCGAGCGTCTCCGCCCGGTCGAAGTCGTCCATCGTGCTGTCCCACGCCGCCTCGCTCATGTCCGGCTCGGCCAGGATCTTCGCCGACGCGTCCTGGCCCAGGTGCCAGTTGCGGGCCATCACGCCGAACCAGGCGATCGCCACGATCGCGATCGCCGCGAGCAGGACGCGCGGCGCAAGCTGGGCCCGGGCTGTGGTCGTGTCCACGCCCGGGAGTATTGCGAGTTGCGGGGCGAATCCGCGAAGTGCGGGCGTTACTCTGCGCCGGATGCGCCGGGGGAGCCTCCTGGCGGGAGCCGTCGTGCTTCTGGCCACACCCGCAGTGCTCGCGTTCTATGCGGGCGGCTTCTTCGACGGCTCGCGGGCAACGGCGGCCGTCCTCGTATGGGGGCTGGTGCTCCTGCTCGCGATCGCGGGCCCGCTGCCGCTCCCGGCGGGCCGCGCCGGACGCGTGGCCGTGGCGGGGCTCGCCGGCCTTGCCGCCTGGAGCCTCCTGTCGATCACCTGGGCGCCGGTCGCCGGCCCGGCGGTGGACGGGGCCCAGCGCGCGGTCCTCTACCTGGGGGCGTTCCTGGCCGCCATCGGGCTGCTGCGCGACCCCCGCGCGCGGAGCGCCGCCGAGCCGGTGCTCGCGCTCGGCACCGTCGTCGTGCTCGGCTATTCGCTCGCGGGCCGGCTGCTGCCCGGCGTCTTCCACTTCTATGCGTCGTTCGGCGCGGGGGCGCGGCTGGAGCAGCCGGTGAGCTACTGGAACTCGCTCGGCCTGCTCGCGGGGATGGGGCTGGTGCTCTGCGCGCGGCTGGCCGGCGACGCAGGCCGCGACGCGTACATGCGGACGCTCGCCGCCGCGGCGACGCCGCTGCTCGGGCTGGGCCTCTACCTCACCTACTCGCGCGGGGCGATCGCCGCGACGCTGCTCGGCGTGCTGTTCCTGCTCGCCATCGCGCCGACGCGAGCGCAGCTCGCCGCGGTGGCGGGCAGCGCCGTCGGGACCACCGTGGCCGCCGCGGTGTCGCAGCTGTTGCCGGGGGTCGCGCGCCTCGAGGGCACAAGGGCCGAGCTCGAGTCGAACGGGCTGGTGATGGTCGTCGTCCTGGCCCTGCTGATGGTCGCCGCCGGCGCCGCAGGCTGGTGGCTCGCCACCCGCGCGCGCGGAGCCTCGGAGCGGCTCCCGTTCGCCGGCTCGCTTCCCGCGCTCGCCCGCGTGGTCACGCTGCTCTGCCTCGCCGGGCTGGTCGTCGGCGGGCTGCGCGAGAACGGGGGCGAGGCACCGCCGGAGGGACGCCCGTCCGACCAGTCGCGTCTCACCGAGGTGGGGTCGCTCCGCTACGAGTACTGGAAGGTCGGCGTCGGCGCGCTCGACGACCACCCCCTGCGCGGGTCCGGGCTCGGCTCGTTCCGGGTCATCTGGCGCGAGGAGCGGGAGATCGACGAGCTCGCCACGGAGGTCCACTCCCTGCCGCTCGAGACGCTGCTCGAGCTGGGGGTGGTGGGCGCGCTGCTGCTCGCCGCGTTCGTGGGCGGCGTGGCGGTGGCCGCACGGGCGGCCCTCCGCGCCGGCTCGCCGGTCGCGGCCGGCGCGGCCATCTGCATCATGTGGGCGCTCCACTCCACGATCGACTGGAACTGGCAGCTGCCCGCCGTGACGCTGCCCGCCGTGCTGATGGCCGGCGCGCTGGTCGCGGCCGCCGAGCCGTCCGAGTCGGCCGCGCCGGCCGACACGCGCGACGATGCCGACTCGACGGTCCCGCTCGTCGCGGCGTAGCCCCGCTACGCCCGTGTCACGCGACACCGAACCAGCGTCGCCACCACGCGCAGACCGTCTGCCGCGGTGAGCTTCTTCCCCTCCTCGCCGCTGCGCGCCTTGTAGGACACCGGCAGCTCGAAGATCCGCTCGCCGCTCTGCAGCAGCCGCGCCGCTATCTCCGGCTCGATCTCGAACCCCGACGCCTTCAGCGGCAGGGCCCTGAAGACGTCGGTGCGGATCACCTTGTGGCACGTCATCAGGTCGCGCAGGTAGACGTTGAAGAGCACGTTCGCGATGAGGGTCACGCCCTTGTTGCCCATGACGAACAGGAACGAGTGGCTCGTGTAGCCGTCGAACGCGCGCACGCCGAAGACGGCGTTCGTGCGCCTGTCGAGCAGCGGCGGCAGAAGGTGCTTGATGTCCGCCGGGTCGTACTCGAGGTCGGCGTCGAAGATCGCGGCGTACTCGCCCTCCGCGGCCGCCAGGGCGGTTCTGACCGCCGCGCCCTTGCCCTGGTTGTGGTCGTGCATCAGGACCCGCACGTTCGGCGGCCACGACGTGCCGGACAGGATCTCGCGCGTCCCGTCGGTGGAGCCGTCGTCGACGATGACGAGCTCCACGGGGATGCCGAAGTCCGTGTCGAGCACCTCGTGCACGGCGCGCTCGACGCGCTCGCGCTCGTTGTAGACGGGTATCAGTACCGAGAGCACGGGCGGGCAGGATACGAACTGAGGGCGAGCTATGGGCCGGGAGGGGCCGGGTTGCCCCGCAGCGCCCCCCTGAGCGCCCACGCCCTGGCCAGCAGCGGGGCCGCCACCAGGATCATCAGCGGCTCCATGGGGAGGCGGTAGCGGAACTGCCCGTAGTAGACGAACCCGTAGACCACTAGGCACACCGCGAGGTAGGCAAGCACGCCCCTCATGGCCGGATGCAGCCGCGTGAGCCCGCTCGGGCGCAGCAGGACGAGCGAGGCGAGCGCCGCGAACAGGAGGAAGTGGCTGAAGGCGTCCGCCAGCACCCCGAAGAACAGCATCGAGGAGGTGCCCACCTGACGCTGGTCGCCGGCGTTGAACCAGATGCCGAAGACGTTCGAGGCGTTGCCGTTGAGCGCGACGAGCTTCTTCGGGATCAGGGCAAGCTCGCGGTCCGGGTTGCGGACCGCCCACCGCACGGCCTCGCGTCGCAGGATCCGCGCCTCGGCCAGCTCCCGCTCGGGGCTCGAGGCGTCCTTGGGGGTCTGCGCGAGGAGCGACGGCGGGGCGTAGGTGGCGCCGCCGTTCGCCTGGTCGTTGTGACCGGACCAGAGCGTGGTGCTCGCGTTGGTGGCGACCGGAACGAACGAGTCCATGACCAGCGCGTTTCGGATCGTCCAGGGAACGATGGTCAACCCGGTGCACACGAGCAGCACGGCGCTCTTGCGCGCCCAGCCGCCGCGATCTGCGGAGCTCCACCAGGCCGCCAGCGGAATCGCCAGGAGCAGGAGGCCCTCGCCCTTCGTCAGAGCCGCGACCCCCACGGCCACACCGAGCACGACCGGCGTCCAGCGTCGCTCCGGCAGGTAGACCACGAGCGCCAGGAAGGCGACGAGCATGGTGATGTACGTGGTCTCGGCCAGCCACAGGCCCGTGAAGAAGATCGCCGCGGGGAACAGCGCCATCGCCGTGCCCGCGATTCGAGCCTCGCGCAGGCCCTGGATGCGGGCGGCAACGAGGTAGACGAGGGGGACCGCCGCCGTCGACAGCACGACGTTCAAGCCGAGCGCCAGCCACGGGTGGTTTCCGAAGGCCCGGTAGGCGAGCGACACGATGAACGGGAATCCCGGCGGCCAGTGGGCCGTCGGCTCTCCGAAGAGGGTCGCGTAGCCGCGTCCCTCCGCAAGGCTGAAGGCGGCCGACTGGTAGAAGATCGTGTCGTTCCCGCCGGGCTCGGTGCGGCCGAAGAGAAGGCACCACCCGACACGCAGGAGCAGCGCCAGGCCGGTCAGGATCAGGAGGTCGCGGGCGACCGGCTTAGTCATCGCCGACCCTCACCCGCCCGCGGCGACGCAGCCCGATCGCCGCGGCCCCCGCCAGCCCCGCGAGCGCCACCAGGCTGAGGATGAGGCCGGCCCGGAACGAGGCCGGCTCGTACCTGAGCTCGACGCGGTGCCGGCCGGCGGGCAGGCCGACGCCGCGAAGCAGGTAGTTCACCCGGTGGAGGCCGGTCTCCTCACCGTCGATCTCCGCGCGCCAGCCGGGGAAGTGGACGTCGGAGAGCACCAGCTCGGCGGGCCGGCGGGCGCTCGCCTCGATCACCACCCGCTCGGGCTCGTACGTGGTGATGCGGGCCCGCCCGGCGCTGCCCGCGGTGGGCTGCTCCGGGAGGCCCGGGAGGGCGGCGCCCGTCACGACCGTGCGCCGCGCGTCGAAGGCCGGGTCGATGACCGCGGCGAGCTGTGCGTCGTCTCCGGGCACGACACGCTGCGACCCGACCACGGCGACGCGCGGGAGCGCGTCCCGGACGGCGTAGACGCGCAGGTCCCGCCCGTCGTAGGCGACCGGGAGCGCCGGGTCGCGGACGCGCTCCTGGGTCGGGTCCTGGGCCACGCGCGTCACGCTCAGGAGCCGGTAGGCGGGCAGGGCCTGCTCGCTCAGGACGGCGTCGGTCGTGGGCGTCTCGGTCGGCGAGCCGTCCTTCACGGCCGCGCGCCAGAGGTTGTCGTAGCGCTCCTCGACCGGCAGGTCGTAGCTGCGCGCGTCGTAGAGGTCCCAGCGCATCGCCATGTCCGGGATCAGCGCCGAGGGGCCGAGGTCGGGCGCGAGCCCGACGAAGCGGTTCGGCCGCTGCGAGCGCAGGTACTCGATCCCCGGCGTCAGCGGCTGGGTCGCCTCGGCCGTCGTGATCGCCGGTGTCGCGCCCATCCCGGCCTTGAACAGGTCCGCCGCGACCAGCGCGAGGGCGAGCGCGACGAATGTGGTCGCCGCCACGCGTCCGCGGACGCGCGCGAACAGCAGCACCGCGGCGGCGCCCATGAAGGCGAGCCAGACGAGCAGCGACGACATCCGGATCGCCGTGAGCGACGCGTCGTCCACGGGCGGCTCCACGTGGTCCAGCCAGAACGACAGCTCGAGCGCGCGGCCGAGCTCCCCGCCTGACAGCCAGCCGCCCGCGCCGAGGACCAGCACGGGCAGCGCGAGCAGGGCGAGCGCGAGCGGGACGACCAGCCATCGGCGGGGCGAGTCGGCCGCCGTCAGCTCGTCGAGCCCCCAGCCGGCCAGGAGCGCGAGGCAGAGCATCAGGATCACCACCACGCGCAGGTGGTTGCCGGTCTTCACGATCGGCAGCGCGGCGGCGATGTCCGGCAGCGGCGGGACGCCCAGCGCCAGCGCCAGGACGAGGGCGCCGAGCGCCGCGAATCCGATCCGCATCGCGTTCGGGCGGCTCACGAGGGCGAAGATCGCGAGCGTCAGGGGCAGGGCGCCGACGTAGAGGGCGCGCTCCTGCGCGAACGCACCCACCGCGCCGTGGGTGGCCCGGCCCCAGTAGTCGGGCAGCATGAACCCGCGCAGATACTCGCGCGGGAGCTTCAGCTGCGCGAAGCCCTCGCGGGCCGACACGTCGCCCGACCGGAACAGCAGCTCGAGGAACGGCAGCAGCACCACCGCCGCCAGGGCCGTGCCCCCCACGAGCCCGCCCGCGAAGGCCACGACGGGAGCGCGGACCCCGTCGAGCCCACCCTCCCGGTGGAGGACCCAGAGGCGGAACGCGAAGAACGCGACCGTCGCGGCGAGCAGGTGGAAGTTCGACTCCGGGTGGCCGCCGAAGAACTGGGCCGCGACCACCGCGCCGAGCCCGGCCGCGGGCAGCGGGCCGGGTGCCCGGATAACGCGCTCGGTGAGCAGCAGCAGCCAGGGCAGCAGCGCCCAGACGTTCGTCTGCGGCCACGAGATCCAGACCAGCATGTAGAGCGAGAACCCGTAGACGAGGCCGGCGAGCAGGGAGCCGCCGTACCGCATGCCGAGCGCGCGGCCGAGCAGGAAGGTGCCGAACGCGGCGGCGAACACCTTCAGCACGGCGATCACCCCGAGCGACCACCAGAACGGCAGCGCGTAGCTCAGGACGTAGAACGGGGAGAGGATGGCGGACTGGGCGTTGGCGAGGAACGGGCGCCCGGCGCCGATCGCCGGGTTCCAGAGCGGGGCCTCGGGGATCCGGTCGCGGACGTGCTGGAGCCACGGTTGGAACTGGGTGACCGAGTCCACCAGCTCGTAGTTGGAGCCGAACGGGCGCACGTCGGGCGGGCGCTCGGACGCCCAGGGGGCGGCGGTCCAGAGGTAGTCGGACGCGGAGAGCGTGTGGCCCGGCAGCAGGGCGGGTGAGTAGAGGAGCACCGCCAGCACCGCGTAGAGGAGTGCCGCCGCGGCCACCGGGCGGCGGCGCAGCGCGGTCAAGGCGCGAGCGCGGCGGGGTGCTCGCGGTACCAGTCCACCGTGCGGCGCAACCCGTCCTCGAGCTCCACGCGCGGGGTCCAGCCGGTCAGCTCGCGGATCTTCGATGTGTCCACGAACTGCCGGTCGATCTCGCCTGCGGGCGTGCCGGTGCCGCGGACGTCCGGCTCCGTGTCCGTGCCCGACACGCGGCAGATGAGCTCGACCACCTCGCGGACCGAGCGCGGCTCGCCGGCGCCCGCGTTGAACGCCTCGCCGCGCGCGCCGTCCCCGTCCAGGGCGTCGGCGATCGCGAGGTAGGCGGCGGCAGCGTCGTCCACGTAGAGGAAGTCGCGCTCCGGCGTGCCGTCCGACCGGATCACCGGGCGCCGGCCCGAGAGCGCGGCGTCCACGGCCTCGGGGATGAGACGGGAGCGGTTCGTGTCGCCGCCGCCGTAGAGGTTCGCGAAGCGGGTCGTGGCCACCGGGAGGCCGAAGCTGTGCCAGTACGAGCGCGCGATCAGATCAGTCGCGGCCTTGCTGACGTCGTACGGGAAACGCGGCTGGAGCGCGAAGTCCTCGCGGTAGGGGAGCTCGTCGTGGGCGCCGTAGGCCTTGTCCGAGGCGGCGACCACGACCCGCTCGACCTCGACGTGCCGGCAGGCCTCGAGCACGATCCACGTGCCGCGTACGTTCGTCTCCCAGGTCGGCAGCGGCGAGCGCTGCGCGGTGCCGACGATCGTCTGCGCGGCGAGGTGGAAGACGCTGTCCACCTCGTACTCGCCGAGCGCGCGCTCCATCAGCCCGCCGTCGGTGATGTCGCCCGAGACGACGTTCACCCGCGCCTCGAGGCCCTCGAGCACCAGCGCGGACCGCGGGGTCACGTCGCGGCGCACGACGGTCACCTCGACGCCCCGCTCGAGGAGGGCGCGGACCAGGCCGGATCCGAGCAGCCCGTAGGCGCCTGTCACGAACGCGGAGCGCATCAGTTCCAGGTCTTCCAGGGGGCCCCGCCGGCGGCCCAGATGTCGTTCAGGAGGACGGCGTCCTTGTACGTGTCCATGCACTCCCAGAAGCCCGAGTGCTTGAAGGCGTGCAGCTGGCCCTGGGCGGCCAGCCGCTCGAGCGGCTCGCGCTCCAGCACCGAGTCCTCGCCGATGTAGCCCATCGCGCCGTGCTCGAAGCAGAAGAACCCGCCGTTCACCCAGTGCTCGGCGCGCGGCTTCTCGCGGAACCCGCGCACGCGACCGTCGCCGTTCAGCTCCGCGATCCCGAACTGGAGCTCCGGGCGCACGACCGTCATCGTCGAGAGGTCGCCGTGGCTCTGGTGGTACTCGACGAGCGCGGTCAGGTCGACGTTCGCCACGCCGTCCGCGTAGGTGGCGCAGAACGGGCGGTCGCCGAGCAGCTCGCCCGCCTGTCGCACGCGCCCCCCGGTGGGGGTCTCGAGGCCGGTGTCGACGCAGCGGACCTCGACGCCCTCCGGCCAGTCGCGCTCCGAGGCGAACTGCTCGATCAGCTCGCCCTTGTAGCCGGTGCAGAGCATGAACCGGCGGAACCCGTGGGCCGCGTAGATCTGGATCACGTGCCAGACGATCGGCTCGCCGCCGATCTCGACGAGCGGCTTCGGGATCGACTGGGTGTGCTCTTGGAGGCGCGTTCCCCGCCCCCCGCAGAGGATCACGACGTCTTCGATGGCCTCCATGGAGGGGTGATTATGCGCGACGACCGGTCTCACGTGCTTCATACGGCCGGTCGGCCGCGTGGTTCAGGGTGTCGAGGCTCGTCGAGAAGGGTAAGCGACGCTCGTGGGGTCGCTCGGCAGGCTCCGGTGGGGCGAGTTCGCGGTGTTCGCCGCCTTTGCGAGCGTCTCGTGCTGGGTCCTCGCGATGAATCTGTGGCTGACCGTCCGGCACGGTGACGTCTGGAGCGGCACGGACGGGGTCGCTGCCCAGGACCAGATGCAGTACCTGGCCTGGATCCGCGACGCATCGGAGCACGGACTCGCCTCGAACCTGTACGACCTCGATCCGACTCCGCATGACTTCATCCAACCGCTGGTCGCCGTCTCGGCGCTGCTGACGGCGGCGGGTGCCGCTCCGTGGCTGACACTGCTGCTGTGGAAGCCGGTCGCGCTGGTGGGCGTGTATCTCGCCGTGCGCGGGTTCGTGTGGGCGAGCGTCGACCGCCCCGCCGAACGACTGCTGGCACTTGTCGCCGCCCTGTTCTTCACCGGCTGGGGGGTGCTCGTCCTGCACATGCTGGACTCGCACGCCAACGCCATCCAGTGGTCCGCGGTGACGAACGAGCTATGGGTGCCGCACTGGATGTGGGGCTACGAGTTCGGGGCGATCGCGTTCGCGTGCATGGTCGCCGCCGCACTGTTTTACGCGCGCGATCGCGAGCGCGGCGCGGCGGGCTGGAAAGCGCCGATGCTCGGCGCCCTCGCCGCGTGGATTCACCCGTGGCAGGGGCAGGTGCTGCTGGTCATCCTCCTGGCGTCCGAGCTGATCCTGCGGCGCTCGGGCTGGAGGCTGATCCTCCCGACCGCCTGCGCGACCGCGATACCGCTCATCTACTACGTCGTCCTGCGCCGCACGGACATCTCATGGGAGCAGACGTCGCAGGCTGCGCACAGAACGTGGCCGCTCTGGATCGTCTTGCTGTCGCTACTGCCGCTCGCGCTTCCGGCGCTTCTGGCGTACCGCTCCCGGCCGCGCACCGTCCTCGGCGCAATCACTCTCGCCTGGCCGCCGGTGGTGATCGCCCTGGTCTTCGTAAACCAATCGCTCGGTGCGAATGGCGTGCTCCACGCGCTGCTCGGCCTGAGCGTGCCGCTGGCCGTTCTTGCGGTCATCGGCCTCCGATCCGTGTCCCGCCGCCGCGGGCCGCCGCTGGCGGCGGTGGTGGCAGCGTCTCTTCTCGTCGTCGTCCCGCCGGCCTACGAGCAGATGAAGGTCGCCCGAAAAACCGTCAAGTCCGTCTACAACGGGAAGGACGCCAACTTCCTGACGGCGGAGGAGGACGACGCACTCGAGTGGCTCCGGCGCCAACCGGGACCCGGGGGCGTGCTCACGAGCCCGTACCTCGGGGCGGCCGTGCCAGGGCGCACCGGCCGCGCGACCTACGTGGGAAACAGCTTCTGGACGCCCGACTTCTACGCACGCGCGATCGAGTTCTTCGAGCTCCTGCAGGGCCAGCCGCCGCACACCGCGCAGTCATTCGTGCGCCGCACGGGGGCTCGCTTCGTCCTGACCGGCTGCCCCCCGCCCATCGATCTGAGTCCCAGCCTCGCTGACGTGCTCGTCTCACAGGAGACCTTTGGGTGCGCGCGGGTGTACGAGCTCCGGGTCGATCCGGAGCGGAAGACGACCCGGCATTAGAAGGTCACGGATGGGAATCGCAGCTCGTGGGCCCGTCCACCCACGATCGCGTAGACCCTCCAGGGCGCCGCGTCGCTGCCCGGCTGCGGCCCGGCGCTCACGCCGCCGCGGATCGAGAACCCGGCGTTGGCCAGTGCAGGCCCGTAGCGCTTCTCGAGGTCCTCCCGCGGGAGCGAGGGCCGCGCGCTGGCGATGTAGCGGTCGCCCGCGAAGGCCACCACGCGGTCCGCGCGCCGGGCCGGCTCGACCGTCCCCGCCCAGCCCTGCACCTTCACGTCCGCCTCGTCCGCGCTCGCTCCGTCCACGCGGCCGCCCGCGGGCGTCTTCACGATCGGGATCCGGCGGCCGGCGGGATCGAGGAGCGCGCCCCCTCCCTCGGCGAGCCGGTAGCTGACCGTGACGCCCCTGAGGGACAGGATGCGGCGGTTGGCGCCGGCGCCGGTCACGGCGAGCACCCCCACCGGGTCCGGGCCGCGTGAGAACACGCTCGGCGGGACGATCGCGGCGAACCGGCCCGGTCCGCCGTCGTCGTCGAACGGACGCGTGGTGGCGGCGACCACGCCGTCGATGGTGATCGCGAGTCGGCTGCCGGGCGGCAAATCACGGGCGCGTCCCGTGACGAACGACGGCACGACCGGCGCACCGGGGTCGACGGACGCGTAGAGCCCGCCGGCGTCCAGCTCGACTTCGGCCCGCGTGCTCCCGGCGCCCAGCTCGTCCGCCCGGCGGCCGACCAGGTCGTCGTCCGGCCCGATCCGGTAGACGCCGGCGCGCGTCGTGCCGATGCGCTCGCCGATGGAGCGGACGATGCTGTCGCGGCGGCGCACGAACTCGCCGAAGGGCATCGTCAGGTCGCCCTCCTGGTACTCGGAGCGCATCACGATGCGGCCGCCGTCGCCGGCGCGAGCGGCCGGGCGTCCGGCCGTGCCCCACGGGAGCGGCACCCGCAGCTCGTCGGCGATCGTCGGAAGGATGTCGATGGTCTTCACGTTCCCGTCGACCACGCGCGGCTCCCGTTGCCCCGGGGACTTGACGAACAGCGGCACGTTCGCGATCTGCGGGAGGTTCGCGAGCGTTGCGGCGCGGTGGGGCGCGCCGGGCTCGAAGCTCGCGCCGTGGTCGGCGGTCACGACCACGAGCGCCCGGTCCCAGAGGCCGCTCGCCTTCATCCGGGCGATCGACTCGCCGAGCAGGCGGTCGCCGGCCTCGATCTGGAGCACGTAGCGCTGGAGCGCCTGGCGTGTCAGCCACGGGTCGTCGCGCCAGGTGCCGGCGGGTCCGGGCTGATCGAGGCCGGGGATCGGCGCGAGCGTCTCCGGGTAGCGGCGCGTGTCCGGGAGCAGGTAGTAGGGGTTGTGGGGGATCTGCACGTGGAGGAACCTGAAGCTGCGCTCGGGCCCGGCGGTGCCGAGCCGCGCGTTGAACTCCCGGTACTCCTTGACGCGCTCGGTGAACGCCACCAGCGCCGCCAGGCCCCGGCGGGCGGCGGCACCCGGATCGTCCGCCGCGTTCCCGTCCGCGGCCAGGTCCCGGAAGTCGCCGAAGCTGCGGTCCACGGGCGGGAGGTCGCGCTCGATGTCGTCCGGGACGATCAGGTGGAGCGACACGAGGCTCAGGTCGGACGCGAGCTCGCGGGCGCGCTCTCCGAAGGACTGGGTCGAGCTCGCCTCCGACGGGCACAGCTGCACCGGGCAGACGTCCGTGACCGGCTCGGTCACGTCGAACGGGTACTTGCCCCCGAGCAGCGTGAAGATGCTCTCCGGATGGTCGGCGGCGATCGGCGCCGCGCTGCGGGACGGCAGCTCACCGGTCAGCAGGGCGGGCACCGCCTGGCTCGTGAAGTCCGCGACCGTGCTCGCGTTGCGGTACCACGTCGAGGTGCCCGCCAGCTTGGCGAAGTTGGGGAAGAGGCTCGACTTCACGCGCCCGTCCCGACCCATGAGCGCCGTGCCAGACAGCTCGTCGTAGAGGATCATCACGATCGGCGTCTGACCGGGGATCGCCACGTCCGACGCCTCCACCTCCTGGCCCGGGCGGACGAGCCTCGACACGGGCGAGAC
>JAFGJG010000124.1 GCA_016929195.1 Thermoleophilaceae bacterium
CGAGCGGCTCGAGCGCGCGGCGGAGGCCGATCCGTCCGAGCCCTGCCCCACCTGCGGCCGCCCGCTGGGCGAGGACTTCGCGTCGTACGTGAAGCACTGCAAGGCGGAGGTCGCGGGCGCGAAGAGGACCACGGCGACCGCCGCGGCGGCGGTCAAGAAGGCGCTCGCCGAGCGAGCACGGGCGGAGAAGGGCCAGGTGGCCGCGAACGAGGCGGGAGAGCGCTCGCGAGAAGAGGACGCGCACCGGTCGCAGCTCGCCGAGCGGATCGGGTCGCTCTCGGCCGAGGTGGCCACGCTGTCGGAGCCCTTCGGCGGGACCGTCCCCGAGCTCGACGAGCTTCGGGCGAGCGCCGAACGCGCGCGAACCCTCGGCACCCGTGCGGCGGAGCTCCGGACCGAACGGCAGCACCTCGCGCAGGCCGAACGCGACCTGGACGCCGTGCGGCGGCGGATCGAACTCCTCGACGGCGAGCTCGCCAAGCTGGCGGAGGAGGCCGAGGGGCTCGCGTTCGACGATGCGGCGCACGAGCGTCTGCACGACGAGCTCGAGGAAGCGATCGCCGCGCTGGACAGGGCGCGGGAGACCGAACGCGGGGCGAGCGACGCCCTGAAGGACGCCGAGAAGTCGGAGGCCGGCCTCGTCGCCGCGGTGCGTCAGGCCAAGGAGACGCAGGCCAGGGTCGACGAGCTGCGTTCGGACGCGCGGTACGTCGAGCGGGTAGCGCTGTTGCTCGAGGGATTCCGCAACCATCTGGTGGCGCGCATCGGGCCCGAGCTCTCCCGCGAGGCCGAGGCGCTGTTCCGCGAGCTCACGAACCACGAGTACGACGACCTCAAGGTCGACGAGGAGAAGCTCACGATCCAGATCGCCGACGGGGACTCGTACTTCGGGATCGATCGCTTCTCCGGTTCGGAGACCGATCTCGCGAACCTCGCGCTCCGGGTGGCGATCTCGACGCAGCTGTCACGCCTGTCGGGGGCAGACGTGGGGATGATGGTCCTGGACGAGGTGCTCGCCTCGCTGGACGAGGAGCGCAAGGACCTGATGGTGCAGGCGCTCGGCCGGCTCTCGTCGCGGTTCCACCAGCTGTTCGTGGTCACGCACGCCGAGCAGGTCAAGGATCAGTTCCCCGCGACGATCTTCGTGCAGAAGGTGGGACGCCGACGGAGCACCGCGGTCCTGGTGTAGGGCGGCGTTCGGCTCAGCCGAGGGCCGCCGCGGTCTCGGGATCGGCGCCGTCCGCCGTCCCGGCGTTCCGACCGCTGGGCAGGAACGCCCGGACCACGCCCGTCCCGTCCGGGAGCCGCTCGGCCCTGGCCCACCCCCCGTGGAGCTCGGCCAGGAACGCCGCGGCCGCCTCGGCGGTTCCGTCCCCGTTCAGGGGGGTCCCGCCCTCCACCGAGATGAGCACGCCATCGGGGGCTCGTTCGAGGGCGAGCGCGATGCGATCACCGGCCTCGGTGCGCCCGACGACCGAGGTGAGCAGGTCGTCCACCAGGCGCTCCACGCGAACGCGGTCGACCATGATCGTCGCCGGCTCGACCGCGACGTCGAGGTCGCGGTCGTCGGCGAACGGAAACTCGCTGACCACGCGGCGCACCAGCGCGTCGATGTGGGTGCTGCGGCGCTCGAGCACGAGCTCGCCGCGCGTGAGCCGATCCGCGTCGAAGATGTCGCGGATCGCGTGCTCCATCCGCTTGGCCTGCGTCATCAGTTGATAGAGCAACCGCTCGTCGTCCTTGCTCTCCTGTCCTGTGGACAGGGTTCGCGCGAGCTCGAAGATCGCCGACAGCGAACGCTTCACGTTGACCGAGAGCGCGTCCGCGACCTCGGTCGCGGCGCCGGGGGTCATCGACGGGGCCTCCTGGACGAAGGGTCCGAGCTCGTCGCGATGCTCGACGGTCTCCTGGAGCCGGGCGAGCGATTCCTGGGTCTCGAGCAATCGCGCCCGGGCGTCGGCGGCCTCGACCTCGGCCTCGACGGCCTGCGACGCCACCTGGTCCTCGAGCTCCTCGTTGCGTTCCACGAGCGCGCTCGCGAACATCGCCGCGGCGTCGAGCTCGCTGCCGACGGCAGCGAGCCTGGCCGTCAGGTCCTCGGCCTCGGCTCGCGCGGCCACGAGCTCCGGGCTCTCGTGGTCGAGGGCGGCGGCGATCTCCGCAGCCTCGGCCCGCTCGGCCATCTCGTCGGCCCGGACCTCCGCTCGCTCCGCCCGGGCCGCGAGCTCGGTGACGAGCCCCTCGGCGCGCTCGGCGCGATCCTCGAGCTCGCGCAGACGGGTGTCGCCCGCCTCGACCCGGCCGGACAGATCGATCGCGCGGGCCTCGGCAGCCTCGGCCCGAGCCTCGGCAGCCCCGGCCCGAGCCTCGGCTCGCCCGACCTCCGCCGCGAGCTCCGCGCCTGTTGCGTCCCGAAGTTCGGTCTCGGCGGCGATCTGCGCGGCCTTGGCCCCCGCCCGCTCGACCTCGCCCTCGAGCGCGTCGGCCTTCGCGGTGGCGGCCTGCAGCGACATCCAGACCGTGTCGAGCTCGTTGCGCGCCTCCGCGAGCTGCGCGTCGCGATCCGCCAGTTGATCCTTCGCCGTCTCCAGCGCCGCCTTGGCGTCCTCGAGGGCGGGGGTGAGATCCGGCCGGGACTCGAGGTCGGCGACCCGCTGCGACAGCTCGGACGCTCTGGCCTCGGCGCTGGCGGCGCGCTCGACGTGTTCGTCCAGCCGCCTGGTGAGCGCAGTCGCCTCGGCCATGGCCGCCTCGGTCTCCTCG
>JAFGJG010000125.1 GCA_016929195.1 Thermoleophilaceae bacterium
CCGGCGAGCCGGCCCTCGTCGAGCACCAGCGTGCGTGCCGTGCGCGTCTGGGCCAGGTGCATGAGGGCATCCCCGAGCTCGTCGTCCGGTGCCAGCGTCGCGTCCGGCGCGACCGCCAGGGAGCCGACCGTCTCCCGCTCCCAGCGATCGGGCGGGACGTTCCCGACGTCGCGGAAGAAGAGGAGCCCGATCCGGCCGCTCTCGTAGCGCACGGGATACGACGCGTGCCGGCTGCGCGCGAAGGGGCCGCCCACGAAGGCGGCGATGGTCATGTCGGCGGGCAGCGTGTCCGGCTCGCGCACCATGGCGTCGCCCACGTGCAGCCCGGCGAGCGCGGAGCGCGTGGTCGCCATCGACGTCTCGGACTTGGCGGCGCCGCTCACGAAGAGCCCGATCAGCGCGAGCCACAGGCCGCCGAAGGAGCCGGTCACGAAGAGCATGAGCACCCCCAGGGCGATCATCAGGTTGCCGATGCCCGCACCGATCGCGCCGGCGGTGCGCGTGGCACCGGTGAAGTCGCCCGTCGCCCGCCAGATGAGCGACCGCAGCACCCGTCCGCCGTCGAGCGGCAGCGCCGGGATCATGTTGAACGCGAGCAGGAAGAGATTGATCCGGCCGAGCCAGGTGGCGACGCTGCCCACGGCGTCGGGAACCGGCAGCGCACCCGCACCGAGGAACCCGAGTCCGAGCAGCAGGCTCACGGCGGGGCCGGCGAGCGCGATCCTCAGCTCGGCGCGGGCCGAGGGGAACATGCCCTTGAAGCGGGCCACTCCGCCGAACAGCCAGAGCGTGATGCCGTCGATCTCCATTCCCTCACGCCTCGCCACGACCGCATGGCCGAGCTCGTGGAGCAGCAGCGACGCGAAGAAGACGAGCGTCCCCGTGACCGCCATCGCGATGTAGGCGCCGTCGGACAGCCCCGGGACGTCCGTGGGGAAGACCTCGGCCGCCAGCGACCAGACGACGAGCCAGACGATGATGACCCAGCTCCAGTTGGCGCCGACGTCGACGCCCGCCCAGCGGCCGAGCGAGAAGGTCGCCTGCAGGGGCCCGGAGCTGCCGCGCTCCGGGCGCGGGCGGTCGTTCAGGCCGCGGGAGCCGTGCGCCGCACCGTGTGCAGCTGCATCCGCCATAGCTCGTCCCGTGTGTGGAGCTCCTCACGGAGCGTGTAGCAGTCCTCGAGGCGAGCGGACGGACCGTGGCCCAGCGCCACCGTCTCGATCAGCCGGAACAGCCGGAGCCCGTCCGTGAGGTACACGTCGCGGCCGTCCGCCGGGGACCAGTCCCGGCTCAGCCACTTCGGGGCCTTTGGCGCTCCGATCAGCATGCGACAAAGCTATGGGCGGCCGGGGGCGCGGGCATCCGCGCTACGCGCGGGTTCGCGCGGTGGAAACTACGTAGGCGCGCAGGCCGCGTCAGCGCCCGCGGAAGCCCTGCTCGAGCAGCTCCACGAGCTCGCGCACCAGCGGGATGCGCGGATTCGTGCGGACGCTCGGGTCCGCGAAGGCCGCGCGCGCGAGGTCGGGCAGCGCGGACTCGAACTCCGCGCGACCCACGCCGGCGTCCTCGAGCGAATGCGGCATCTCGACGGCGTCGAGCAGCTCCTCCACGCGCCGGAACAGCCGCTCGCGGCGCTGCTCCTCGGTCTTCCCGCCGAGGCCGACGATCCAGGCGATCTGCGCGTACTTCTCCGGCGCCACGTAGGCGGTGTAGCCGGGGGCGGGCATGAACTTCGTCGGCAGCGACGCGTTGTAGCGCAGGACGTGCGGCAGGAAGATCGCGTTGGCGCGCCCGTGCGCGATCCCGAACCGCGCCCCGACGGCGTGCGCCAGCGCGTGGTTCACGCCCACGAACGCGTTCGAGAAGGCCAGCCCGGCGATCGTCGCGGCGTTCGACATCGCGCTGCGCGCCTCGAGGTCCGAGCCGTCGGCGAAGGCGCGCGGGAGGTTCGGGAGTATCTGGTAGACCGCCTGGACGCAGAACGCGTCGGTGTAGGGCGAGGCGAAGATCGAGACGGCGGCCTCGAGCGCGTGGGTCAGCGCATCGATCCCGGTGTCGGCGGTCAGCACCGGCGGCATCGTGAGGGTCAGGCGCGGGTCGACGACGGCCATGTCGGGGACCAGCGAGTAGTCGACGAGGGTCTCCTTGCGGCCGCCGACCGTGAGCACCGCGGCGGGCGAGACCTCGGAGCCCGTGCCCGCCGTGGTCGGCACCGCGACCAGCCGCATCGAGTGCTCGATCTCCGGGTAGTGCGCCACCCGCTTGCGGGCGTCGAGGAAGGGCAGGGTCAGCTCGGCGAGCGACACCTCGGGGCTCTCGTGGAAGAGCCGCATCGCCTTCGCCGCGTCGATCACGGAGCCGCCGCCGGCCGCGATCAGGATGTCGGGACGCAGCTCGTCGAGGACCTTCACGCCGGCGCGCACCTGCTCCTCGCCGGGCTCCGGCGAGATGTCCGAGAAGACGTGCACGCCGATCCCGTCGAGATGGGCGCGGATCTCGTCGGCGACTCCGCGGGTCTCGGAACCGGGGTCCGTGACGAGCATCGCCTGGGTGCCGCGCAGCATGCGCAGGTTGTCGAGGGCGCCCTGGTTGAAGTAGGTGTCGGAGGGCACGCGGAACCACTGCGCGGGGGCCTGCCGGCGCGACACGGTCTTGACGTTGAGGAGGTTGCGGTAGTTGACGTTGTCGGTCGTCATCGACCCTCCCCACGTGCCGCAGCCCAGCGAGAAGGTGGGCGTCATCGAGTTGTAGACGCCCCCGAGCGCGCCGACCGCGGTCGGGGCGTTCACGAGGATCCGGCCGGTGCGGATGCGCTCGGCGAAGCGCTCGATGACGGGCTCGTCGGTCGCGTAGACGGCGGACGTGTGCCCCAGCCCGCCGTGCTCGGTGACCAGATCGCAAGCGTCCAGTGCGTGCTCTACCGAAGGTGACGGCACGAGTCCGAGCACCGGCATCAGCTTCTCGTTGATCAGCGGGTGGGCGGCCAGCTCGCCTAGGTTGGACGGCAGCGGCGCCAGCAGGACCTTGGCGTCCTCGCCGACCTCGAAGCCCGCCAGCGAGCCGAGGCGCGCGCACGACTGGCCGAGCGCTCCGAGCTCCACGTGCCCGTCCTCGCCGAAGGTCGCGCGGGCGAGCCGCTCGACCTCGTCCTCGCCGAGCAGGCGGGCGCCGAGCCGCTGAAGCTCCCCGACGGTCTCGTCCCAGACCGCCTCGTCGATCACGCAGGTCTGCTCCGCGGGGCAGATCACCGAAGCGTCGAAGGTCTTCGAGATCAGCATGTCCACCACCGCCATCCCCACGTCGGCGCTCCGGTGGACGTAGACGGGCGCGTTGCCGGCGCCGACGCTGATGCAGGGCTTGCCCGCCTGGTTCGCGGCGGCCACGGCCTTCGGGCCGCCGGTCGTCCAGATGAAGTCCACGCCCGGGTGGTGGAACAGGTACTGCGACGCGTCGAGCGTCGGGTCGGGCACGACCTGGAGCGCGTGCGGAGGAAGGCCCGCGGCCTCCCCCGCCTCCTGGAGGAGCGCAACGGCGCGCTCCGCGCAGCGCGCGGCTCTGGCGGACGGCCGGAAGACGATCGCGTTGCGTGTCTTCGCCGCGACGATCGCCTTGAAGAGCACGGTCGACGTGGGGTTCGTGATCGGGGTGAGCGCGAGCACGACGCCGATCGGCTCGGCCACGTACTGGATGCCGCGCTCGGGGTCCTCGTCGATCACGCCGACGGAGCGCTTGTCCTTCAGATAGTCGTAGAGGAACTCCGTGGCGATGTAGTTCTTCAGGACCTTGTCCTCGAACACGCCGAAGCCGGTCTCCTCCATCGCCAGCTCCGCCAGCGGGACGGCGTTGTGAAGGCCGGCCACGACCATCGCCCACACGATCTTGTCCACCTGCTCCTGGTCGAGCCCGCGGAACGTGTCGGCCGCGGCCCGCGCGCGCTCCACGAAGCCGTCGAGGCGCTCGTCGGCGCCGGCCTGCGGCGTCCTGGGCGTCTCGACAGTGCCCGTCATGCCGGCTCTCCCACCCTGCCCGCCAGGTACGCCACGCAGGCGTCGATCGTGTCGACCGCGGCATAGTCGCGCTCCGGGACCTCCACGCCGGTCCGCTCCGCGACCGCGACGAGGAAGTCGAGGAAGTCCATCGAGTCGATGTCGACCTGGTCGATGATCGGCCGCGCCGGGTCCAAGGCGCCCGGATCGGCCTCCGGGGCGACCTCCGCAAGGGAGTCCAGGACAGCCGCTCTCAGCTCCGCGTCGGTCACAGCTCCTCCGGTCTCTGGAGCTTCGCCGCGATCGCGGCGAGCAGCCTGCCCCCGGTCACCCCGTCGCTCGCGCGATGGTCGCCGGAAAGCGTCGCGGTCGTCACCGGGCGCGCCGCGAGCATGCCGCCGGCGGCCCAAGGCCGCTCCGCGATGCGGCCGAACCCGACGAGCGCCACCTGCGGCGGGTAGATGACCCCGTAGACCTCCAGCGCGCCGCGCTCCCCGAGATTGGTCACGGTCAGGGTCGGGTCCGACATCTCCGACGAGCGCAGCGTTCCCGCGCGGGCGCGCCGGACGAGGTCGCGCATGCTCTCCATGAGCTCCTCGAGCGAGCGCCGCCCGGTGTCGTGCAGCGCGGGCGCCACCAGGCCGCCGCCGCGCAGCGACACGGCCAGGCCGAGATGGATCCCGGTCGCCTGCTCGAAGCGGCCGTCATTCCAGAAGCCGTTCAGCTCCGGGACGTCGGCGAGGGCCAGGGCCGTGGCCTTCAACAGCAGTGCGGCGGGGAGCAGCCGGCGGGCGACCGGGAGCTCGGCGTTGCGACGCTCGAGGAAGGAGAGCGCGGCGGACATGTCCACGTCCTCGCGCAGGTAGTAGTGCGGGACCTCGCGCTTCGAGCGCGCCATCAGATGGGCGATGGCAGCCCGCATCGCCTCCGCGCGGTCGCCCTCGGGCTCCGCCGGACGAGTCTCGGGAGGAGTCGGTGGGGGCACGGGGGCCCCGTTCCCCGCGGCGCGCTCCACGTCGGCCTTGACCACGGCGCCGAGCGGGCCGGTGCCCTTCACGGCGTCCAGGTCCACGCCGAGCTCCGCGGCCGTTCGCCGGGCCACCGGCGAGATCCGCCTCCGCTCGGCCTCGGGCGGGGGACCGCCGCCGTTGGCGGACGGCGGTGACGCGCCATCGGCGAGCCGCGCGATCGGCGTGCCCACCTGGACGCGGGTGCCGACCGGGACCAGCAGCTCGTCGATCGTCCCGTCCTCGAAGACCTCGATCTCGATGTCCGCCTTGCTCGTGTCCACCACGGCCACGATGTCGCCGCGCTTGACGCGATCGCCGGGCTTGACGCGCCACTCGAGCACGATGCCCGAGTCCATGTCTGCGCCCAGCGAAGGCATGCAGAAGTCAGACACGTCCCGCCTCCGCCGCCTGTGGCACCTGACCGCGCACCGTTCGCATGGCTGCCGTCACGATGTCGTCGACCTGCGGGAGCGCCTCCTCCTCCAGGTGCTTCGCGTAGGGCACGGGCACCTCTTCCGAGCAGACGCGCTCGACCGGCGCGTCGAGGTCGTAGAAGCAGCGCTCTGTCAGCCGCGCCGCGACCTCGGCCGACAACGAGCCGCTGCGCCAGCCCTCGTCCACGATCACCGCGCGGTGGGTCTTCGTTACGGAGGCCTCGAGCGCGGCGTCGTCGAGCGGCCGCAGCACGCGCAGGTCGAGCACCTCGGCGCTGATTCCCTCGCCGGCGAGCTCGTCCGCCGCCGCGAGCGCCTTCCAGAGCGTGCCCCCGTACGTGATGAGCGACACGTCGTCCCCGGGCCGCCGCACCATCGCGCTCTCGATGTCCACCTCGGGCGGCTCCTCCGGCAGCTCGCCCTCCATGTTGTAGAGGGCGCCGTGCTCGAAGATCAGCACGGGGTTGGGGTCGCACAGCGCGGGCCAGAGCATCCCGCGAGCGTCCTCGAGCGTCGCGGGCGTCAGGATCCGCAGCCCCGGGATGTGCGCGTACCAGCCCTCGAGGCTGTGCGAGTGCTGGGCCGCGAGCTGCCGGCCGGCGCCCGTCGTCATGCGGATCACCAGCGGGATCGCGAGCTGGCCGCCCGACATGTGCGTGAGCGTGGCGGCGTTGTTCACGATCTGGTCGAGGGCGAGGAGGCTGAAGTTCACCGTCATGATCTCGACCACGGGCCGCATCCCGCCCATCGCGGCACCGATGCCGGCGCCGACGAAGGCGGACTCGGAGAGCGGCGTGTCGCGGACGCGCTCGGGGCCGAACTCGTCGAGCAGGCCCTTGCTGACGCCGAAGCAGCCCCCGTAGCGGCCGACGTCCTCGCCCATCAGGAAGACGCGCTCGTCACGCCGGAGCGCGTCGCGCAGCGCCTCGCGCATCGCGTCGCGGTAGGTCATGCGAGCGCCCCCTCGTAGGTCACGTGGCGCGTCAGGTCGGAGGCCGGCTCGAGCGATCCGGCCTCCGCCGCGGCCACGGCGGCGTCCAGCTCGGCGGCCACCTCACTCTCCACCGCGTCGAGGTCGTCCGCGGAGAGATCTCCCACGGCGGCCACGAGTCGCTCGATCGGGTCCTCTTGCTTCCAGCGCTCGACCTCCTCCTTCGCCCGGTACAGCTCCGGGTCGTACATGGAGTGGGCGCGGAACCGGTAGGTGCGGAGCTCGAGGAAGCTGGGGCCGCCGCCGGCGCGGACCGATACCGCCGCGCGCCTCACGGCGTCCTCGACCGCGAGCACGTCCATGCCGTCCACCGACCACGCCGGCATCTCGTAGCTCGCGGCCTTGAGCGTCAGCTGGGTCTCCGACTCGGAGCGCTCCAGCGCGGTGCCCATGGCGTAGAGGTTGTTCTCGCACAGGAACAGCACCGGCAGCCGCCAGAGCGCCGCGAGGTTCATCGACTCGTGGAACTCGCCCTCGGCCACCGCGCCCTCGCCGAAGAAGCAGGCCGTGACGGTGTCGGCGCCCCGCATGCGGTCGGCCAGCGCCAGCCCGACGGCCGGCGGCAGCCCACCGCCGACGATCGCGTTGCCGCCGTAGAACCGGAGCGGTGCGTGGAAGAGGTGCATCGAGCCGCCACGCCCGCCGCTGCAGCCCTCGACGCGTCCGAACATCTCGGCCATCACGCAGTCGCTCGGGACTCCCCGGGCGAGCGCATGCCCGTGCTCTCGGTAGGTGGCGACCACGGCGTCGCCGGGGGCGAGCGCCTGCATGGCCCCCACCGCCACCGCCTCCTCGCCGATGTACAGATGGAGGAAGCCGCGGATCTTGCTCGCGCTGTACAGCTCGACGCATCGTTCCTCGAACCGCCTGATGCGGACCATCTCCCGCAGCAGGTCGCGCGCGTGCTCGGCGGTGGGCGCTGGGGCGCTCATGCCGTCTCCAGCGTCGACGTGTCGCCCTCGGGCAGCTCGAGCTCGCGTGCCTTGAGGAGCCTGCGCATGATCTTTCCGCTGCGCGTGCGCGGGAGGTCGGCGACGAACTCGATCTCCTTCGGCGCGACCGCCGGCCCCAGGCGCGTCCGCGCGAGCGCGAGGATCTCGCGGCGCAGCGCGTTGTCCGGTTCGGCGCCCTCGCGCAGCACGACGAACGCCTTGATGCGCGAGCCGGCCACGGGATCGGGCTTGCCGATCACACCCGCCTCGACCACGTCGGGATGGACCATCAGGACGCTCTCGACCTCGAACGGCCCGATCAGGTGTCCGGCGGACTTGATCACGTCGTCGCCCCGCCCGACGAACCAGAAGTAGCCGTCCTCGTCGCGCCGGGCCAGGTCGCCGGTCCGGTACCAGCCGCCGGCGAAGCAGCGGCGGTAGCGTTCCTCCTCGCCGAGATAGGCCCGGAACATCGAAGGCCAGCCCGGGCGCAGCGCGAGCTCGCCCTCCACGCCGGGGCCGACCTCCTCCGGCTCCCCGTCGCGGAGCAAGAGGTCGCCGTCGTCGTCGCGGGCGAGGATGCCGGCGCGCACGCCGGGAAGCGGCTTGCCCATCGAGCCCGGGCGGATCTCCATGCAGGCGTAGTTCGAGATCATGATCCCGCCGGTCTCCGTCTGCCACCAGTTGTCGTGGATCGGCAGGCCGAGCGCATCCTCGGCCCAGACCACGGCCTCGGGATTCAGCGGCTCCCCGACGCTCGCGATGAAGCGCAGCCGGCCGAGGTCGAATCCGCTCGCAAGCTCCGCACCGGCGCGCATCAGCATGCGGACCGCCGTCGGCGCGGTGTACCAGACGTTCACCTGCTGCTCCTCGAGCGTGCTGTACCAGCGCTCGGCGTCGAACTCAGCCGCGTCCACGACGCTGGTCACTCGGTTGGTGAGCGGCGACAGGATCCCGTAGGAGGTCCCCGTGACCCAGCCCGGGTCGGCCGTGCACCAGAAGACGTCCCCGGCGTGCAGGTCGAGCGCGAGCCGCCCCGTGGCATGGTGCGCCACGACCGCCTGGTGGACGTGCACGGCGCCCTTCGGCATGCCCGTCGTGCCGCTCGTGAAGTGGAGCAGCGCGGGCTCCTCCGGATCGGTCGCGGGGATCTCGTAGTCGTCGCTCGCCTCGCCGAGCAGCCGCTCGAGGGACTCCGTTCCGGCGGCGCCGCCCTCTCCCGCCCCCGCCAGGAGGACGTGCCGCAGGTCGGGCAGCGAGCCGCGCAGCTGGGCGATCTTCCGCTCGTACAGCGCAGGCGTCGTGACGAGCACGCGCGCATCGCCGATCTCGAGCCGCTGGCGCGCGGGCTCGGGCCCGAATGCCGAGAACAGCGGCGAGAAGACGCACCCGTGCTTCAGGGTCCCGAGCGCCGCGGCGTAGAGAGCCGGTATGCGGCCGGTGAAGCAGAAGACGCGCTCCCCGCGGGCGACGCCCAGCCGCTCCAGGACGTTCGCGAAGCGGTTCGAGCGTCGCTCGAGCTCCTCATAGGTGAGCTCCTCCGGCGCGCCCGCGCGTGGCAGCCAGCGCAGAGCGCAGTCGCCGCCGTGGCCGGCGCGGACGTGGCGGGTGACCGCCTCGTGGGCGATGTTCAGGCCGGCGCGTCCGGGAAGGCCGTCGAGCTCCCGCTCCGCCTGCTCCCAGGTGAACGTCTCGCACTCGCGCTCGTAGTCCGGCATGTTGGGCTCGGCTCCGCCGGGTCGCGGAGCCTTGGGGATCGCGGGCCAGGCGAACGTGGAGGTCATCTCGCTCCCCGCGGGCAGACGAGCAGCGGGCACGGGGGGTCGTGCAGCAGCGCGGCCGACACGCTCCCGAGCACGACCTGCGCGATCGGCCCCTGGCGCCGCGAGCCGAGCACGATCATGTCCAGCCCGTGTTCGCCCGCGGCCGCGCGCAGCGCCGGGACGACCTGCCCGTAGAGCACGGCCCCGTGCGTCCTGACGTTCCTCGAGAGCTCGGCGACGACCGGCTCGAGGTAGCGGGCCGCCGCCTCCGAGTGGCCGAGGAGCCAGTCCTGCTCCTCGTCGCCGACCTCGGTCGATGCGGCGGTGTGTGGATCGCCGACCATCAGCAGCACCAGCTCGGCGCCGGCGCCCTCCGCCAGCCGAGATGCCTCCGCGAGCGCGGAGCGCGACTCGCTCCAGCCGTCGAACGCCACTCCGATCCGCCGGAGCACTCCGGGGGGCTCGCCACCAAAGCCATGGGGAGCCACCGCAACGGGGCAGCGCGCGTCTCGGACGAGCGCCTGGACGTTGCGCCGTCGCCAGCTCCGCACCACGATCATCCCCGGGCGGCTCGCGGCGAGCGCCCGGGCCACGGCGGCGCTGCCGCGCACGACGGTGCCGTCGGTGGCGCGCGCGAGCATTGACGCGAGCGCGTCGGCGTCGATGGAGGCGTCGCCGAGCACGATCACGCCCTCCGTCGCCGGGTGCCGGCCGGTGCTTGGCGGCGCCTGGGTGCTGAGCATGTGCCGAACCTACGGCGGTCTCACGCAGCGGCCATCGGTGGGCATCACCCCTCCGGATCCGGGCCATCTACGGATCCCGCGCCGGGGCTGCGGGCATAGGGTCAGCGCCATGAGCGAGCCGTTCGCCAACCGCGAGCTCGAGTTGGCGGACGGGCGCCGGCTCTCGGTGCGCCTCCGCGACGGCGACGGCGAGCCGCTCGTGATGCTCCACGGCC
Organism: Thermoleophilaceae bacterium; assembly: GCA_016929195.1. Classification (GTDB taxonomy): domain Bacteria; phylum Actinomycetota; class Thermoleophilia; order Solirubrobacterales; family Thermoleophilaceae; genus JACVRW01. Next base: position 10,075 of record JAFGJG010000125.1, read on the forward strand.
TGCTCGACTGCGCCGAGGGCTGGGATCCGCTGGCCGTGGCCGTCGAGCGCCCCTCGATCGCATTCGACCTGCCGGGCTTCGGAGGCTCCGACCTGCCGCTCAGGCCGCGCATCTCCGCGTACGCGGACGACGTGCTCGCCGGTCTCGACCTGCTCGGCGTCGAGAGCTGGTTCCTCGCCGGTCACTCGCTGGGCGGTGCCGTGGCCACCGCGATGGCGGAGCGCGCGGCCGCTCGCACGAGCGCGCTGATCCTCGTCGCGCCCGCCGGATTCGGCCGGATCCATCTCGCCGAGGCGGTGAGCGTCCCCGGTGTGCGCAACCTGACCCAGGCCCTGCTCCCCTTCGCGATGGCGCGCTCCCGGATGGTGGGGCTCGCCTACACGACGATGGTCACGAACGGGTGCGCCATCGACGAGGGCACGCTCACCCGGACCCTCGGCCGCGCCGGTCAGGCCACGCCCGGCGCGCGCGAGGCGACCAGGGCCGTCGTCGCGGCGGGCCTGTCCGAACGGGCGTTCCACCGCCGCCCGGTCGCATATCCGGGGCCCGTGTGGGCCGTCTGGGGCGACCGCGACCGGCTGGTCCCGCCGGGGCACGCGGACGCGGTGCGGCGCGCATTCCCGCACGCGATCGTCGAGCGCTGGAAGGGCGTGGGCCACCATCCGCTCCACGAGTGCCCCGAGCGCTTTCTCGCCTTCGTGGACCGGGCGCTCCGGGCCCCGGACTTCGAGCGGCCGGCGCGCGCTCGCGGCATCGCCGCGTGAGGGCGCTCGCCGCGATCGGCGTCCCGGCGGCGCTCTACGCGGCCGTCGGGCGGCCCCGGCTCGTCTCGTGGGGAGCCACCGCCGACGAGGTGAACGGCCCGTTCCCCGGCGCGGGCATCGTGCCCGGCGGGCGCCGAACCGGAACGATGGCGACCACCATCGAGGCGCCGCCGTCGGCGGTCTGGCCCTGGCTCGCACAGATGGGGTGCGATCGCGCCGGCTGGTACAGCTGGGACCGGCTCGACAACGGGGGCCGGCCGAGCGCCGAGCGCCTGCACGACGAATGGCAGTCGATCGCGGTCGGCGACCGGCTGGCGTCGGTGCCGAGCGGGGAAACGTGGTTCACCGTCGCCGCGCTCGAGCCCGAGCGCTCGCTGGTCCTGCGCGCGTCGCTCGACCTCCGCGGGCGGCCGTTCGACCCGGACGGGCCCCGGCCGCGCTTCCACAACGACTCGCTCTGGAGCTTCCGGCTCACGCCGCTGGCGGGCGGGCGCACGCGCCTGGCCGTGAGCGGCTACGCGAGCGCGCGCCCGCGCGTGCCGATGCGGGTCGCCGACGTGCTCTTCTGGGAGCCCGCCCACTGGCTCATGCAGACCCGCCAGTTCGCGGGCCTGAGGCGGCGCGCCGAGCGCCCCTCAGCCGGGTAGGCCGCGCGCCGCCTCGAGCAGCACGCGCTGCTCGGCCGACGCCAGCAGCCGGCGGCCGCGCTCCACCGCGTCCATGCTCACCGACACCGCGTCGATGCCGGCGCGCACGAGGATCTCGGCGTACTCGGGGTGCACCGACGGTGCCTGGCCGCAGATCGAGGTCGCCAGCCCGAGCGCCTTCGCCTTCGGGATCAGCTCCTCGAGGTATGCGACGACCGCGGGGTCGCGCTCGTCGAACACGTCGGCCAGCACCTCGGAGTCGCGGTCCGCGCCGAGCAGCAGCTGGGTGAGGTCGTTCGATCCGATCGAGATGCCGGCGATGCCCAGCTCGGCGTAGCGCTCGAGGTTGAACAGCACCGACGGGACCTCCGCCATCACCCAGAGCTCGAAACCGGGCCGGGCGAGCAGCCCCGCCTCGGCGACGAGCGCGCGGCAGGCCGAGAGCTCTCGGATCGTGCGCACGAACGGCAGCATCACGTGGAGGTTCGAGTACCCCGCGTCGTAGACGCGCGACACGGCGTCGAGCTCGAGTCTCAGCAGGTCGGGCTCGCGCACGTAGCGCTGGGCGCCGCGGTACCCGATCATCGGGTTCGCCTCCTCGGGCTCGAACTCCTCGCCGCCCTCGAGCCCCCGGAACTCGTTCGTCCGGAAGTCGATGGTGCGGTAGGTCACGGGCCGCGGGGAGAAGCCGGCGGCGAAGGCCGTGAGGCCGTCGGCCATGCGCGCGACGAAGTCATCGCTTCGGCCGTCCTGCAGCAGGCGCCGCGGGTGCACCCCGCCGAGCGCCTCGAGGATCATCAGCTCTGCGCGCAGAAGCCCGACGCCGTCGACCGGCATAGCGGCCGCGCGGTCCACCTGCGAGGGCTCCGAGAGGTTCACCAGCAGGCGCGTGGCCGTCACCGGCGGCCCGCCGGTGCCCTCCGCGGCGGAGGGACCGGCAGCGGCGGCCGGCTCGGGGGCGCGCGCGCCCTCTGTGACCGTGCCCTTGCCGGCGTCGACGGTCACGAGCTCCTCTTCGCGGAGGGTCGTGGTCGCCGAGCCGGTGCCCACGAGGCACGGCACGCCGAGCTCGCGCGACACGATCGCCGCGTGGCACGTCATCCCGCCCGAGTCGGTCACGATGGCCGCCGCGCGACGCATCAGCGGGACCCAGTCGGGTGTCGTCATGTGGGCCACCAGGACCTCGCCCTCGGCCAGGTCGGCGCCCTCGGAAAGCGTGGAGAACACGCGGACGCGGCCGGACGCCCAGCCGGGCGCCGCGCCGAGCCCGCGCACCAGGACGCGGCCCTCGGCGGGCGGCTCCTGGGCCTCGCCCGCCTCTCCGAGCGTCGTGATCGGGCGCGACTGGAGGATCCAGGCCTTGCCGTCGGGCGAGTACGCCCACTCGGTGTCCTGCGGGGCGCCGTAGTGCTCCTCGATGACGAGCCCGAAGTTGGTCAGCTCGGCCACCTCGTCGTCGGAGAGCGTCGGAGCCGCGGACTCCTCCTCGCGGGCGGCGCGGGTGATCGTGCCCCCGGCCTCGGGGACTCCCTCGATCACCAGTTCCTTGTGCCGGATCTCGCGCTTCAGGACCCTGCCGGCGTCCTTGTCGACCACGTAGCGGTCGGGTGAGACCGAGCCTGAGACGACCGACTCGCCGAGACCGAAGGCCCCCTCGATCACGAGGTGGCCGAGCTCGCCCGTCGCGGGATCCGCCGTGAACATCACGCCGGCCCGCGTGGACTGGATCTGCCGCTGCACGACCACCGCGATGTCCATGCCGGCCTGGTCGAGGCCGCGCTTGGCGCGGTAGAAGATCGTGCGCGCGCCGAAGAGGGACGCCCAGCAGCGCCGCACCGCGTCCACGACGCCGCTCGGGCTGTGGATGTTCAGATAGGTCTCGTTCATGCCCGCGAACGACGCGGACGCGGTGTCCTCGGCGGTCGCGGAGGAGCGCACGGCGACCGCGGGCAGGCCCGCGTCGTCGCCCAGGTCCGTGTAGGCGCGCTCGATCGCAGCGTGGATGTCGTCGGGGACGGCCTCCGTCTCGATCCAGGCACGGACGTCCACGGCGGCCGCCTCGAGCGCCGTCGTGTCGTCCACGTCGAGCTCGCGAAGCCGCTCGACGATGCGCTCGCGGAGGCCCGTCTCGTCGACGAACTTGGCGTAGGTCGGGGCGCCGACCACGAAGCCGCCGGGCACCGGCAGGCCGGCACCGGTCAGCTCGCCGAGGTTGGCCCCCTTGCCGCCCGCGTACGGGATGTCCGCGCGCGAGAGGTCGCTGATGCTGCGGACGAGCCCCAGTGCGATCGTCGCCTCCTGCGTAGCCGTCATCGTGCCTCGCTTCCCTCGCGTTTGGACATCGAAGGGCACGCTACGTCGCCCGCCTTCCCCGGGCATCCGGGCCGGGCCGTGCGCGGGTTGCGGGAAAACCGAGGGTCCTCGGCACCGCGGCACGGATGTCCGGCGGTCCCGCCCGGAAGGACACTCATGCCTCCCGTATACGAGAGGAGGTCGCGGATGGCCGCGACCAAGACTGCACCGAAGGAGGACGGCCAGAAGTCGGTCGAGTACCTCCAGTCAGCGATGGAGGACCTGACGAAGGCGCGCGAGCGTGCCGGCGACGACATCCGCGCCGCCATCGACTCCGCGATCGAGCGTACCCGCGGCGCCATGAAGGGCGCCGGCGAGGACGCGCAGGAGCAGGTCTCGGACTGGCAGCGCTCGCTCGAGCGTGCCGGCGAGGAGCTGCGTCGTGAGCTCGGAGTGGTGGCGGTGCGAGCCCAGCGCTCGCCCGAGGGTCTCAAGGCGATGTCCGCCGAGATCCGCAAGCGCAGGACCGAGCTCACCACCCCCTAGAACCCCCGGCAGTTCCCCCGGGTTCACGGAGCCGCCCCCTGACGGGGGCGGCTTCGTTGCGTTGTGGCCCGAGCCGGGCCGTCGCCGAAGAGCGCGCTAGGCGCCCACGGGGACTTCGCGCTCCGGGGCCGGCTCCGGCGCCGGGGGAGCGGGCTCGGCCGGCACCGCAGGCGGCGGCGGAGCGGACCTGGAGGTCGGCCACCAGCCGCGGCGGCCGAGCACCTCGACCGCTGCCGGCAGGAGCACCGGCCGGACGATCACGGCATCCAGCACGATCGCGACCGCGAGACCGACCGTCAGCCGCAGGTTGAACAGCCCGCTCTGGGTGAACGGGATGATCGCGGCGACCATCACCACGGCCGCGCCGGTGGCGGCGCCCGCGGTCTCCCGCAGGCCGTGCGACAGCGCCTCGTGCTCGTCACCGCTCTTCAGGAACATCTCCCGTGTGCGGTAGAGGAGCAGCATCTCGAACACCAGCGCGATGCCGAAGGCAGCCGCGAACGTCTCGATGACCTGGAGCGCGTCGATGTAGCCCGGGCCGCCGAGCACGGGGTCGTCGCCCGTGGTCAGCAGGGTGATGACGCCGAATGTCGCGCCGACGGCCAGCAGGTTGAATGCCACGGTCGCGAGCGGCAGCAGCACGCTCCGGAGGGCGATCATCATCAGCAGCGTCACGGCGACCGTCACCGAGATGACGACCGGCCAGATGTCCGCGCTGATGCTGCTCTGGAAGTCGGCCAGCTCGCCCGCGGGCCCGCCGACGGCCACGTCGGTGCCGGTGCTCGAGGCGAAGGCCTTCGCCTCGACCACGAGATCCTCGCCGAGCTGCTGCGTCGCCTCGCTGCTCGAGGCCTGCTTCGGGATGACGGTGATCTGGCCGGCGCTGCCGCCGCGGTCGAGGTTCACCGCGAAGGCGGCCTGGTTGCGGTCGCCGGGCGGTGCGCCCTCGATGGCCGCGAGGACGAAGTACCCGGAGTCGAAGAGGCCGGGCGACTGGGCCTGGAGCCGGTCGAGGTCCTCGGTGGACGGCAGGTTGCGCCGGAACTTCGTCACGCCGGACTTCATCAGGCCGAGGCCGGAGGCGAGCTCGCCCACCTTGGGCACACCGCTCTTCAGGCCGCCGCCGAGCTCCCCGGCCCCGCCGGAGAGGGTGCCGAGCCCCTGCTCGAGCTGGCCCGCGCCGTCCTGGAGCTGGGCGAGGCCCGAGCTGAGCTCGCCGCCGCCGCCCGAGAGCTTCTCGATGCCACCGGCAAGGTCCGAGTTACCGGTCTTCAACCGGGCGAGCCCGGCCGTCAGGTCGCTCGAGCCGGCGTACAGCTGACCCAGTCCCGAGGACAGCTGGCCGACCTGGTCGGCGAACGCGCCCGCGACGAAGTCCGCCGAGTTCAGGTTGCTCTCGGCGGCGCCGAGCGTCGAGCCGACGCTGCCGGCCGTTGAGCGGGCCGCATTGAGCGCCGCGATCAGGTCGTCGTAGCGCGCGTCCTGCTTGCCGTCCGTCATGGCCTGGGTCGCGTTCAGCGCCGAGGCGAGCTGTGCGTTCAGGGTCTTGACGTCCCCGGTCGCCTTCTGGACCTGCGCGTGCGACGTGTCGACGTTGCCGGCCATCTGCTCGATGCTCGGGAGGCCCTCCTTGACGGTCTCGTCGGCCACACCGAGGTTCTTGGCGATCGTGCTCGAGCCGGCGAGCGCATCGGCCGCGCCGCCCTTGAGCGCCGTGGCGCCCTCGAGCGCCTGGTCGAGCCCGCCCTGAATCTGGAGGGAGCCGGCGCGGGCGGACGCGAGGCCGTTCTTCAGCTTGCGCGCCCCGTCCTGCGCGTCGGAGCCGCCGCCCTGGAGCTGGTCGGCGCCGGCGGCTGCCTCGCTGAGGCCGCCCTGCAGCGTGGTCGCTCCCGTGCCGGCCTCGCCGAGGCCGCCCTCGAGCGTCGCCAGGTCCTTGCCCGCTCCGCCGAGCAGCTCGCTCGACTCGTTCAGCTTCTCCTTGAGCGACCCGAGGTCCGCGGTCTCGGCGCGGAACACGCCGGGTCCGGCGACCGAGTCCACGCGCGGATCCTTGGCCAGCCGGATCTGGAAGGCCTCGACCTTGCGGAGCAGCTTGGGATCGGTGATCGGCCGGTCGTCGGAGGCGATCACGACGTTGTAGGGAGTCGGCCAGCCCGGGCCCATCGAGGCCTGGACGGCTTCGAAGTCCTGCCGCGCCGCGTTGTCCTCAGGCAGGAAGCTCGGGTCGGGCGGCCCGGTCTCCATGTTGAACGCGGGGATGGCGAGCGCGATGAGCGCCGCCGTCGCGGCCGCGCCCAGATACACGGCGCGGCGCAGGACCACACGGCCGGCGGCCAGCGTGCGCCAGGGCCCCTGGACCAGCTTCGGCGTGCCGAAGCTCCACCGGAAGATCCCGGTGCCCAGGAGCGCGAGGACGGCGGGCACGACCACCACGGCCGCGCCGGTGGCGAGCGCCGCGTTGATCGTGACGCCCGTGCCGATGGCCATCAGGTTCTCCGTGGGCCCCACCAGCGACGCCACGAGCAGTGAGACCAGCAGCCCGGTGCCGGCGATCAGGACGGCGCGGCCGGTGCTGGCCACGGTCCGCGTGGCGGCGATCACGGCCTCGTCGGGGGCGTTCCCGAGCCTGGCCTCCTCGCGGCGGAAGCGCGCGATGATCATCAGGCTGAGCCCGGTGCCGAGCGCGAGCCCCATGATCGAGGCGAGGCCGACGCCGATCGCGTCGATGTCGAACTGCTTCGCGACAACGCTCATCAGGCCGAAGCCGCTGAACGCGACGACGCCTCCGACGGCGGTGGTCACGAGCGCGGCGACGGGCGCCTGAAGCACGAGCAGGAGAGCCACGAAGAGGATGGGCAGCGCGACCGCGGTCGCCCAGCGCGTGCTCGAGACGGCCTCGTCCTCGATCGCGCGGTCGAGCGTGGGCTGACCCGTGATGTGCGCGTTCACCGGGCCGAAGGTGTGGATCTCGACGGTGCGGTCGATCGTGTCCTGCATCCCGTCGAGCATCTGCTCCTCGGTCTTCGCGACCGAGACGACGAGCATGGCCTCGTTGGGCCGCGGCCGCAGGGCCGCGCCGGCCTCGCCGGCGTCCCAGGCGGAGAGCACCCGGACGCCGTCCAGGTCCTTCAGCTCGCCGACGACGATGGGGCCCTGGCGGTCCAGCTGGCGCTGCGGCCCGGTCAGCAGGATCGGGACGAGCGTGCCGGGGCCGAACTCGCTCTCGGCCAGGTGCTCCGCGCGCGTGGACTCGGTGCCCGGGCGGAAGGTCTTGGTCGGAGACAGGTGTCCCATGACCCCGAAGCCGATGGCGACGAGGACCGCGCAGACGGAGCCGGCGGCTGCCAGCGCGATGACGGGATGACGGATCGAGAGATTCGCGAGTCGGAGCATGGGCGCACGCTAAGGCCGGCCGGGCCGCTTGGAATCGGCGCGAACCCACAGTCTTGGCTGCGGCAAAGGGCGGATGGCGCGCGACCGGGCGGCTGGGACGATCGCACGATGGCTACCGAGATCCGCCCACATACCGCCACCGAACGCGCGACGGGAGCCGAGACCATCGTCGAGATGGCCCTCCGCTCACCCGAGCGACACACCGGACCCGCCCTGCGCTTCCACCGCGACGGAAGCTGGCGCGAGCTCAGCTACGCGGAGCTCGGCTCCGAGGTCCGCGCGCTCGCGCGCGGGCTGATCGCGCTGGGGATCGAGCCGGGCGACCGCATCTCGATCCTCTCGAGCACGCGCGCCGAGTGGACGCTGGCGGACCTCGCCGCGCTCTGCGCGGGCGCCGTCGTCGCCCCGATCTACCACACGAACTCGCCCGAGGAGTGCGAGTACGTGCTGGAGCACGCCGGCAGCCGGCTGGTGTTCTGCGAGGACGCCGAGCAGGCCGCCAAGGTCGCCGAGGTGCGCGGGCGCTGCCCGGAGCTCGAGCACGTGGTCGTCTTCGAGGGCGAGGTCGAGGGTGCGCTGTCGCTTGACGACCTGCGCGCGAAGGCCCGCAGCGTGGACCCCTCCGCGCTGGAGGAGATCGCGCGCGCCATCCACCCCGAGGACCCGGCGACGATCGTCTACACCTCCGGCACCACCGGGCCGCCCAAGGGCTGCGTCACGACGCACGCGAACTGCATGTCGACCGCCCGCATGTACGAGGACGAGCTCGAGTTCGCGAGCGGCGACGAGCACGTCGTGGTCTTCATGTTCCTCCCGCTGGCGCACTCGCTCGCGCGCGTCACGCAGATGGTCGTGCTCGACGTGGGCGGGACGATCGCCTACTGGCGCGGCGACCCATCAGTCGTCCTCGAGGACCTGGCCAGCACAAGGCCGACCCACGTGCCCTCGGTGCCGCGCGTGTACGAGAAGGTGCACACCAAGGCGCTCAGCGGCGTCGAGGAGGCGAGCGGCCTGAAGCGCGCGATCTTCCACTGGGCCCTCGGGACCGGCGCCCACTTCAGAAGGGTCGAGCACGAGGGCCGGGTGGCAGGCCCGCTGCTGCGCGCGCGCCATGCGCTCGCGGACCGGCTCGTGCTGTCGAAGGTCCGCGGCCTCTTCGGACCGGACATCAAGCTCGCGCTCACGGGCGCGGCCCCGATCTCGCGCGACGTGCTCGAGTTCTTCGACGCCTGCGGCGTGCTGATCCTCGAGGGGTACGGCATGACGGAGACGACCGCCGCCGCCACGCTGAACACGCAGCACGGCTTCCGGTTCGGGACGGTCGGGCGCGCGCTGCCGGGCTCGGAGATCGCCATCGCCGAGGACGGCGAGGTGCTCATGCGCGGCCCGAACGTGTTCGCCGGCTACTTCAAGAACGACGAGGCGACCGACGAGACGATGACCGAGGACGGCTGGCTGCGGTCGGGCGACCTGGGCTCTGTCGACGAGGACGGCTACCTGCACATCACCGGCCGCAAGAAGGACCTCATCATCACCTCGAGCGGCAAGAACATCAGCGCCGCGAACCTCGAGAGCGCGCTCCGCGACATCCGCTGGGTCTCGCAGGCCGTCGTCTTCGGCGACGACCGGCCCTACATCGTTGCGCTGCTCACGCTCGATCCCGACGAGGCGCCCGCCCTGGCGAAGCGAGCGGGCGTCGAGCCGGACATCGCGCAGATGTCCACGGATCCGCGCGTGCAGGCCGTGCTCGCCGCCGAGGTGGAGCGCGTGAACGAGCGCTTCGCGCGGATCGAGCAGGTCAAGCGGTTCACGATCCTGGATCGCGACCTGACCCAGGAGGACGGCGAGCTCACGCCGACCATGAAGGTCAAGCGGGCCGTGGTCTACCGCGAGTTCGCCGACGCGTACGGCGCGCTCTACGACTGAGGAGCGCGCCGGCTGCGCGTGCCGCGGCAGAGGCCGCGCAGCTCGCGGTCGAACGCGGTGACGAGCGGCCCGGGGTCGGGCACCAGCCGCGAGTCGGCCATGAAGCCGACCGTGACCTCGCCCGCGTAGCTGAAGATGCTCACGGTCATCCCGATGCTGCCGGAGCAGGGCGCCCACACGAGCACGCCGCCGACCGGCGTGCCGGCGAGATAGACCGGCTCGCGCGGGCCCGGGACGTTCGTCACGACCGCGCTCGCCTTCTGCGTGAAGAAGCGGATCAGCTGGTCCTCGACCTGCGGCAGCGTCCGGCCGATCGCGTTCAGGATCCCGTACGAGATCTGACCCTCGTGCGAGGTCTTGATCGAGTCCATGCGCGCCTTGACCTCGCGCAGCCGCTCGTCGCGGTCCGCGATGCCGACAGGAAGCGCCAGGAGGATCAGCGCGAAGTCGTTGCCGAGGTCGCGCGGCAGCGGCTCGTCGAGCGGGCGCAGGTTGAACGGCACCATGATGTGGATGTCGTCCGGCACGGTGTCGTGCTTGTCGAGGTACGCGCGCAGGGCGCCGGTCACCGCGGCCACGAGGATGTCGTTGACCGTGCCGTCCCCGCGGTGGGCGGCCGTCTTGATCCGCTCGAGCGGGAAGGGCGTGGACCAGGCGACGGCGCGGCCGCCGCCCAGTGGGTCGCGCAGCACCGTGTCGGCGTCCGGCGGGGAGGCGAGCAGCTTCGCGACCGTCTTGGCGTCGCGCGCGGCCGCGCCGGCGAGCTGGCGAACGTGCTTCGGGTGCGCCAGCGTCTCCATGCCCTCGTGGGCCATGGCACCCGCGACCTTCCTGGCGGGACCGACGAGCCCGGCCAGCGAGACGCCGCCGCCGTTCGACCCGGAGCGGGCCGGCGGGGCGAGCCCCGCGTCCGGGCGCGTGTCCGTGAGGGAGAGCATGACGCGCGCGAGCGCGATCCCGTCGGCGATGCAGTGGTGGATCCGGAACAGGACGGCACAGCCGCCCTCGTAGTTCTCGATCAGGTAGGCGTGCCAGAGCGGCCTCGTGGAGTCGAGCGGCGGGGTGATGAGGTCTCCGACCAGCTCCTGGAGGGCGGCCTTGTCGCCCGGCGCCGGCAGCGCGAGCCGGTGGAAGTGGTGGTTCAGGTCGAACTCGGCGTCGTCCTCGAAGCGGGGCCGGCCGGGCACGCGCTCGGAGATGCGCTGGCTGAAGCGCGGCAGCTCGTCGACGATGCGGCTCCGGACCACCTCCCTGGTCCGCTCCCAGTCGAGCGGCTCCTCGAACCAGATGAGCGCGTTCACGACCATCGGGTTGGTGGGCCTGTCCATGTGCAGCCAGGCGGCGTCCGCGGCGGGGAGTGTCTTGGAGCTCATGCGGGCACGCTAGGGCGGCGACCCGCGCTCGGCATCGGGGCTCGCCCGTGGGCCCGACCGGGGGAACTACGCAGCCGGGGCACCGGGCGGATGTCGCCGTCGCGCAGCTCCAGCACGGCATCGAACGGGTCGAGGCCCTCGCGCTCGTGGGTGATCACGACCACAGCGCTTCCCGTCTCGTGCGCGTGGGCGGCGAGCCTGGCCAGCAGGGCGCGGGCGGAGCGCGGATCGAGGTGGGCCGTGGGCTCGTCGAACACGAGGAAGCGCCCGCCGGCCACGAGCGCGCGGGCGGCGGCGATCCGCTGGCGCTGGCCGCCGGACACGCGCTCGCCGCGCTCGCCGAGCTCGGTCGCGAGCCCCTCGGGCAGCGTTCCGAGCCAATCGCCGAGGCCCACCATCCCGAGCGCGCTCACCAGCTCCTCGTCACTCGCCGCGGGCCGCCCGAGGGCGACGTTCGCGCGGAGCGACGTGGCGAACATGTAGGCGTCCTGCGGCACCAGGCGTACCTGGGCGCGAACGTCGTCCTGCGCCAGCGAGCGCAGGTCGAGCCCGTCGAGGGCGACGCGCCCCTTCACGGGATCGCGGAACCGCACGAGCAGCTCTCCGAGCGTCGACTTGCCGGCGCCGCTGGCGCCCGTGAGCGCGACCGCCGTGCCGGGCTCGACGCGCAGCGAGGCGCCGTCGAGAACCAGGGGCAGGCCGGCGCCGTAGCGGAACCCGAGGCCCTCGAGCTCGAGCGCCCCCCGGCGCGGGCACGGCAGCGGCCGCTCCGGGTCGCGGACGGGGGCCTCGCGCGCCTCCGTCTCGCTCACCCTCAGCGCCGCGTCGGCGCAGGCGTCGATCCGGGCGGCGGCGCCCGCGAGCGGGGCCACGGTCTCGAACGCACCCAGGGCGAGCAGTGTGACCGCAGCTAGCAGCACGCCCGCGAGCGCCCCGGACTCCACGGCGGGGGCGGACACGGCCAGAACCGCCAGCGCACCGGCCGAGCATGCGAAGGCACCCAGGCCTGCGGCGACGCCGCCGCCGAGGGCGTCCCGGCGCTGAAGCCGCTCCAGCGCGTCTCCCGAGCGCCTGGCGCGGTCCTCCCAGTCGGACTCGCGGCCGGCGAGCGCGATCTCGGGAGCACCCTCCACGATCTCGAGCAGGTCGGTGCTCAGGTCGGCGCGCGCGCCCGCCTGACGGCGCCCCGCCGCCCGGGCGGCCAGCCGCGTGGCGTAGGGCACGGCGGTCCCCGTCGCCAAGAGCACGGCCG
>JAFGJG010000126.1 GCA_016929195.1 Thermoleophilaceae bacterium
CTCCCACTGGGAGACCTGGACGCGGTAGTCCTCCCACTCCTGCCGCTTGATCTCGACGTAGCGGTTGAAGATGTGCTCGCCGAAGGTGCGCAGCACGAGCTCGGACTCGGCGGTCAGCTCGATCGCCTCGCCCAGCGTCTCGGGCAGCTGCTCGATCCCGAGCCGCTTCCGCTCCTCGGGACTGATGTGGTAGAGGTTCTTCTCCATCGGCTCGGGCAGCTCGTAGCCCTTCTCGATGCCCTCCAGCCCCGCCGCGAGCAGGATCGCGAACGTCAGGTAGGGGTTGCACGCCGGGTCGGGGCAGCGCAGCTCCATGCGCGTGGCCTTCTCCTTGCCGGGGTGGTAGAGCGGCACCCGGACGAGCGCGGAGCGGTTGCGGCGCGACCAGGCGCAGTAGACCGGGGCCTCGTAGCCGGGCACGAGCCGTTTGTAGGAGTTCACCCACTGCGCGAACACCGAGGTGATCTCGCGGGCGTGCTTGAGCTGGCCGGCGATGAACGCCTTGCCGGTGTCCGAGAGGAAGTACGGGTCGTCGGCGTCGTAGAAGGCGTTGCTCGACCCCTTGAAGAGTGACTGGTGGGTGTGCATGCCCGACCCGTTCTCGCCGAACAGCGGCTTCGGCATGAAGGTCGCGTGCCACCCGTACTTCATGGCGTACTCCTTGACCGTGATGCGGTAGGTCATGCAGTCGTCCGCCATCTTCAGGGCGTCGGCGTAGCGCATGTCGATCTCGTGCTGCGACGGGCCCACCTCGTGGTGGGTGTACTCCACGTGGATGCCGAGCTGCTCGAGCGCCAGGACGGTCTCGCGGCGGACGTCCGACCCCGCGTCGAGCGTCGTGAGGTCGAAGTAGCCGCCCTCGTCGAGGATCTCCGGTATGCCGCCCTCGGGCCGCGCGTTCCGGAAGTAGAAGAACTCCAGCTCGGGGCCGACGTTGAAGTTTGTGAAGCCGAGGGCCTCCGCGCGCTCGAGCGCGCGCCGGAGCACCTGGCGCGGGTCGCCCTCGTAGGGCTCCCGGCTCGGGGTCACGACGTCGCAGAACATCCGCGCCACGCCGCGGTCCTCGGGCCGCCACGGAAGCACCCTGAAGGTCGAGGCGTCCGGCATCGCGATCATGTCCGACTCCTCGATCGCGTTGAAGCCGGTGATCGAGGAGCCGTCGAACCCCATGCCGCCCTCGAAGGCGTCCTCCAGCTCCTCCGCGTTGATCGAGAAGCTCTTCAGCTGCCCCAGGATGTCCGTGAACCAGAGCCGGATGAACCGGATGTCACGGTCCGCGACGAAGGACTTGACGTCGTCGGGGGTACTCGGCGTGTCGGCCATGCGGCTCCTCCGGGGTCGGGTTGGAGCCGCGTAGGCTACTGCCCGGCTGTCAGAGCCAGGTACGCGCCCAGAGCTTGAGCGCCCGCACCGCCGGCTCGAGCGCCTCGCCCTTCACCGTGAGGGAGTACTCCACCCGGACGGGCGTGTCGTCGACCACTCTCCGGCTGACGATTCCCTCGGCCTCGAGCTCCTTCATGCGCTCTGACAGCAGGCGGTCCGACAGGTCCGGAACAAGGTGCTTCACCTCGGAGAACCGCGCCGGGCCGTCCATCAGGACGAACAGGATGGCTCCCGTCCAGCGCTTGCCCACGAGCTCGACCGCGTGGTGGTAGGCGCTGCAGCAGGCCTCGCGCCCCTCTGCGTCCTGAACCTCCGAGGTCCGGGTGCCGCTGCTGGAGACCATGTGGAGGATGCTAGCCGCCCCTACGCCGCCTGGAGCAACCGGGAGCCCTCCGGCGACCCGTCGACCGGAAGGTCGGCCGCGCGCGTGACGAGGTTCCCGAACGAGTCGAGCGCGACCTGGGCGACGGCCTCGAGGATCTGCTCGTCCGTCCAGCCCGCCTCGCGCGCCTCCTCGAGGACGTGGAGGGGCGGGGGCCCCTCGCTCTCGAGGAGCGACTTCACGAAGCGGAGCAGCATCATCTCGCGGTCGTCACGCGAGTCGAACTCGCGCGCGAGCGCGATCTCGTCCAGCCCGAGGCCGGCGTCCCTGGCCGTGCGCTGAAGAGTCGCGAGCGCGTACTCGCTGCCCTGGTGCTCCGCGACGGCAAGCGCGATCCGCTGCGCGGTGGCCCAGCTGAGCGAGCCGTGACGGAGCTCGGAGCGGAACCGCGCGTAGGCGCGCAGAGCGGCGGGCGCCCCGCCGAGCACGCCGAGGAAGTTCGGCAGCTGGCCGCCACTCGAGACGGCGCCCTTCAGGACCGGGGCGCTCCGCTCGGGCGCGGTGAGCTCGTCATGGACCTGGAACCTGCTCTCTTTGGTCTTCATCCGACCGCTTCTCTTTCTACAAGCCGCTTACCGGCAGTAAGTATAGGGAAGAAAGGCGTATCCGGCACGCCATAGAGAAGTACGCGGCTTCGCACGTCCTGGATCGGTGCGCGGCCGCATCGGGTAGGCAACCGGCATGGACGCAGCCTCGATCACGATCTTCGCGATCGCCATCCTGATCGTGGCGGCGATCGCGGTTCGGGAGCTCGGCGGCCGCTAGGCGTGCGCGGTCCCGGCGGCGACAGCCACCAGGAACAGGCCAAGGAGGAAGGCCCAGAGGGCGATGCGGTCCGGCTGCGCGAGCTGGCGCTCGGCCACGGCCGGGAGCCGGCGCAGGTCCGGCGCCGGCCGGCCGGTGATCGTCACGGTGCGTCGCTCGGGTGCCGGCCGCTCGAACCGGCGCGCCTCGCGCGGCGTCTCGACGGAGACCGGCTCAGAGACCGTCGGGGTGTCGGCGCGAGCGGCGGGCCTGTCGAAACGGCCCGGACGGGCCTCGGCGGCTTCGATCTTGCGCTCCCATTCGAGAAGCACCGCTTCCCGGTCAGCTGTGGTCAATCGTTCTCTTTCTTCATGCCTGCGGGGTTAGCTGTCGGGCTCGCGCTGAAAGAGTCGCGCTACGCGGATCGCCGCGATTCGCCCCCGGCCCTGAGGCCATCCAACTGGTTCCCCCACGCCCGCCGGCAGGTGGGCTTAGGCTCGATGGACGGCGGCATGCTAGCAGTCGATCGGATGCGTCGGACGGAAAACCCCCGCTTCCTCCGCCGTTTTTCGGCCTCACCGAAAGGGCCTACTGGCCCGCGACCTTGGAGACGTAGAGGGCGACGTTCTCGGCGTCCTCGCCCTCGAGAAGGTTGGCCGGCATCCGGCCGTCGCCCGTGCCGCCGCGCTTGATCGCGTTGAGCACGCGCTCCTTGTCGGGGGCCAGCTCGTCGAGGTTCGGCCCCGTGACGCCCTGCGCGTCGACCGCGGCGAGGGAGTGGCAGCTCCAGCAGGTCTGCCGGAAGAGCTCCTTGCCCTCCTTCTCCTTGGTGCTGAGCGAGGCGGTCCGGGTCTTGCCGACGCCGCCCTCGGCCTCGCCGCGCGAGGCGATCACCACGGCCGGAACCGCGGCGCCGAGGAGCACGTACAGGAGCAGCATGCCGACCCTGAAGCCGCGCCCGCCGCGCGTGAGGTAGGCCTCGCGTGCGGCCGCGGGGCCGCCCGAGAACGCGATGAAGACGATCGCGATTCCCGCGACGAGGAACGGCACCAGGACGAGCAGGACTTCCATGGCGGCCGGGACTCTACCTGCCCCGTGCGATGCCGAGGGGAGCCCGCGTCAGTCGGACGCGGCAGCGGCCCGGCGGGCCCGCTTCCAGCTCCCGTAGGCCGCGAACACGTCGGACAGCTCCGGCAAACTGTCGTCCTCCGCGGCGTGCTGCTGGTAGTCGACCATGAGCAGGCGCTCGGGCCGGGCGCCGGTGCTCTCGGCGACCTGGCGGATAGCGCTCCGGATCTCGTCCTCGGACGCCTCCCCCTCCCCCGACGAGCGCTTGGCGCGATGCGCGAAGACCCCGGCGGCGCTGCCGCGCGCCCCGGGCTCCTCGGACGGCTCGTCCCGGGCGCGCCCGGCGCCGACCAGCAGCCGGCAGTGCGGACAGCGCATCGGCTCCGGCGGCCAGTCGCTCCCGACCCCGGACTCGATCACGAGGTGGCAGTGAGGGCAGTATGCGTCCTCCGTGCCTCCGGCCTCGCTGGCGCGCTCATCGACTGACATTCCCCGCCACCTCCGCCCGGACTTCGGAATCACTCGGGCTCACTTCTCCTATCGCCCGGCGGGGCGCCTCCCAAACGCGTGACCGCGCAATCAGTGCGGGTTTCGGCCGCCGAAGCCGCCCAGAAGTAGAAAGGGCCCCGCTTGTGGCGGGGCCCTCTCCGTAGCCGGCCCTTAAGCCGGATTCTGTCCTGAGCAGTCATCCATCTCAGCCTGCCTCCGGCGGCGCCGGCGGACGGCTGGGGCCTCTCGGCCCTGCGGCCTACCTGGAGCTCGGCGGGCAGCGTCGACGCTCCTGCTTGGCCTTGCACCGGGTGGGGTTTGCCTGGCCGGCGTGTCGCCACGCCGCCGGTGCGCTCTTACCGCACCATTTCAACCTTGCCGGCACCGGGCTCACGTGCGGCCCGGCGCTTGGGCGGTGTGTTTCTGTGGCACTTTCCCGCGGGTTTCCCCGGGTCGGTCCCCCGACCACCCTGCCCTGCGGTGTCCGGACTTTCCTCGAAGGCCCGGTTTTCTCCCCGGGCTCCCCGCGACTGCTAGGCCGGCACCTCCGATTCTACGTCCGGCCGGCGCTGCCGACCACCGTGCAGCGGCCCTCCCAGGCCCGGCGTCGCGGAGTTTCCGGCGTGCGCGTCAGCTCAGCGTGGAGCCGCAGCTGTCGCAGACGGCGCTGCCGTCCGCGGCCCGCATCGTGCCCGGGCAGAGCGGACAGTCGGCCGGCTCGCCCGCGCGCGCGGACACGAGCGTGGCGCCGAGGCTCTCCTCGAGCGTCGCGCGGCGTCCGCGCCCACCGCTGCAGCCGTCACGGGAGACGCGGCGGCGTGGGATGTTCAGAACGGCAGTCGTCATGTGACCCTCCTACAGACTCCGACGACACGCCCGAGCACCTCCACGTCCTGGACGATGATCGGCTCGAGTGCGTCGTTCTCGGGCTGAAGGCGGATGTGGTCCGCCTCCTTGAAGAAGCGCTTGACCGTGGCCTCGTCGTCCACGAGCGCGACGACGATCTCTCCGTTGCGGGCGCCGTCCTGGCGGCGCACCACGACGTGGTCGCCCTCCAGGATCCCCGCGTCCTTCATCGAGTCGCCCTTCACGCGAAGGAGGAACTCCCCCTCCTCGCCTCCGGCGATGCCGGGAACGTCGACGTACTCCTCGATGTTCTCCTCGGCGAGGGTCGGGCTGCCCGCGGCGACCTGGCCGACGACCGGGAGCCCGCTGGGGCTGACCACCTGCTTGGCCTTGTCCACGAGGATCTCGAGCGCCCGCGGCTTCGTGGGGTCGCGCCTCAGCAGGCCTACCTTCTCGAGGTTGGCGAGATGGGCATGGACGGTGGACGAGGACGTGAGCCCGATCGCCTTCCCGATGTCCCTGACCGTGGGCGGATAGCCGTGCTCGGCTCCGTAGCGCTTGATGAAGTCGAAGATCTCCTGCTGGCGCTTCGTGAGATTCAGCTCGACCATCTCTGCTCCCCTCTCGCGACCCGTCGGATGTGCGGTGCTTCGAACATGTGTTCGTAAGGTACACCGGTCTCCGGACGGCATCAAGGGCGGGGAGAAGCCGCCCATCCGGCTCTATACTCGGCCGACCACGCGCCTGTGGCGGAATTGGTAGACGCGCAAGGTTGAGGGCCTTGTCCTGCTTATGCGGGGTGGGAGTTCGAGTCTCCCTGGGCGCATGAAGTCCTTGCAACATAGGTGGTTTTCGCCTAACCAGCGGCCACGACATGGAGTCCCGGTCACTTACGCGCTCGTTTACGCGCCGACGGGACAAGTAGTAGGGAATCCCCTCCCAGAGCGAGATACACCCGCGAGACGCGCAAGGTCGCGGACCTCGCGCGCCCTCGAGTCGCTGTCCGGCTTCAGCTTCCGATTGGAGGCGCGCGCGTCGCGCGATACGGACTGAAACAGGGGCGCCAGCCGAAGCCGACGCCCCTCCGATCAGTAGACCTTGTTCGCCGCGTAACGCGCCTGCGCCGGGGTGAACTTGTCGCCCGCCGCAGCCGACAACTGCTGGATCAGCGCGTCCTTCGACATCGGCGAGATGTCGAGGTAGTTCTGCGCCGACTCGACGGCCTCCGCGTTCCAGTCGGCGTCCACGTGGTTCGCCGCGAACGTCGCGTCGGCCTTCGAGTACCCGTCGCCAGCGGGAGACGAAAGCTGCTGGATTAGGCCCGCCTTCGAGAACCCAGAAAGGTCGAGGTAGTTCTCCGCTGCTCTCAGCGCGTTCTCCTGCCCCGAAGTCAGGTCGGGCTCCGGGGCTTCGTCGGCGGCGCTGTTGTTGTTGCCCTCGCTCGCGGCTGGCGCCTTCTCGGCGGGTTGGTCCTCCTCGGTCGTGCAGCTATCGGCGCCCATCGAGACGAGCGCGAACAGCACGACGAGGGCAAGCGCAAGCGCCTTCCTCCCAAACATATGGCCTCCCTAGTGGTGTGGATGTGACCCCTAGACAGGGAATCCTTACCAGTCAGCCGCTTGCGTTCAAGCGACTGCCTTATCGCGGTGTGGCTAGCGCGTGGCCGCGCCGCCCGATGGCGGCGATGTAGCGGGCCCCGGCCTTCATGGCGGCGTCAATTACGTGCCGTCGAGGAGCTGGGATTGTGCGAGCGTCTGCTGGATGCGGGCTTGGCCCATGATCTGCTGCAACTTCTCGAGGTTCATCCCGCGCGCAGCATTTCGGTGGCGGCGGTGTGGCGCTTCCGGTGGAACGGCCCGCCGGGGCCTAGCCGGCGGCGTTGCGAGGCCCGATGGCGTGCAACATCAGTCGGAACTTCCGGGACTGCATCGGCTTCTCGCGGTGGTTTCGCCAGAGCGAGCCAGGGTGGTCGTGGTCCGGGGGGCGATCGCGGTGCGGAATGCGGGGTGGGACTTCAAGTCTCCCTGGGCGCATCGAAAGCGGGAAGGGCCGCTCCGGCGGGATGGGCGGCTATTCCGTCAGCCCCACGGCCTCGAGGGCCTCCGCATGGGTGAGGAAGTCGCGGATCCGAACGATCTTCCCCGCTCGAAAGTCGAACACCTCGCCAACCTCCTGGCTGAACTCGATGCCGGTCCTCCGGGCGGTCAGGTCCAGGTGGCCGAGCGCGAGGACCGACTCGCCGAGGTCGCGGAGCTCCCGCGGCCGGTTGACGAGGCGCTCCCACGCCTCGCCGCGATCCTGCCTCCAGATCTCCCGTGCGCCGTCAGGACCTCGGTAGACGGTCGCCCTGCCCTCGAGGCCCGGCTGGATTGCGGGGTGCCACTCGACTTCGGAATCGAGCTCGGCCAGGAAGGCGTCCAGATCGTCGGCATTCCATGCCTCGACGGCACGTCTCACGGACTCCACGTTCTCCCGCGACATCGCCGCCGAGTATCCCAAGGCGCGGGCGCCGGCCCGGCGAACGCCGAGCGCTAGGTCGCGAGGCCCGCGGCCGCGCGCGCCTCGCCCTCGGTCTCGTAGCCGCGGCAGTGCATCACCCTCCCCTCGCGGAAGGTGAACAGCTGCCAGGTCCGGTTCTCGACCGCCGCGCCGGTGTCCCGCCCCCGCCCCCACTGGTGCACGAGCACCAGCACGCGGTCATCCGCGTCGACGACCTCCTCGGCCTCGATCCCGAAGCCCTCGAAGCCGCTCGTCCACTCCTCCAGGAACCGGGCGACCTCCGCGGGGCCGTGGTAGGTGACCACCTCGGGGAAGGCGCCCACGTAGTCCCACTCCACCTCGTCGTCGAGGATCCCGAGCAGGGCGGGCGGCCCGCCGGCTATGGCCCTCTCGATCGCGTCCGCGTTCGTTCCCAACGGAGCGACCCTAACGGCGCTCAGGCCCGGCGGTCCACCTCTTCCGCCTCCCGCTCGCGCGGGTCGCCGTCCGGGTCGATCCGGGCGGCCTCGTCGTGGCGCTCCTGAGCGTCGCGGCCCAGCTCGTCCGCGCGCGCCATCTGCTCGCGCGCCTCCGCCTCCTCGCGGCGGGCGCGGGCGGCGCGCTCCTCAGCCTCGGCGCGCGCGCCCATGGCGCGGGCGTCCTGGACCTCGGCCTCGCGGCGGACGTCGCGGGCCTCGGCCCGCCTCGCCTCGTGCCGCCGCTCGCGGCCCTTCCGCGCACCCGTGAGCAGCAGTGCGAGCACGACCAGCGCGGCGATGACGATCACGATGATCAGAACGGTTGACATCACGTCTCCTCCCTCGGGGACGGGCATGCAGTACCCGCCCCCGGGAGGGCTGAATCACGCAGCCGCGTCCGAGTAGCGCAGCGAGCCGGGCGTCGTGAGCAGCTCCCCGGTCTCCAGCAGGGTCTTGAGGCCGGACAGGATCATCGGCCAGCCGCCGAAGAGCTCGTCGTTCGCGCCCTCGCGAAGCTGGTCGTGCGTGACGGTGAGGCGGCACGAGTCCTCGACCTGCTCGATCTCCCAGGTCACGCGCGAGGTGCCCTCGGCCTTCACGTCGTCGCTCCAGAGCGCGTTGAAGCTCTGGACCAGCCGCCGCGGGGCGTCGACCTCGAGGTTCTCCCCGGCCGCGATGCTGATCCCGGCGCCCGGGTGGACCGACTCGTAGGCGGAGCCCGCCGTCCACTCGGACTCCACGCCCACGCCGAAGTTGTACTTCTGCCGCAGCGCGGGGTCCGTGATGGCCTCCCAGAGCCGCTCCGGGGTCGTCTTGATGTAGATCTCGAACACCTTCTCCATCGGTCTGTCCTCCAGTTCTCGCTTGAGCCCGCTCAGGCCGGCGGCCCACGGCTCGGCGTACTTGCTCACCCACCTGTCGTGGACGAGCCGGATCGGAACCGGGTTCAGGTGATGGAGCTTCTCGCGACCGCGCCTCCTCGTCGTGACGAGCCCCGCCTCCTCCAGCACCTTCAGGTGCTTCATGACGCCGAAGCGCGTCATCGGAAGCCGCTCCTCCAGCTCGCCGAGCGTCTGGCCGTCGCGCGCGAAGAGCTCGTCGAGCAGGCCCCTGCGGGTCGGGTCGGCCAGCGCCTTGAACACCGGGTCCATCCGGCGACTATATGTGACCATTTGGTCACCTGTCAATACGAGCGGGCGCGCTCGTCTAGCGCCGGACCGGCTTCACGAGGCTGTGCAGCTGATGGACCTGCGGGGCCGGAGGGCCCTCGTCGCGATCCCGCCCCACGACCTCGGCGATGGCGGGGCGCAGGCGCGTCTCCACGAAGCGGTCGTGCAGCTCCTGCGACTGCCAGACGTCGAACACCCGCATGCGACCGTCCGCGGTGACCGCGGCGGTATGGACGATCAGCCCCTCCGGGAGCTTGTCGTGGAATCGCATGCCGGACACCACGGCGTCGTACTCGTCGGGGCCGATCTCGGTCGTGTACTGCACCACGATCGGCATACCTGCCCTGTACCTGCCCGGTCGGTGGGAGAAACGTGCGCGGTCAACCAACCCGGAGCGGGTGCGTGTACACGTTCACGCGCCCGCCGCGGGCGAAGCCGGCGAGGGTGAGCCCGCGGTCGTCCGCCAGCTCCACGGCCAGCGATGTGGGCGCCCCGACGCCCACGAGGATGGGCGCTCCCGCGCGCGCCGCCTTCTGAACGAGCTCGAAGGCGAGCCGGCCGCTCACGCAGAGGATCCCGGCGGCGAGCGGCACGCGGCCGCCGAGCAGCGCCTCCCCCACCACCTTGTCCATCGCGTTGTGGCGCCCCACGTCCTCGCGCACCGTCAGCAGCTCGCCCGCGGCGTCGAAGAGGCCGGTGGCGTGCAGCCCTCCGGTGCGGTCGAAGCCCGGCTGGCGCAGCCGGTCGGGGAGCGAGGCGAGCAGATCCCGCTCGATCGTCGGGCCGCCCTCGATGCGCGGAGCGATCGCCTCCACCTCCTCGAGCGCCCCCTTGCCGCAGATGCCGCACGACGAGGTCGTGTAGAAGCGCCGCGCGGCAGGCGTCACGGCGCCCTCCGCCCGCACCTCGACCACGTTGGCCGCGAGGTCCTCCGCGAGGCCGACCTCGGGCGCGACCTCGACGATGCCCTCGCCGAAGAGGAAGCCGGCCGCCAGCTCGAAGTCGTGCCCGGGCGTTCGCATCGTGACCGCCACGGGGTCACCGTTGAGGCGGATCTCGAGCGGCAGCTCGACGGCGACCTCGTCGGTCCCGCCGTCGCGCTCGACCGCCTTCGACATCGACGCGGCCGATGGCATCTCGGGACTGGCCGCGCTGTGGGCCACGTTCAGTCCGCCGGGACCATCGGCTCCGCGCGCGCGGGCGCCGGTGCGGAGCGCTCGGCGCCGATCGGCTGCACGGAGACCGCAACGACCTTGTACTCCGGGCAGGAGGTGTTCACGTCGGCCGACGGGCCGATCAGCAGGTTCGTCCGCACCTCCGGGAAGTGGAAGGCGGTGAAGACGTGGCCCTCCTCGATCCGCTCCGTCACCCGGGCGGGCAGGCGGATCATCCCGCGGCGGCTGCGCACGGCCACCTCCTGGCCGTCCGCGACGCCGAGGGCCGCCGCGTCGGCGGGATGGACCTCGAGCCAGTCGGAGCTCATCAGCTCGAGATTGCCGGTCCGGCGCGTCATCGTGCCGGCGTTGTAGTGCTCCAGCCGGCGGCCGGTCACGAGGATCAGCGGGAACTCCGCGTCGGCCTGGTCGCCGGGCGGCTTGTACGGGAGCGGGGCGAAGTGCGCCCTGCCGCCCGGCAGCTCGAACCGGTCGGTGTACAGGATCGGCGTGTCCGTCCCGTCGGGCGCGACGGGCCACTGGAGGCCGGCGCGGCCGATGCGCTCGTGGCTGATCCCGGCGTAGCGCGGGGTCATCTCGGCGATCTCGTCCATCACGTCGCTGGGCGTCTCGTAGCCCATGTCGTGCCCGAGCGCGCGCGAGACGGTGGTGAGGATCTCGAAGTCCGTCCTCGCGGCGCCGGGCGGCTCGGCCGAGGCCGAGACAAGCTGGAGCCGGCGCTCCGCGTTCGTGAACGTGCCGGTCTTCTCGAGGAACGCCGACGCCGGCAGGATCACGTCCGCGTACTTCGTCGTCTCCGTCTCGAAGATGTCCTGGCAGACGAGGAAGTCGAGCGACTCGAGCGCCTGGATCACGTGCGTCGTGTCCGGGTCCGTCTGGGCGACGTCCTCGCCGAAGATGTACATCGCCTTCAGGGAGCCGTCGACGGCGGCGTCGAACATCTCGGGGATCTTCATCCCGCGCTCGCGCTTCATCGTCACGCCCCAGCGCTCCTCGAAGGCGGACGTGACGGCGTCGTCGGTGACCGGCCGGTAGTCGGTGAAGGTGTCGGGCAGCGCGCCGTGGTCGGACGAGCCCTGCACGTTGTTCTGGCCCCGCAGCGGCAGGAGCGCCGCCCCCGGGCGGCCGACGTTGCCGGTGAGCAGCGCGAGGTTGCAGATCAGCTGCACGCACTCGGACCCGTAGAGGTGCTCGGTCACGCCGAGGCCCCAGAGGATGCAGGCGCGTTCCGCCTCCGCGTACAGGTGCGCTGCGCGCTCGATGCCGGCGGCGGGGGCGCCGGTGATCTCCTCCACGTTCTCGGGCGTGTAGGCCGCGACCAGCTCGGCCACGGCGTCGTAGCCCTCGGTGCGCTTCTCGACGAAGTCGCGGTCGACCAGCCCGTCGCGGATCACGACGTGCGCGAGGCCGTTCAGAAGCGCTGCGTTCGTACCGGGCCGGATGCCGAGGTGGAGCTGTCCGTAGTCGGCCAGCTCTATGCGCCGCGGATCGGCCGTGACGAGCTTGAGGCCCCTGATCGCGGCCTGCTTGATGCGGGCGCCCACGACCGGGTGGCCCTGGGTCGGGTTGACGCCGATCAGCAGCGCGGCATCGGCCGCCTCGATGTCGTCGAACGAGCCGGTGGCCCCCGAGAGGCCGAAGGCCTTGCGCAGCGCGAAGGAGGTCGGCGAGTGGCAGACCCGCGAGCAGTTGTCGATGTTGTGCGTGCCGATCGCGGCGCGCATGAGGCGCTGCATCACGTAGCAGTCCTCGTTCGTCGCCCGCGAGGAGGCGAGGCCGGCGATCGCGTCCGGGCCGTGCTCGGCCTTGATCCGCGTGAACGCCTCGGTGACGCGCGCGATGGCCTCCTCCCACGAGGCGATGCGGAAGCCGCCGCTCTCGCGGACGAGCGGGGCCGTGAGGCGGTCGCGCGAGCGCGCGAACTGGTGCGCGAAGCGGCCCTTCACGCACGTGTGCCCCTTGTTCGCCGGCCCGTCCATCGCCGGGCTGATCGACACGATCCTCCCGTCGGCGCGATGGGCCTCCAGCCGGCAGCCGACTCCGCAGTATCCGCAGGTCGTGGTGGTCGTCGCCTCGAAGCGCTCGCTCACCTAAACACCTCCTCCTGGCTCTTCAGTGTACGCCGAGGCGAGCTCCAGCAGGGAGCCTTCGGTGATCGCATCGGTCGGGCAGGTGTCCGCGCAGGCCCCGCAGGACACGCAGGTGGAGTTCGTGAAGCCCGAGTCGAGGCCTGCCGTGATCCCGGACCCGAACCCGCGGCCGGTGGCCGTGAGCGCGAACGCCCCCTGGATCTCGTCGCACGCCCGCACACAGCGCCCGCACGAGATGCAGAGCTCGTGCTGGAGCGCCAGATAGGGGTGGCGGCGGTCGTGGGACGGCCGCCTCCGCTCGCCCTGCCAGCGCGGCTCGCCGATCTCGAGGAAGTCCGCGACCCGGGCCAGCTCCGTGTGCGGGGCCGGCGGCTCGGGCAGCTCGGACAGGACCAGCTCGACCGTGGCCGCCGCGATCCGGCGGGCCGTCGCCTCGTCGGTGGTCACCCTCATGTCCTCGCGGCAGAGCGTCGTGCAGGCGGCGACCGGGGCGTCGGCCCCCTCCATGCCGACCATGCAGACGCGGCAGGCGCCGAAGGGCGCCATCCGCTCGTCGAAGCAGAGCGTGGGGACGTAGCTGCCCGCGGCGGTCGCGGCGTCGAGGATCGTCGCCCCAGGCTCGACCTCCACCCCCCGGCCGTCGACCTCGACCCTCATCGGTCCCCCGGGTCGTCCTCGCGGCGCTCCTCCGGGCGGCGCGAGTAGGGGTCCTCGGGCTCCTCGGTCGGCAGCTCGCCGCCGCTCAGCCCAAGCTCGTCCGGGAAGTGCTCGATCAGGCTGCGGATCGGCGCCGGCATCCCGCCGCCGTGCGCGCACAGCGAGCCGAGCTCGAGCGTCTCGAGCAGCGCCTCGAGCCGCGGGCGGTCGACGGGCCCCGGCGAGTCCACCATCTCGAACGCGCGCTTCAGGCCGATCCGGCACGGGAAGCACTTGCCGCAGCTCTCGTGGGCGCCGAACTCGAGCAGGTGGCTCGCGAGCGCGCGCATGTCCGTGCGCTCGTCGAACGCGAGGATCCCGCCGTGGCCGACCATGCAGCCCTCGGCCGCCAGCTCGTCGAAGTCGAACGGCGTGTC
>JAFGJG010000127.1 GCA_016929195.1 Thermoleophilaceae bacterium
CGCCCGCTTCGTGACGCTCTGGGGCCAGTCCTGGAAGAACGCCGGCCATCCGGTCAAGGCGATCTGGGCCAGCATGGGCCGGACCGCACCTCCCTACGCGGCCCAGGGCGCGCTCACGATCCCAACGGTCTTCTCGACGGCCGTAAACGACTTCACCGTACCCCCCGCCGACGTGATGGCGAGCTTCTCCGCCGCCAATGGAGCAGGCACACCGTCGGAGCTGTACGTGTCCCAGGAGCGCAGGCTCTCGACCGGGCCGTATCTGCGGATCCCGGGAATCGACGACAACGAGTCGAGGCAGATCGTCCAGGCCTTCAAGGACACCGGCGTCTGGAACGCCGACGGGCAGCGCGTGGTCGCGGACATCCAGCAGGCCGTGGCACAGGCGGGCGGCGTGCGGCTCCCGGCGTCGGTCGCCGGCGCCGGTCGCGAGATCGCCGACGAGACCCAGATCCAGCTCGCGGTCCACCAGTTCACCGCGGAGTACGCCGCCAAGGTCACGGCCTTCTTCGACCGCTTCGTCCCGCCCCGGCCCTAGGTCGGCGCCATGGCCGCCGGCGCGGTCGCGGCGCGTGCGGCGCGGCGCGTCCGCGCCTCGGCGCGCGCCAGCAGCAGCGCCGGGATCAGCGCCACCCCCGTCAGCACCAGCGCGTACGTGAAGGCGTGGGCGAACGCTTCGGCCGGGGGCGTGCCGGCGACGATCCGGTTCTGGACGATCACGATCAGGAGCGCGGCCCCGATCGCGCCCCCCACGCGCTGGAGCACGTTGAGCGCCGGGGTCGCGCGCGGGACCTCGCTGCGCTGGAGCGTCGCGTAGGCGGCCGCCATCGCCGGCATCATCGAGCCGGCGAGCCCGAGGCCGCGGACCACGAGCGCGGCGCCGATCAGCCAGTACGAGGTGTCCGGCCCGAGCCGCGTGAACACCGCGGTCCCGAGCAGAAGGAGCAGCAGGCCGACGATGACCACGCGCCCGCCGCCGAAACGGTCGGTCGCGCGTCCGCCGAGGTTCATGCCCAGCGCCGCGCCCAGCCCCTGGGGCGCCAGCAGGAGCCCTGCCACGAGCGGCGACTCGCCGCGCGCCAATTGGTAGTAGAGCGGCAGCAGGATCATCGATCCGAACAGCGCCACGCCGGTGAGGAACACGGTCCCCGCCGCGGCCGAGAAGCCGGCGCTCCGGAACAGGCCCACGTCCACGAGCGGGTAGCGCGCATGCAGCGCGTGCACCACGAAGGCTGCGACGGCCAGGGTGCCCAGCACGAGCGGCACCCACGCGAGCGGGGTCGCGAGCGTGCGGTGGTCGCCGTACTCGGAGATGCCGAAGACGATCGCCGCGACGCCCGGCGACACGAGCGCGAGACCGCGCCAGTCGAGCTTCGAGGTGGGCTCGCCGGCCGCCGCCGCACGCCCCTCGGCCCGCCCGTGCGGCAGCAGCCGCCGCGCGAGGAGCAGGCCGACGATCCCCACCGGGAGGTTCACGAAGAAGATCCAGCGCCAGGAGAGGCTCTCTACGATCGCGCCGCCGATCACCGGGCCGAGCACAGGCGCCAGCAGCATCGGCACGCCGACGACGCTCATCACGCGGCCCATCCGCTCCGGCCCGGCGGCCTGGGCGAGCGTGATCATCCCGATCGGCATGATCATGCCGCCGGCGAAGCCCTGGAGCACGCGGAAGGCGATCAGCGACTCGGCGCTCCAGGCCAGCCCGCAGAGGGCGCTCGTGGCGACGAACGCGGTCACCACGGACATCCAGACCCGGCGCGGGCCGAAGCGCTCGGCCGCCCAGCCGGTGAGCGGGATGGCCGTGGCCAGCGCCAGCAGGTAGCCAGTGCTGACCCACTGGATCGTGGAGAGCGAGGTGCCGAGGTCGTCGCGGAGCGTCTGAAGCGCGACGTTGACGATCGTCGTGTCGAGGATCGACATCACCGCGCCGACGATCACGACGATCGCGATCCGCCGGACGTCGGGGGGAAGCTGCTTCGCCATCAGGCCTTGGCGCCGAGCGGCACCGGCATCCGCTCGCGGCGCCCGCCCGGCGGGATGAGCGCCGTGGCGATGAGCGCGACGACCGCCGCGGCCGCGCTCATGGTGAACGCAGCGGTGAAGCCGTCCTCGGCCGGGAAGCGCCCGCCGAGGATGGTGTCGGCGGCCAGGATCGAGGCGACCACCTGGGCGCCGATCGAGCCGCCGATGGAGCGCATGATCGTGTTGATGCCGGTGGCCACGCCGGTCTGGTCCTGGCGCACGGCCTCGACGATCAGGTTGGCCATCGCCGCGAACGCGAGGCCGATGCCGATGCCGATCAGGACGGCGCCAACGGCGATCTCGAACAGGGTCGCGTGGAAGAGCGCCAGCGAGACGTAGGCGAGCCCGGCGAACACGCCGCCGATCGCGAGCGGCAGGCGCGATCCGAAGCGGGAGCCGAGCCAGCCGGACAGCGGTCCGGCGCCGAGCATCACGAGCGCGCTCGGCAGCATGATCAGCCCCGCGACCGTCGTGGACCTGCTGAAGCCGTAGCCCGTGACCTCAGGCAGCTCGACGAGCTGCGGGATCAGGATGTACGAGCCGAACATCGCGAACCCGATCGCGAAGGCGGTCAGGTTCGTCGACCACACCGGCCGCTGCTGCATCAGGCGGATGT
Organism: Thermoleophilaceae bacterium; assembly: GCA_016929195.1. GTDB lineage: Bacteria > Actinomycetota > Thermoleophilia > Solirubrobacterales > Thermoleophilaceae > JACVRW01. The sequence goes on from JAFGJG010000127.1 coordinate 2,639, forward strand.
CCACCATCGGCTCGGCCACCCGGCGCTCGTAGGCCACGAACGCGAACGCGAACGCGACGGCCGCGGCGAACAGGCCGAGCACGCCGGCGGAGCCCCAGCCCCAGGAGTTGCCCTGCGAGACGCCCAGCAACAGGGACGTGAGCGCGAGCGAGAGCAGCACCGCGCCCCCGTAGTCGATGCTCGCCTTCACGCGGACGGGCGACTCCGGCACGTAGCGCCAGGTCGCCCAGGCGGCGACCACCGTGGTCGCCAGCGACGACCAGAAGATCCAGTGCACCGAGAGGTGGTCGACCATCACGCCGGCCAGGACGAGGCCCAGGCCGCCGCCGATGCCGAAGGTCGCGGAGATGAGGCCGATGGAGGTGGCCACGCGCTCGGGCGGGAACTCGTCGCGGATGATCCCGAACGCCAGCGGGAAGATGGCGCCGCCGGCACCCTGGATCGCGCGCCCGAGGATGAGCACGCCGATCGAGTTCCCGAGCGCGCAGACGAGCGAGCCGACCGCGAAGACGCCGAGCGCGATCAGCAGCAGCTTCTCCTTGCCGTACATGTCCCCGAGCCGGCCGACGATCGGCGTACAGACGCTCGAGGTCAGCAGGAAGGCGGTGAGCATCCACGTCACGGCCTCCTGGGACGCGCCGACCCCGTGCTGGATGGCGGGCAGCGCCGGCACGATCATCGTCTGCGCGAGCGCATAGGCGATGGCGCCCAGGACGAGGATCCCGAGCGTGCGGCTGGGATGCGCGCGGGCCACGTCCGGGGTCAGGTCCGGCGTCACGGATGCAGCTCGTCGATCGCCGCGGCCAGCGAGTGGAGAAGCCGTGCGGCGGCCTTGCGCTCACCCGGGGAGAGCCGCATGAAGACCTGCTCGCGTGCGCTGTCGATGCGCTCGCGCTTCGCCGTCACGAGCTCGCGGCCGGCGGGCGTGAGGGTCACGTCCACACGCCGGCGGTCGCCCTCCTCTGGGCGCACGCGCTCCGCCAGGCCGCGCTTGACCAGGCCGTCGAGCATGCGCGTGGCGGTGGGCGGCGCCACCCCGGCCGCCTCGGCCAGCGCGCAGACCGCAAGCGGCTCGTCGTTCGCCGCCAGCGGCTCGAGGAGGTGGAACTGGGACGCGCTCAGCTCCGGCACGACCGGAGCGCGGTTGAAGCGGCCGCGCGCGGTCCGGAGCGCGCGCGTGAACTCGTCGAGCCCGGAGGCGAACGCCTCCACGTCCGCCGCCGTGGTCTTCGTGCTCGCCGCCATCTATTAGCAGGCTAACAGATAGCCCGCTAGAGATCCCTCGCCGCGATCACTCCTCCCAGAGCGGCCGCGAACACGGCGCCGGACCCGGCCATGTGCCAGGGCCAGTCGACCAGGCTTCCCACCAGGAACGCGGCCACGGCCGGCCCGAGCAGCCAGGCGGCCGGCGACGCCCGGGCGCGCCACAGAGCCCGGACGCAGGCCGCGTACAGGCCCAGCCCGAGCAGCAATCCGGCGACGCCCAGCTCCACGAGCAGCTCGAGCGGCAGGTCGTGCGCGAAGCGCGCGAGCGCACCGCTCTGATGCTCCACCGAGGCCACGAAGAAGGCGTCCGCCCCGGCCCCCAGCAGCGGCCGCTCGGCGGCCGTGCTCAACGCGGCGTCCCAGAGGTCCGCTCGCCCGTGGAGCCCGTCGCCCGCCGGCCCCGCCGCCGCCACCGCGACCAGCGCGGCGAAGCCCGCGAGCAGAGCGAGCAGAAAGCGGGCGTCTGTTCGGGCGCCTGCGCGCCAGCACACCGCCGCGAGCAGGGGCGGCGCGAGCAGGGCGATCAGGTTGCCGGGCGCGAGCAGCACCGCGGCCAGCGCGGAGACGGCGACGAGCACCGCGGCCGCCATCCCCGTTCGCACGTCGGACCGGAGCGTGGCCCGCGGCCGCAGCACGGCCGCCCCGAGCAGGCAGGCGGCGAGGAACGGGTACAGGCGGCTCCCCGTCAGCGCGAGGGACATCCCGGCGACCGCCGCCCCCGACGCCGCCGCGGCCGCCGCTAGCGAGCCCGGCCTCCGCGCCATGGCGGTCAGCAGCACGGGCAGCGCGGACACCTGGAGCAACCCGAGCGCCGGGGGGTACTCGAGCGTCCCGCCGGCCCGCCAGGTGCCGTCGATGCGGTCGGCGAACGGCTCCGTGAGCGTCCCGACGCCGGCGATCCCCGCGAGGCCGGCGACGTACGCGAGTACGGCCAGGCCGCTCGCGAGGATCCTCAGATCGCGGTCGGTCCGGACGAACGCCCCGGCCGCTACCGCGACGCCGGCATAGCCGCACACGAGCGCCGCCCACCTGAGCGTGTCCGTGACGCCGGCCAGGGTCCAGGCGGCGCTGACCGCGCCGAGCGCGGCGAGAGCGGCGAGGACCGCCACCGGCGCCGACCGCATCGTCCTCCGGGCGGCGTCCGGGCGAGTCGCCACGGCCGCGACCAGCGCGCAGCCCGCCAGCACGACGAACAGGGCGCGACCGGCGGGCAGGTACCCCCCGCGTGCCAGGACGGGCGCGGCCGCGGCGGCGGCGACCGCCGCGCCGAGCCAGACGCGGCTCGACGCGAGGCCGGCTACCGGCGCGCTCGGCCGGCCGGGCCGAACGGCCGCGGGATCAGCGAGAGCACCGGGCCGCATGGCGCGAATCGCGGCTGGGCGAACCGGAGGCAATGCCCCGACGCCGGCCTGAAGCACAGGAATCCGGCACGCTCGAACGTCGGCGGGCGACAGTGGAAGAAGGAGCGGAGCAGGAGGTTGCAGCGGATCCGCGCCGCCCCGCTGCACGGCTTGGGCGGATAGGGATACGGATAGGGGTAGGGATACGGGTAGGCCCCGGCGCCGCTCCTGAAGCTCTGCTTGCCGATCCCGAGCAGTCCGCCGCCCGCACCGAAGGCCGGCACCACCGACGCCGACGCGACCAGGACGACGAGCGCCACGACGATCAGCAGTCTCCGGTCACCCACGCGACGACCCTATTTCAGTCAGGGACCCCTGCGCAAAGCCGCGGCCGCCGCGCTTTGACGCTATTTGCGGGCTTCTTGGGGGTGCCTGTAGAACTCGACCGGCTCCGCGGCCGCCGGCTCGTTGCCCAGGATCAGGTCGGCCGCCTTCTCCGCGGTCATCATCGTCGGCGCGTAGATGTTGCCGTTCGTGACGTAGGGGAAGACCGACGCGTCCACCACGCGCAGGGCCTCGGTCCCGTGCACGCGCATCGAGCCGGGGTCGACCACCGACAGCTCGCCCGTGCCCATGCGGCAGGTACAGGAGGGGTGCAGCGCGGTCTCCGCATCGCTCGCCACCCAGTCGAGTATCTGCTCGTCGGTCTCCACCTCCGGCCCCGGCGACAGCTCGCCGCCGTCGAGCTCCGCCCAGGCCGGCTGCGACAGGATCCTGCGCGTGGCCCGGATGGCCTCCACCCACTCGCGCCGGTCGTTCTCCGTCGAGAGGTAGTTGAAGCGCAGCGCCGGGTGCTCGCGCGGATCGGCGCTCCTCACCCTGAGCGAGCCGCGCACGTCGGAGTACATCGGCCCCACGTGCACCTGGTATCCGTGACCGCCGCCGCCCGGCGGCAGCGTGCCGTCGTAGCGCACCGCGATCGGGAGGAAGTGGTACATGAGGTTCGGGTACTTCACCTCGTCGTTGCTGCGCACGAAGCCGCCCGCCTCGAAGTGGTTCGTGGC
>JAFGJG010000128.1 GCA_016929195.1 Thermoleophilaceae bacterium
AACTCGCGGAACTCGTTGCAGAGCTGGGCGGCGAGCGTCTTGTTGTGGGCGATCACGAGCGCCGGCCGCTGGACCTGCTCGATGGTGAACGCCATGGTCGCGGTCTTGCCCGACCCGGTCACGCCGAGGAGGGTCTGGAAGCGCTCGTCCGCGCCGAGGCCCTCGGCGAGCCCGTCCCGGGCGGCAACCTGGTCCGCGATGGGCCGATAGGCGGGATTCACGCGGAACTCGGGCATGGCCTCGTGACGCTAGCAGCGGGCCAGGAGCACCTGGCGGAGCTCGCCCGCCACGCTTCGGGGCCGCTCGGCGAGGTCCCACCAGGTGACGCGGAGGACCTGGATGCCTCTCACCGCCAGGTCGCGGTCGCGGCGCCTGTCGTTGACGAATGCACGCTGGGTTCGGTGGGTGGCGCCGCCGTCCAGCTCGACCACCAGTCGCGCCTCGGGCCATAGGAAGTCGACCTCGTAGGGCCCGATCAGCACATTCGATTGCGGGCTGGGGAGAGCGTGGTCGGCGCACAGGCGGAGGAAGGCTCGCTCGGCGTCGCTGCGGGTCATCTGCGGGGGCTCGTAGGTACGCAGCACCTTCCTGAGCTTCGCGGCTCCACGCCGGCCCCTCCCCCGCTCGAGCGCGGCGCCCACCTCTCTCAGATCGAAGATCCGCTGGACCTCCGCCTCGTGGACGACGTCCGCGAGCCGCTGCGCGCTCAGTACGTCGGCGAGGTCCACGAGCGTCCGCGCCGGGCTCGTGACCGGGATGCCATCGCACGTGGCGCGGTCCTCGGGCGCGATCGCTCGTGAGCGGTGCACTCCGATCCCCGGGCGAGGGCCGGCGGATCTGGGAGCGGTCACCTCCATCGAGGCGCTCGACCGGCGGATCGCCCAGAGGACGGCAGCCGAACGGTGGCTCAACAGCGCACCGGGTCCGCAGGCCATGACCGCCGCGAGCTCACGGCCGCGCGCCGAGATCACCCGGTGGCCGAGCGCATAGACCCCTCGATGGAGGCGGTGAAGGCGACCGGAGCAGACCCACCGGTCGATGGTGTGGCGGCTCAGGCCGAGCTCCAGCAGCTGCCTTCGGCCGAGCACCCCGTGTTGGCCTCCTGCGAGCGCCGCGATCTCGGCCACGGAGGGTGGGCCGACTTTGCAGCCATATGCGCGGTCAACTCGGCCCACCCCCCAAGCGTGGCCGCCGGCGTGTGACCGCTCAACGCGCTTCTGTGACGGAATAGCCTCAAACGACCATGGCCGTGGTCATCGCATCCGCTCTCGACAAGGACATCGCGGGTGCGCCGCTTTTCCGGGACGTGTCCTTCAAGCTCGAGCGGCGCGACCGCATGACGCTCGCCGGCCGCAACGGGGCCGGCAAGACCACGCTGCTCCGGATGCTCTCCGGGGAGACCGGCGTGGACGGCGGCGAGCTCGTGCTCGCGAAGGGCACGCGGCTCGCTCTCCACGACCAGCGGCCGCCGCGCGAGCGCGACGTCAGCCTCCGCGACTACGTGCTGAGCGGATGCCGCGAGCTCGTGGCCCTCGAGGAGCGGCTCGCGCACCTCGAGGCCGAGATGGGCGCGCGCCCGGACGACCACAGCCTGCTCGACCGCTACGCCAAGGCGCAGGCGCGGCTCGAGCACGCGGGCGGCTGGGACTGGCGCACGCGCGCGCTCGGGCCCCTGCACGGCCTGGGCTTCGGCGACGAAGCGCTCGACCGCAGCCTAGGCACCTTCTCGGGAGGCGAGCTCACGCGCGCGTCGCTCGCGCGCGCGCTCGCGGGCGATCCCGATCTGCTCCTGCTCGACGAGCCCACCAACCACCTCGACATCGCGTCGCTCGAATGGCTCGAGGGCTACCTCACCGGCCTGGACGCCGCCGTCGTGCTCGTGGCGCACGACCGCTGGTTCCTCGAGGCCGTGGGCACCTCGGTGCTCGAGCTCGAGGCCGGCCGCGCGCGCTTCTTCCCGGGCTCCTGGCACGCATGGCGCCGCGAGAGCGCGGCGCGCGAGCTCCAGCTGGGGCGCGCGATCGACAGGCAGACGGCCGAGATCGCCCGGATGGAGCGCTTCATCGAGCGCTTCCGCTACAAGGCGACCAAGGCCCGGCAGGTGCAGTCGCGCATCAAGACGATCGAGCGCATGCCCACGTACGAGCGGGACCCGCGCGACACGCGGACGCTCGGGTTCAGCTTCGGGCAGGCCGAGCGGACCGGCCGCGTCGTGCTCGACGCGGAGGACATCGAGCTGGGCATCGGCGGCAAGACGCTGATCGAGGGCGGCGAGCTGTGGCTGGAGCGGGGCGAGCACGTCGCGCTCGTCGGCCCGAACGGCGCCGGCAAGACCACGCTGATCGAGGCGCTGGCCGGCAACCGCGAGCTCGACGGCGGCCGCGTGAAGCGGGGCCACAACGTGAAGCTCGGCTACCTCACGCAGCACTCGTCGGAGCTCGGCTCGACCGGGACCGCGCTCGAGGCCGCGCAGCGCGCGACCGGGCTCAGCCCCGGCAAGGCGCGCGCCCTCCTCGGCCGCTTCCTGTTCTCGGGCGAGGAGGCCGACAAGCCGCTCGACGGACTCTCCGGCGGCGAGCGCCGCCGGCTCTCGCTCGCGATCCTCGTGGCCTCCGACTCGAACGTCCTGATCCTCGACGAGCCGACCAACCACCTCGACCTCGACGCGCGCGAGGCGCTGGAGGACGCGCTCGTCTCCTTCGAGGGCGCCCTCCTGCTCGTCTCGCACGACCGCGCCCTGCTCGACGCCGTCGGCCGGCGCACCGTCGCCCTCGAGGAGCGCACGCTCCACAGCTACGAGGGCGGCTGGGCCGAGTACCTGCGCGTGCGCGAGGAGCGCGAGGCGAAGCCGCCCGCGCCGCGCAGGCAGGCGAAGCCGCGACCCGAGCGCCCGAAGCGGGCGGGACCGTCGAAGAACGAGCGCCGCCGCGTCGCGGAGCTGGAGCGGGAGGTCGAGCGCGCCGAGGCCTCGCTGCGAGCGCTGGAGGACGAGCTGGCCGACCCGGCCCGCTGGAGCTCGCCACATCTCACCGGCGAGTCGGCCGAGCGCCACGCGGCGGCCAAGCGGGCCGTCGAGGAGGCCTACGCGCGCTGGGAGAAGGCCACCACCTAGAGCCCGAGCTCGTCGCCGTAGTGGTCGCGGTACTCGCCGCGCCGGCCGAGCACGTTCTCCACGTACGCGCGCGTCTCGGGGAAGCGGATGTCGCCGAGCTCGAAGGAGTCGGTGCCGCCGGCGGCCCGCACCCAGCGGTCCACGTTGCCGTGCCCCGCGTTGTAGGCGGCCACGGCGATCATCTCCTTCTGGTCGTAGCGGTCCAGGAGGTAGCGCAGGTAGTAGGTGCCGTAGGAGATGTTGATCTGCGGCGTGGCGAGGTCGGCCTGCACGAAGCGGGTGCCGCCCGAGTCGCGCGCGATGAACTCCGCGGTGGCGGGGGTGATCTGCATCAGGCCGCGGGCGCCGGCGTGGGAGGTCTGGTCCCTGAACTTCGACTCCGCGTAGATCACGGCCGCCACCAGCGCCGGATCGAGGCCCTTGTCGGCAGCCTGCTGGCGGATGATGTCGTCGTGGCGGAGCGGAAGCGTGATCTCGCGCACCGCGTCGCCGAGCGGACCGGCGCCCACAACCACGCCGGCGGTGATGCTCGCCACCACGATCACGGCGAGTGCGGCCAGCACGACGCGGCGGCGCGCGGCCGCTGCGGTCCGGCGCGTGCGCGCCGGCCGGATCCGGGGGCGGGCTGCTGCCTGGCTCATGGGGACCGTTCGAGTTTCGCAAGTACCTGCGACAGCACCTGCTTCAACTCCTCCAACGTTCCGTCGTTGCGGACCGTGTAGTCCGCTCTTTGCGACTTCTCGTCCTGCGAGAGCTGCCGGCGCTCGCGGCCCGCGACGGCGGCGTGGCCGCGCGCGGCCGCCCGCCGCTCGCGCTCCGCCTCCTCGGCCACCACCGCGATCGTCGCGTCGAACACGGGCCCCATCCCCGACTCGAAAAGCAGCGGCACCTCCACGACGGCGGCGCGCGGCTCCGTCGCGTCCGCCTCGGCGCGCCACTCCACCACGCGCGCGCCCACCTTCGGCCACAGGAGCCCCTCCAGCCAGGCGCGTGCCTCGTCGTCGCCGAAGACCCGCTCGGCGACCGCGGCCCGGTCGATGACGCCGCCCGGCGCGACCTCGGGCCCCAGCCGCTCGACCACGGCGTCACGCTCGGACGCGAGCACCTCGTGCGCGACCTCGTCCGTCGACAGGGTCATCGCGCCGAGCTCGGCCAGCGCCTTGAGCGCCTCCGACTTGCCGGCTCCGAGCCCGCCCGTCAGCCCGACGAAGGGCACCCGGCGGACCGGGCTGTCCACCTAGGTGGCTTCGGTCTCGGCCTCGTCGTCGCCCTCGGCGGCCGGCTCGGCCTCCTCGGGCTCGGACGCTTCCTCGGTGGCCTCGGCCGACTCGGGGGCCTCAGCCTCAGCCTCGGCCTCGGGCGCCTCGGGGGCCTCCGGCGCCTCGGGGGCCTCCGCCTCCTCGGCGGCCTGCGCCTCCTGCATGGCGGCCGCGAGATCCGCCGCGCCGCTCACCTGCGGGCCGGCGAACACGTCCTCGGACAGGCCGAGGTCGGGGACGTCGCCGATGTCGTCGGTGCCGCCGGGCGGCGCCGAGGACGCGGTGGCCGTCTTGATGTGCTCGAGCTGGTCCTGGACCCGCTTCACGCTCAGCGAGAGGCGGCGGCGCTCGGAGTCGATCTCGAGGATCTTCACGCGCACGGCCTGCCCTGGCTCGACGATCTCGCGCGGGTTCTCCACGTGGTGCTGGGCCAGCTCGGAGATGTGCACGAGGCCCTCGACCCCGTCCATGATCTCCACGAAGGCGCCGAAGGTCACGACCTTGGTGACCTTGCCCTCGAGCTCGTCGCCCACCTGGTAGGTCTCGATCACACGCTGCCACGGGTCGGCCTGCGTCTGCTTGAGGCCGAGCGAGATCCGCTGTCGCTCGCGATCGATGTCGAGGACCTTGACCGGCACCACGTCGCCGATCGAGAGGATCTCCGACGGGTGGTTCACGTGGCTCCACGAGAGCTCGGAGATGTGGATCAGGCCGTCGATCCCGTCCAGGTCCACGAAGGCGCCGAAGTCCACGATGTTCGAGATGGCGCCCTCCACGACCATGCCGGGCTGGAGCCGGTCGAGGATCTGCTGGCGGACCTCCTTGCGCTCCTCCTCGAGCACCGCGCGGCGCGAGAGCACGACGTTGTTGCGCGAGCGGTTGAGCTCGATGACCTTGCACTCGATCTTCTGGCCGAGGAACTCGTCGAGGTTCTGGACGCGCCGGATGTCGACGAGCGAGGCGGGCAGGAAGCCGCGCACCCCGAGGTCGATGATGAGGCCGCCCTTGACGACCTCGATGACG
>JAFGJG010000129.1 GCA_016929195.1 Thermoleophilaceae bacterium
CTGGTGCGGCAGCTTGCGGATGAAGCCGACGGTGTCGGTCAGCAGGTAGGTGCGGCCGCCGATCTCGAACGAGCGGGTGGTCGGGTCGAGCGTGTGGAACAGGCGCTCGCGAACGCCCACGTCGGAGCCGGTCAGGGCGTTCATCAGCGTCGACTTGCCGGCGTTGGTGTACCCCGCGAGCGCGACGGTGGGCAGGCCCGCACGCTCGCGCTCCTGGCGCATCGTGCCGCGCGTGGCCTTCGTGCGCCGCAGCCGGCGCCGCAGCGCTGCGATGCGGTCGCGCGCCAGCCGCCGGTCGGTCTCGATCTGGGACTCGCCCGGCCCCCTCGTGCCGATCCCGGCGCCGAGCCGCTCGAGGTGGGTCCACAGCCCGCGCATGCGGGCGAGGTTGTACTCGAGCTGGGCGAGCTCGACCTGGAGCTTGCCCTCGGCAGAGCCGGCGTGGTCGGCGAAGATGTCGAGGATGATCGCCGTGCGGTCGATGACCGGCACGTCGAGCTCCATCTCGAGGTTGCGCTCCTGGCGCGGCACCAGCTCGTCGTCGCAGGCGACCAGGTTGGCGTCGTGCTCCTTGATCGCCCGCTTCAGCTCGGCCAGCTTGCCGCGCCCGAGGTAGCGGTCGGGGTCGGGGCGCTCGCGCCGCTGGACCAGCTCTCCTGCCACCGCCACGCCCGCCGTCCGGAGCAGCTCGCGCAGCTCGCTGAGGTCGGGCTCGCCGGGCGAGACGCCGATCAGCAGCGCGCGCTGGCGCGCCCTCGGGTTGCGGACGCCCTCGCCGGGGCGGGTCTCCGCGTTGCGGCCGTTCCGGCCTCGATCCATGCGCCTCCAGTCTAGGCGTGCGTGACCGGCGGCAGCTGCAGCCGCTCCACGGGCGGAACGACTCCCGCGCGCGCGAACTCGTTCGGCAGAGAGGAGCCGGGCAGGACGATCGCCCCGTCCGCGTCGTCCCCCACCCACGAGGCGTGGCCGACGGCGTAGCGGTGGGCGCAGAGGGCACATGCGACCGCGTCGAGCTCCTCGATGCGCCGGTGCCAGAGGTCGCCGCCGTCGTCGATCACGTGGTCGCCCGCCAGCTCGTCAATCCGGAGCTGCATGCCGAGCGGGTGCCGCTTCGCGGGCAGCCGGCGCCCCTGAAGCGCGCAGTAGACGCCGTCCGGGTTCGTCTCGAAGAGCGGGAAGTCGCGGAAGGCGCCCTCCGGGACCGGGCCGCTCTCGGCCCCCTCGGTGGCGGGCCGGAAGACGGGCAGGCCGCTCAGCATCGCTACGAGGCGCGAGAGCTCGCTGCTGGCCCGCTGCGGCGCCACTCCGCGTGCCGCCAGCAGCTCGTCGGAGGCCCGTGCGGACCCGTCCCCGTGGACCGAGAGCGGAGCCCCCAGCCCCACGACCACCTCGCCGAGCGCCTGGATCTCGGCGGCCACCTGCTCGGCCGCGCCCGGCTCGAAGAAGAGGGCGCTGAGCCTGATCGGCGGCTCCGCGGCGCGCACCTCCTCCAGCACCGCCAGCTGGAGCCAGCCCTGGAGCGGCACGCCCCCCGCGTAGTGCACCTCAGCCCCCCATGTTCGACCGCAGTCGCTCGACGGCCTCGGCCAGCCGGTCGTCGTCGATGGTGAGCGAGATCCGGAAGAAGCCCTCGCCGTTGGGGCCGTAGGCGCCGCCGGGGGACACCACGACGCCGGACTCCTCGAGGACCAGCTCGCAGAACGACTCAGACGTGTGACCCGCGGGCACCGGCGCCCACACGTAGATCGTGGCCCGCGGCGGATCGATGTCCACGCCGATCTCGGCGAGCGCCGAGCACACGAGGTCGCGCCGCCGCTTGTAGACCTCGCTCATCGCGGGCGGCGGGCCCGTCTCGAGCGCCTCCGCCGCCGCGAGCTGGACGGCCTCGAACATGCCCGAGTCGATGTTGGTCTTGAGCTTCCAATACGCCTCGAGCGCCTCGGCGTTCCCCACGAGCGCGCCGGTCCGCCAGCCGGTCATGTTCCAGCCCTTGGAGAGCGAGAAGACCTCGATGCCCACGTCCTTGGCTCCCGGCGTCGCGAGGAAGCTCGGCGCGACGTAGCCGTCGTAGGTGGTCTCCGTGTAGGAGGCGTCGTGGACCATCAGAACGTCGTTGGCGCGGGCGAACTCCACGGCCTCCTCGAACAGCCCGTCCGGCACCACTGCGCCGGTGGGGTTGTTCGGGTAGTTCAGGAACATCAGGCGCGCGCGCTCGCGGTCCGCGGCGGAGATCGCGCCGAGGTCGGGCGCGAAGCCGCGCTCGGGCAGCAGCGGCATCAGGACCGCCTCGGCGCCGGCCAGCAGCGGGCCGCCGGTGTAGACGGGGTAGCCCGGGTCCGCCGCCAGCGCGGCCGTCGCGGGGTCGAGGAAGGCGAGGTTCAGGTTGAAGACCGCCTCCTTGGCGCCCAGCGCGGGCACGACCTCCGTCCCCGGGTCCAGGTCCACGCCGAAGCGCCGCTCGTAGAAGCGGGCGAAGGCCTCGCGCAGCTCCGGCCGGCCGCGGTTCGACGGGTACCGGTGGGTGCCGGGATCGGCGGCCGCCCGCGCGAGCGCGCCGATCGTGTCCGCCGGCGTGGGCATGTCGGGGTCGCCGATGCCGAGGCTGATCACGTCCACGCCGGCCGCCTTCTTCGCGGCCACCTTGCGCTCCAGCTCCGCGAACAGGTACGGCGGCAGCCGCTCCAGACGCTCACTCGATCTCACTGAGACCTCCCAGGAACTCGTCGCTGAGCTCGCCGCGGTACACGGGCACCGCCCAGCCGGTCAGATCCACATGCATGTCCTCGCCGACCTCCACCTCGAGCTCCCCGCCGTCGAGGCGGACGGTCACGGGGCTGTCCAACCCGCGCAGAACGGCCGCGACGGCGGCGCCGGTGGCGCCGGTCCCCGAGGACATCGTCTCCCCCACCCCGCGCTCGAAGATCCGCGCCCGGATCCGGCCGTCGTCCTCGCGCTGCCAGAACGAGACGTTCGTGCGCCGCGGGAACCACTCGTGTCGCTCGATCGGCGCTCCATAGCGCGCCAGGTCGAGCTCCTCGATCCCGCTCTCCAGCTCGATCGAGCACTGGGGGTTGCCCACCTGCACGAACTGGAAGGCGAACTCGCGGTCCTCGACCCGCACAGTCCCGGCGCCGTCGTCCGCGCCGGACGGGAAGTCACGCTCCGAGCGGAGCTGCGCGCGGCCCATGTCGATCCGGCAGGTGTCCGGGCCCGTGATCCGCGGCCTGATCTCCCCCGCGGCCGTGCGCACAGAGAAGCTGTCGTGGTCCACCCAGCCGTTGCGGCGCAGGTAGAGCACGGCCTCGCGCACGCCGTTGCCGGAGAGCTCGGCCTCCGAGCCGTCCGGGTTGAAGATCCGCAGCTCCGCGACGAATCCGCGCTCGTCCGTCTCGGACAGCAGCAGGATCCCGTCCGACCCGATCCCGGTGTGCGGCGCGCAGAGCGCGCGGACGCGGCCCGCTGTGAGCGGGAACGGGAGATCGCGCTCGGCCACGATCGCGTAGTCGTTGCCGAGCGCCTGCCACTTCTCGAAGCGCACGGCGGGGCACTCTATCTCCGGGCGCGGGCCTCGATCTCGGCCGCGGCGCCCTCGACCCCGGCGTCCGTGAGGTCCACGAGCTCCGCGCCCTCGAGGCGCCGGAGCCAGGTCAGCTGACGCTTCGCCAGGTTGCGGGTGCGGCGCTTCATGCCGTCCACGTCGCCTTCGAGCAGCTCCGCGAACCCGAGCGCAGCGCGCGCGGTGCGCGAGGCGCCGGCGGCGTCCGCCCTGCGGACCTGCTCGACCGCGCCCGCGGCGACCATCGCATCCACGCGCTCGTCGATCCTGGCGTAGAGCGCCTCGCGGTCCATGACGAGCCCGCACAGGAGCGTCGGATGGCGGAGGGCGGCCGTCCAGAGCCGGGAGCCCTCGCCCACTGGGGCGGGCTCCGCGCCGGTCTCGAGCAGCTCGAGGGCGCGCAGCACCCGCGTCCGGTCGCCCGGCTCGATCGCAGCCGCCGCCTCCGCGGAGCGCTCCGCCAGCTCGGCGTGCAGCGCGGGGCTCCCGCGGGCGTCGAGCTCCGCCTCCAGCCGCTCCCGCACCTCCGCGGGCACCGGCGGCCGCAGCTCGAGGTCCGTGAGCGCGGCCTGCATGTAGAGCCCGGTGCCGCCGACCACGAGCGGCCTGCGGCCCGCCCGGAGCGCAGCGTCCACCTCCGCGTGGGCCAGCTCGGCGAAGGCTCCCGCCGAGAACGTCTCCGCGGGCGGCACGAAGGACAGGAGCCGGTGCTCGAGCCTCCCCCTCTCCTCGCGGGTGGCGGCGCCCGTCAGCAGCTCGAGGCCGCGGTAGACCTGGAGGGCGTCCGCCGAGATCGCCAGCGGGTCCTCGCCCGACGCCCGGAGCCGCTCCGCGAGCGCGATGGCGACGGCGGTCTTGCCGACACCGGTGGGCCCGAACAGGGCGATCACGCGCACGCGGGGAGTATGGCCGCGGGCCCGTCCGCTATTCATCTACGGCCGATGCCCCGCCCGCTCCGCGTCTCGCTGGCCGTTCTCGTCGTCGCCGCAGCCGGCTGCGGCCAGGGCTTCGACCAGACGCGCGAGAACGAGAAGCCGCTGAAGGTCGCGCACGCGGCCGGGGAGAGCAAGGTGCCCGGGGAGGCCGAGCTGCCGCTCGCGCTCACGGACGGCGCCCTCGACGCGATCCTGGCGCTGCGCGACGAACCGGTGGCCGCGCTGCTGCCGGGCGCGCGCGCCCCTTACTACCTGCGCCGCCCGGGCCTCAGGGTCGAGCGGCCGCTCCTGGGGCAGCACCTGCTGCGGGTCAAGGTGCTCGACCCCGACGTGATCCTCGCGGACAAGTCGCTGCAGGGGCAGCTCTGGGAGCGGCTCAGCAAGATCGCCCCGACCGTCATGACCGAGGGCGGCCGGGCGGCCAACTGGAAGCTCGACCTGCGCCTCTACGGCGAGGCGCTCGGCCGCACCAACGACGCCGAGGCGCTGCTCTCGCGCTGGGACCGGACCGCGGCGGCGGCGCGACGGCGCCTGCGGCCGCTCGAGGGCACGCGCGTGGCCGTCGTGCGGATGCTGCCGGGCCGCACTCGCCTGGCGCGACCCGAGTCGTTCCCAGGGAAGGTGGTGGCCGACGCGGGCCTCGTGCCGGCGGAGGAGCGCAGGGGCGCGGACGTCGTGCTCGTCTCGCGCGCCCCGGGAGTCCGGGCCACGCCCGCGAGCGCCGGGCTCCGCAAGGCGCAGGTGGTCGACGACCGCCTCTGGTGGAACGGCGACGGCCTCCTGGCCGCGCGTGCCGCCCTCCGCGAGCTGGAGCGGGCCCTGGCCTCAGCCGGCCAGGCGGGCCAGTAGCGCCTCCTCGCCCGCGAGCGTGGTGCTCGTGGCGGAGGCGATCTCGACGCCGGCGAGCTCTCCCGGCTCGGCCACGCCGGCGAAGTTGACGGTCTTGTTGTGGCTGATCCGGCCCCGGAGCCTCGCCGGGTCGGTGCGCGAGGGGCCCTCCACGAGCACCTCCATCGTCCGGCCGACGAAGCGCTGCGCGCGCTCCGTCGCGTGCCGCTGCACCGTCTCCACGAGCCGCTCCATGCGCTCGCGCTTCACCTCGGGCGGGACCTGTTCCGGCAGCGTTGCCGCCTCGGTGCCGCGCCGCGGCGAGAACGCGAACGTGAACGCGGAGTCGAAGCGCACTTCCTCCACGACCTCCATCGTCTCCTCGAAGTCCGCGTCGGTCTCACCGGGGAAGCCGGCGATGATGTCCGTGCTGAGCGCACAGTCCGGCACCCGCTCGCGGATCATCGCCACGCGGTCCAGGTAGCGCTCGCGCCCGTACGTGCGGCGCATGGCCTTCAGGACGCGGCTCGAGCCCGACTGGAGCGGCAGGTGGATGTGCTCGCAGACCGAGTCCAGCTCGGCGTGCGCGGCGATCACGTCCTCGCGGATGTCCTTCGGGTGCGGGCTGGTGTAGCGGATCCGCCGGATTCCCTCCACGGCGTCGACCTCGGCCAGCAGCTCGGCGAACGTCGACTTGGCGCCGCGCGGCAGGTCGCGCCCGTAGGAGCACACGTTCTGGCCGAGCAGGGTCACCTCGCGGACGCCGTCCGCGGCGAGCCGCTCCACCTCGGCGCGCAGCTCCGCAAGCGGCCGCGACACCTCACGCCCGCGCGTGGAGGGCACGATGCAGTACGAGCACGCGCAGTTGCATCCGACCGAGATCTGCACCCAGGCCTGGAAGTCGCGCTCGCGCTTCATCGGCAGGTGGCCGGTGAAGCCCTCGAACTCGAAGTAGCCCTGCGCCGAGAGGCTGTCGCTCGTGAGGAACTCGGCCAGCCGGTGCACCTGGCCGGGCCCGAACGCCACGTCCACGAACGGGAACTGCTCGAAGACGCCCTCCTTCACGGACTGGGACCAGCAGCCGCCCACGCCGACCACCCGGGTGGGGTCCTCCGCCTTCAGGCGCTTCGCCTCGCCCAGGTGCCCCACGAGCCGGTTGTCGGCCTTCTCGCGGATGGAGCAGGTGTTGAAGAGGATCAGGTCGGCGCCGGCGCGCTCGCCCACCTCGGCGTACCCGAGCGAGTCGAGCATGCCCTTCATCCGCTCGGAATCGTGCTCGTTCATCTGGCACCCGAAGGTGGTCAGGTGGTACGTCTTCATCGGTCAGCGAGCGTAGTCGGTGGAGCGGCTCTCGCGGATGACGGTGACCTTGATCTGCCCGGGGTACTCGAGCTCGCGCTCCACGTCGCGGGCGATCTTCCGCGACAGCATCGCCGCAGCGTCGTCGTCCACCTCCCCGGGCTCGACGATCACGCGGATCTCGCGCCCCGCGTGCATCGCGTAGACCTTGTCCACGCCCTCGTGGCGAGAGGCGATCTCCTCCAGCTCGTGGAGGCGCTTGACGTAGTGCTCGAGCGACTCGCCGCGCGCCCCGGGCCGGGCGCCCGACAGGGCGTCCACCACCTGGACGATCACGGCCTCCACCGTCTGCGGCTCGACCTCGTTGTGGTGGGCCTCCATGGCGTGCGCCACCGCCTCCGACTCCTTGAAGCGCCGTGCCAGCTCGCCCCCGACGAGCGCGTGCGGGCCCTCGGTCTCGTGCGACACCGCCTTGCCGATGTCGTGCAGCAGCGCCGCGCGCGCCGCCACGCGCGCGTCCGCGCCCAGCTCCTCGGCGAGCATCGCGGCGAGCCGCGAGCACTCGACGGAATGGTGCAGGACGTTCTGGCCGTAGCTCGTCCGGAAGCGCAGGCGCCCGAGCAGCTTCACGAGCTCGGGGTGCACCGAGCCGACGTTGGCCTCGAACACAGCCTGCTCGCCGATCTCGACCACGTGCTTGTCGATCTCGGACTTGGCGTGGTGGTAGGCCTCCTCGATCCGCGCAGGATGGATGCGGCCGTCCACGAGGAGCCGCTCCAGCGTGAGCCGGGCGATCTCGCGGCGCACGCCGTCGAATCCCGAGAGCAGGACCGCGCCCGGCGTGTCGTCGATGATGAAGTCGATCCCCGTCAGCGTCTCGAGGGTGCGGATGTTGCGGCCCTCGCGGCCGATGATCCGGCCCTTCAGCTCGTCCGACTTGAGCTCCACCACCGAGACCGTGGTCTCGACCGCGTGGCCGGAGGCCAGCCGCTGCATCACGGTCGAGAGGATGCTCCGCGCGCGCCTGTCCGCGTCCTGGCGCGCCTCCTCCTCGACCTGCCGCACGAGCCGCGCGCTCTCGTGGCGCAGCTCGTCCTCCAACTCGCGCATCATGATCTGCTTCGCCTGTCCGGGGCTCAGCCCCGCCACCCGCTCGAGCTCGCGCAGGTGGTCGCGCTTCGCGTCGCGCAGCTCCTCGCGCGCGTGGTCGAGGTTCCGGCTCCGGTCCTCGAGCGAGCGCTCCTTCTCGCCCAGCTCACCCTCCTTCGCGTCGAGCGCGCTCTCGCGAGCGCGCAGCCGCTCCTCGAGGCGTGCGATCTCGGACCGCCGGGCGAGGAGCTCCTCCTCGAGCTCGTCGCGGCGCGCCGGCGAGAGCGGCGCCGGGGCCTGCTCCGCGCGCTCCGGCGGCGCGACGGCGCCGCCGCCCGCGGCCAGCGCGCGCGGGCGCTGAACGAGCAGCACCACCGCCACCGCGACCGCAGCCGCCACGAGCGCCGTCACCGCTATCTCCATCGCTGTCTCCTTGATCCGGCGCGCAGGGCACCGGCCTCGATCTCTCAGCAGTCGAGCGGTTGCGGCTCAGCGCCGCGAGAGGCGGAAGTTGGCGTTGCCCGGCCGGCGCGCGCCTCCCCGGCGCGCGAGCGGCCTCTCCTAAGGGGCTCTGACGGTCAAGTGCTCCGCGGGCTCCCGCCCGCCGTTCGTGTCGCTCTGAAAGTGCTGATCTGCGCCATGTTCCGGTCTCACGGCGGCCGTGCCGGCCGCTTACATGAGGGTAACCACGCACCCCGGAGGTGGCAACCGGCGACCGCCCTTGCCCAGCCCGGTCAGGCGCCGTCCGCCGCGCCCGAGCGCTGGTGCTCGCGGACGGCCTCGTACGCGAGCTCGGGCTCGTAGCCGCGCCGCACCAGCAGCCGCCAGGCGCGGTCGCGCTCGCGGTCGTCGCGCGGCGCCCGGGGCATGCGCCGCTCGAGGAGCAGCAGGGCCGTGTCGAGCTCGTCGCGGTGGCCGCTCTCGGCGACCGCGGCCTCGATCTCCTCGCGGCCGACCCCGCGCCGCTCGAGGTCCTCCACGATCCGGCGCGTGCCCCATTGGTCCAGCTCCCGCTTGTCCGCCGCAAACCGGCAAGCGAAGCGCGCGTCGTCCAGCAGGCCGGTCGCGCTCAGCTCGGCGAGGACGGCCTCGACGGTCGCGGCGCTCAGCTCGCGCCGCTCGAGGCGCCCGCGGATCTCGGCGACGGTCTGCTCACGCCGCGCGAGCGAGCGATGGGCGTACCCGAGCGCCTTCTCGATCTCGGCGAGGTCGGGGACCGGGTCGGCCACGGCGCCGCGGGCCGCCCAGGCCTATGCGGCCTGCTCCTGCGGCGCCTCCTCAGCCGCCGGAGCGACCTCCTCGGCGCCCTCCTCCGTGGGCGGTGCCTCGACGGCTGCCAGCGGCGCGCCGGCGGGCTGGGCGCCCAGGACCTCGTAGATCTTGTTCTCGATCTCCTGGGCGACGTCCGGGCGCTCGCGCAGGTAGCCCTTCACGTTGTTGCGGCCCTGGCCGAGCCGCTCGTCCCCGTAGGAGAAGAACGAGCCCGACTTCTGGACGATGCCGTGCTCGATCCCCAGGTCGAGGATGCACCCCTCGGAGCTGATCCCCATGCCGTACTCGATGTCGAACTCGGCCTGCCGGAACGGCGCCGCGACCTTGTTCTTCACGACCTTCACGCGCACCCGGTTGCCGACCGCCTCGGTTCCCTCCTTGAGGGTCTCGATGCGGCGGATGTCGAGTCGCTGCGAGGAATAGAACTTGAGCGCGCGGCCACCCGGCTGGGTCTCCGGCGAGCCGAACATCACGCCCACCTTCTCGCGGATCTGGTTGGTGAACACGCAGAGCGTGTTGGCGCGGTTCAGGTTGCCCGCGAGCTTGCGCATCGCCTGGCTCATCATCCGTGCCTGCAGGCCGACGCTCTGGTCCCCCATCGCGCCCTCCAGCTCGACCTTCGGCGTGAGCGCGGCGACGGAGTCGATCGCCACGACGTCCACGGCGCCCGAGCGGATCAGGAGGTCGGCGATCTCGAGCGCCTGCTCGCCGTGGTCCGGCTGGGAGACGAGCAGCTCGTCGATGTCCACGCCGATGCGCTTGGCGTAGACGGGGTCCATGGCGTGCTCGGCATCGATGAACGCGCAGATGCCGCCGAGCTTCTGGGCGTTCGCGAGCACGTGGTAGAGCAGCGTGGTCTTGCCCGAGGACTCCGGGCCGAAGATCTCGACTATCCGCCCGCGCGGCAGCCCGCCGACGCCCAGCGCGAGGTCGAGCGAGATCGCGCCCGTGGGGACCGCCTCCACCGAGACGGCAAAGGCGTCGTCGCCCATCTTCATGATCGAGCCGGCTCCGAACTGCCGCTCGATCTGCGTGAGCGCGCCCTTCAGGGCCGACTCGCGGGCCTTGGCGGCCTTCTCCTGTTCCTTCTCCATTTGACGCGTCTCCTAGAGGCTCTGGAACGACACAAGGTAGGAGCGCGACCGGACAGACGTTCGCCCCCCGCGGGCGGGATCGCCGTGGGGCCGCTATGCGGCCAGCGTCGTGCGCCCCAGCGGCTCGTACAACGCCCCCTGGGGCCGCAGCGTGGAGCGGTAGAGGGTCAGCTCGGTGGGCTCGAACGCGGGCAGGGGCGGGCGCCCCGCCGGCAGCGTGTCCACGCGCCGCTCGCCCCGCTTGGCGCGCGCGAGCGTGACGTGGGGCCAGAACGCCCGCCGCTCCGGCTCGTAGAGGCGGTCGCGCTCCAGCGCCGCCGCCACCGCGGCCTGAAGGGCCCCGGCGTGCCCGCCCTCGTCCAGCAGGTCGAGCGCGAACAGGCGCGGGCGCCGCTCGGGGACGCCGCGCACCTCCGTGGGGGTGAGCCGCGGGCGCCGGAGGCCGTCGACCGCGGCGCCCGCGGACGCCGCGATGGAGTCCGCCGCCGACTCGTCCTGCCAGCCCAGGAAGGCGAGCGTGACGTGCAGGTGGTCCTCGGGAACCGGCCGCAGGTCGCGTCGCCCGCGCACGAGCGCGTCGCGCCACCGGGCCAGGCCCGCGCGCGACTCGTCCGGAAGGTCGAGGGCCACGAACATCCGCGCCCGCGGGCCGCTCAGAGGATCCCCTCCTCCTCCCCTCTCAGGAGCCGCCGGAGCAGGTGCATGGCCACGGTCGTGGAGCGCTCGCGGACGTCGGCCCGGCCGCCCGGCAGCAGGATGTCGCGCGCCAGCGAGCCGCGGTCCGTGGTGCTCACGCAGAAGCTCACGGTCCCGACCGGCTTCTCCTTGCTCCCGCCCCCGGGGCCCGCGATACCGGTGATCGCGACGGCAGTGTCGGCCCCGAAGCGCTCCAGCGCCCCGAGCGCCATCGCCTCCGCCACCTCGGGGGACACCGCCCCGTGGCGCTCGATCAGCGCCGGACCCACCCCCAGCAGGCCCGACTTCGCCTCGTTCCCGTAAGCCACCACTCCCCCCGCGACGTAGCCGGACGAGCCGGGCCGCTCCGTCAGCCGCGCCGCCATCAGCCCGGCGGTGCACGACTCGGCGGTGGCGATGCGGCGGCCGGCGAGCAGGGCGGCGACCTGGTCGTCCACACGCGAGCCGTCCTCCGAGAACAGCTCCCGCGGGTGCCTCGAGCGGATCAGCTCGACGAGGCTCGCGTACGCCGCCTCCCCCTCGCCCGGCTCGCGGCGCGTGACGACCTCGACCTCTCCGCGCCGCAGGCAGGTCGTGATCTCGAGCCGGTCGAAGCCATCGATCTCGCGCTCGGCCACGCGCAGCGTCTCGGCCATCCCCGACTCGGGCAGCCCGAACAGCAGCAGGGTGTCCTGCTCGTAGTCGGTGCGGCCGGCGGTGGCCTCCTGGAAGGCCGGCGTCGAGACCGCCTCCTCCCACATGCCCTGGAGCTCGCGCGGCGGGCCCGGCAGGACGACCACCGTGGGCTTGCCCGGCACGACCACCCCGGGTGCGGTCCCGACGGGGTTGATCACGTGGGCGCCCTCCGGCACGAGCGCCTGCTTGCGGTTCGCCGCGCGCACCGCGTCGAAGTCCCAGTGGCGGAAGCGCTGCATCAGGCCGCGCAGGATGTCCGCGATCCGCTGCTCGAGCGCCTCGTCGAGCACCAGCGGGCGGCCCGCGAACCGCGCGACGACCTCGACGGTCATGTCGTCCGCCGTCGGCCCGAGCCCGCCGCTCGTGATCACGAGGTCCACGCCCTGCTCGGCCATGAACCGCAGCTGCGCCTCCATGTCCTCCGGCCGGTCCCCGGTGATCGTTATGTGGGCGAGCTCGATCCCGAGCTCGAGCAGGCGGTCGGACAGCCACGGGCCGTTGCGGTCGCTGATGCGGCCCGTCAGCACCTCGGTGCCGGTGACGACGATCCCCGCACGGGCGCTCATGCGCCCCTCACGCGCACGGGCGCTGTCCGAGCGGCAGCGGCTCCGTCGACGACGGGGTGAACTCGTAGCCCACGGGGTCCGGGCCCGGCTCGATCGGCACGCGCTTCCCGTTGACCCGCACGTCCACGTCCGTCTTGCCGATGTTGAAGCGCAGCCGCTTCCCGCGGAACGTCTGAGCCTCCGCGAGCGTGCCCTCGAAGGTCACGTCGGTGCCCTCCCCGGTGTCCACGCAGACGTATGTGGGTGTGCTCGGCGTGACCCGGACCGCGACCCGCTGGGGCGGCGGGGCCGGGGTCACCTCGTCGCGGGTCGTCTCGGTGCGCTGCCCGGTGCGCGGAGCCGTCTCGCCCAGCGTTGCGGACGTCCGGTCGCCGGACGGCTCGTCGTCGGCGCTCAGGCCGAGCGCCACGAGCCCGGCGACGATCGCCACGGCCACGAGCATGGCGACGATCCAGACTCGCGGAGGCCCGCTGCGGGTCTCGCGCGGGCGCCCCGGGGGCCCGATCGGCTGGAGCGTCTCCAGCTCGTCGCGCGCCTCGTGCTCGGCGCGGTACGTCTCCACGAGTGCGTGCGGGTCGAGGCCGAGCAGCTCCGCGTAGGTGCGCAGGAACGTCTTGAC
>JAFGJG010000130.1 GCA_016929195.1 Thermoleophilaceae bacterium
GATCGACGACCTCGTCAAGAGCCAGGCCGAGGCCAACTTCTGGGACCCGGCCACGCAGCTCCGGCACCGCCGCAAGCGCTCGGTCCCGCCGCGGCCCGACGGCGCGCCGAACCGCGGGCTCGACCCGGACGATCAACCCACCGAGGAGCTGCCGGCGCTGGTGCACGTGGATCCCCGGGCGGCGGCATGAGCGCACCGATGGCTTCCGACATCGAGGATCGCCTCGACGACCTGCGCGAGCGCGGCCTCTACCGCCGGATGAAGGTCGTGTCGGGCCCCCAGGGCCCGCGCGTGCTGCTCGACGGCAAGCCGGTCCTGCTGCTCTGCTCGAACAACTACCTCGGCCTGGCCGACCACCCGCGCGTGCGCGAGGCGGCGGCCGAGGCGGCCATGCGCTACGGCGCCGGGGCGGGCGCATCGCGCCTCGTGTCGGGCAACATGACGATCCACCGCCGCCTCGAGGACCAGCTGGCGGACTTCAAGCACGCCGAGTCGTGCCTGCTGTTCGGGTCGGGTTACCTCGCCAACGCGGGAGTGGTCTCGGCGCTCGCCGGTGAGGGCGACGTCGTCTTCTCCGACGCCCTGAACCACGCCAGCATCATCGACGGCTGCCGGCTCGCGCGCGCGGAGACCTTCGTATACGACCACTGCGACATGGGGCACCTCGAGTGGGGCCTCCGCCAGGCCGAGGGACGCGGGGCGCTGATCGTCACCGACGGCGTGTTCTCGATGGATGGGGACGTGGCCCCGCTCGAGCGGATCGTGGAGCTGGCGCAGCGCTACGACGCCCGCGTGCTCGTCGACGAGGCGCACGGCACCGGTGCGCTGGGGCCGGACGGCCGCGGCGCGGTCGCCGCCGCCGGGCTCGAGGACGACGTGGACGTCATCGTCGGCACCCTCGGCAAGTCGCTCGGCTCCTACGGGGCCTACGTCTGCTGCGAGCGGTCGATCGCGAAGTACCTGATCAACTCGGCGCGCACGCTGATCTTCTCCACCGCGCTGCCGCCGCCCGCCGTGGCCGCGGCGATGGCCGCGCTCGGCCTGCTGCGCGAGCAGCCGCGCCGGGTCGAGAAGCTGCAGCGCAACGGCCGGGTGCTGCGCGAGGCGCTCGCCTCTCACGGCCTGCCGGTCGGCGACTCCGAGACCCAGATCGTCCCGCTGGTCGTGGGCGATGCGGCCGACACGGTGCGCGCCAGCGAGCGTGCGCTCGAGCGCGGCGTGTTCGCCCAGGCGATCCGGCCGCCGACGGTGCCCGAGGGCACCTCGCGGCTGCGGCTCGCGGTGATGGCGTCCCACACCCGCTCCGAGCTGCGTGAGGCCGCCGCATCGCTGGCGGCCGCGGTCCGGCCCGCGCTCGAGCGCCAGGAGCGCCCGGCGCGGGTCTTCGACGGCCTGCGCGACGCGGCGTAGCGGCCGCGCCCACGTGCGCGGCCTGTTCGTCACCGGCACCGACACCGGGGTCGGCAAGTCGGTGCTCGCCGCGTCCATCTGCGCGGCGCTGGCCGAGAGCGGCGAGACCGTGGCCGCGTTCAAGCCCGCTGTCACCGGGACCGACGAGCCCGCGGGCGACTGGCCGCCCGACCACGAGCTGCTGGCCGAGGCGGCGAGCGCCGGGCAGGCGCCGGGCGACGTGGCCCCCTACCTGTTCGGGCCGCCGCTGTCGCCCCACCTCGCCGCGAAGCTCGCCGGGGAGACGATCGAGCCGTCCGTCCTGGTGGAGCGCGCGCGGGCGGCGGGCGAGGCGGGGCTGCTCGTCTGCGAGGGGGTCGGCGGGCTGCTCGTGCCGCTAACGCCGGGATACCTCGTGCGCGACCTGGCGGTGGACCTCGGGCTGCCCGTGGTGGTCGCGGCCAGGACCGGGCTCGGCACGATCAACCACACGCTTCTGACGGTCGAGGCCGCACGCGCGGCGGGGCTGAACGTGGCCGGCGTCGCGATGACGCCCTGGCCGGCGCGCCCCGAGCCGATCGAGCTCTCGAACCTCGAGACGGTCACGAGCCTGGGCCGCGTGCAGGTGAGCGGGCTGCCGCGGACCACGCCCGAGCGCCTCGCCGAGGCGGGCGCGGCGCTCCCCCTAGCCGACTGGCTGCGGCCACCGGTGCGCAAGGCCTAAGCTCGGAGCATGTCCGAGCAGGAGTCCGACGCCCGGCCGGAGCTGCTGGTCAAGCTCCAGGAGCGCAAGGAGCGGCACAAGCAGCGCCACATCGTTCACCGCGCCGGGGTCGTGGTGCTCGGGGGCTTCCTGGTCCTGGCCGGGATCGTCATGTCCGGCCCGGGCGTGCCGGGTCCCGGCATCGCCACGATCGTCGTGGGCCTGGCGTTCCTGGCGCTCGAGTTCGACCGCGCCGAGCGCCTGCTCGAGCGGGTGATCGTCTGGGGGGAGCGCGCCGCGCAGCGAGCCGAGCGGACCACGCCGCGCCAGCGCACGGCCGCGGCCGTCTCGTTCCTCGTCGCGCTCGGCGTCTTCGCCTGGGCGGCGCTGACCTACGACATCCCGCTGGTGCCGGTGCTCTAGGC
>JAFGJG010000131.1 GCA_016929195.1 Thermoleophilaceae bacterium
CTGCGTGGTCGGCGACGGCGAGGCCGAGACGGGGCCGCTCGCGGCGAGCTGGCACTCGAACAAGTTCCTGGACCCGCGCCGCGACGGCGCCGTCCTCCCCGTGCTTCACCTGAACGGGTACAAGATCGCGAACCCGACGGTGCTCGCGCGCATCCCCCACGAGGAGCTGGAGGCGCTGCTCAGGGGGTACGGGCACGAGCCGCTGTTCGTCGAGGGGAGCGATCCGGCCGCCATGCACGCTGCCATGGCCGAGACGCTCGACCGGGCCGTCGGCGAGATCCGCGACGCACAGTCGCGCGCCCGCGGCGGCGCCGCCGCGGTGCGCCCGCGCTGGCCGATGATCGTGCTTCGCACGCCGAAGGGCTGGACGGGCCCGAAGGAGGTGGACGGCCTTCGCGCCGAGGGCTCGTTCCGGTCCCACCAGGTCCCGCTCTCGGCGGTCCGGACGAACGCGGAGCACCGCGCGCAGCTCGAGGAGTGGATGCGGAGCTACCGGCCCGGCGAGCTGTTCGACGAGCAGGGGGCCCTGCGGGAGGACCTCCGGGCGCTGGCGCCGGCCGGCGAGCGCCGCATGGGCGCGAACCCGCATGCGAACGGCGGCCTCCTCACGCGCGACCTCGAGCTCCCGGACTACAGGGACTACGCGGTGCCGGTCGACGCGCCGGCCGCCACGTCGAGCGAGGCCACGCGCGTGCTCGGCCAGTACCTGCGCGACGTCATGCGCATGAACCAGGAGGGCGCCAACTTCCGCGTCTTCGGGCCGGACGAGACGGCCTCGAACCGCCTCGGCGCGCTGTTCGAGGCGACCGACCGCGCGTGGGAAGCCGAGATCGAGGCGGGCGACGACCACCTCGCGCCGGGAGGGCGCGTGATGGAGGTGCTGAGCGAGCATCTCTGCCAGGGCTGGCTCGAGGGCTACCTGCTGACCGGCCGCCACGGCCTCTTCAACTGCTACGAGGCGTTCATCCACATCGTCGACTCGATGTTCAACCAGCACGCCAAGTGGCTGAAGGTGACCAGGGGCATCCCGTGGCGGCGGCCGATCCCCTCGCTCAACTACCTCCTCTCCTCGCACGTCTGGCGCCAGGACCACAACGGGTTCTCGCACCAGGACCCCGGCTTCATCGACCACGTGGCCAACAAGAAGGCGGAGATCATCCGCGTCTACCTGCCCCCGGACGCGAACTGCCTGCTCTCGGTGGGCGACCACTGCCTTCGCAGCAGGCATTACGTCAACGTGATCGTGGCGGGCAAGCAGCCCTCCCTCGACTACCTGACGATGGACGAGGCCGAGGCCCACTGCGCGCGCGGCATCGGCGTCTGGCATTGGGCCGGCACCGCCGAGGAGGGTGAGGAGCCGGACGTGGTGCTGGCGTGCGCGGGGGACATACCGACGCTCGAGACCGTCGCCGCCGCCGCGCTGCTGCGGGCGCACCTGCCCGACCTGAGGGTGCGCGTGGTGAACGTCGTGGACCTGATGCGGCTGCAGCCCGAGCGCGAGCACCCGCACGGGCTGCCGGACCCGGAGTTCGACGCGATCTTCACGAGGGACCGGCCGGTGATCTTCGCCTACCACGGCTACCCCTGGCTGATCCACAGGCTGACGTACAGGCGGACGAACCACCACGAGATGCACGTGCGCGGCTACAAGGAGGAGGGCACCACGACGACGCCCTTCGACATGGTCATGCTGAACGACATGGACCGCTTCCACCTCGTGATGGACGTGATCGACCGCGTGCCCGGCCTCGGCCCGCGCGCCGCCGAGCTGCGCCAGGCGATGGCCGACGAGCGCCTGCGCCACCGTGAGTACACGCACGTGCACGGCGACGACATGCCGGACGTGCGCGACTGGACCTGGCCGGGCTAGCCGGCGGAGTCGGCGCCCAGCGCCGAACGGACCAGGCGGGCGATCTCGAGGTCCTCGCGGCTCTCCACGACGAGGACCCTCACGGTCGCGCCGGGCGCCGCCACGTCCTCGTCGGCCTCCCTGCGGTCGTTGCGCTCCTCGTCCAGCCGGACGCCGAGGAAGCCGAGCCCGCTGCAGGCCGCCGCCCGCACCGGCGCGGCGTGCTCGCCGACGCCTCCCGTGAACACGAGCGCGTCGAGCCCGCCGAGCGCGGCCGCCATCGCGGCGATGCCCGAGCGGAGGCGGTGGACGTAGACGTCGAAGGCGGCCCTCGAGCGCTCGTCGTCGCCCAGGCGCCCCAGGAGCTCGCGCATGTCGCTCGTGCCCGACAGCCCGGCCAGGCCGGAGCGGTGCTCGAGCGCGTCCTCCAGCTCGTCCGGG
Source organism: Thermoleophilaceae bacterium (assembly GCA_016929195.1). Taxonomy (GTDB): domain Bacteria; phylum Actinomycetota; class Thermoleophilia; order Solirubrobacterales; family Thermoleophilaceae; genus JACVRW01. Next base: position 2,291 of record JAFGJG010000131.1, read on the forward strand.
TCGATGCCGGCGTCGCGGATCAGCCACAGGAGCAGGCCCGGGTCGACCGAGCCGGAGCGGGTGGCCATGACGAGCCCCTCGTTAGGCGTGAAGCCCATGGTGGTGTCCACGGACCGCCCGCCGTGCACGGCCGCGAGCGAGGCGCCGGCGCCGAGGTGGCACGTGACGAGGCGCAGCTCGCGCGGCGGGCGGCCGAGCAGCTCGGCCGCGCGGCGCGACGCCCAGGAGTGGCTCAGGCCGTGGAACCCGTAGCGGCGCAGGCCGTGGCGCTCGATCCACTCGCGCGGGAGCGCGTAGAGCGCCGCGGCGTCCGGCATGCCCGCGTGGAAGGCGGTGTCGAAGCAGGCGACGTGCGGCACGTCCGGCAGCAGCCGCCGCAGCGTCTCCACGAGGCGCAGCGCCGGCCCGTTGTGAAGCGGCGCGAGGTCGGTCAGCCGGCGCAGCTCCTCGATGCCGTCCGCGTCGAGCAGGGCCGGGTCCCGGAGCTCGCGGCCGTGCACGATGCGGTGCCCCACCGCGTCGGCGCCGTGCTCACCGGCGAAGCGCGCGATCGCATCGCGGTCACCGGGCGCCGCCGCGTCCAGCTTCGCGAGCAGCTCGCCGTCCGGGCCGACCAGCCTGAGCTTCAGGCTGCTGGAGCCGGTGTTCGCCACGAGCACACGCATCGTTTACGGGAAACTACGGACCGTGAGCACGGTGATGGCCGGATGGGTGTCGTACCCGACGCCCGGATACTGCCCGGAGTGACGTCCACCGACGGAGAAGTCGATCGCATCACGATCGTCCTGGCGGACGACCACC
>JAFGJG010000132.1 GCA_016929195.1 Thermoleophilaceae bacterium
GGCCCGCGCCGGGCAGGTCGACGCCGGCGAGGCGGTCGCGCGCGTCGGGGCCGGCGTCGCCGTCGCCCCCGAGGCTCGCGATGCCCGCACCCGCCGCCACCAGCACCACGCCGGCCAGCGCGCCCGCCGCCGCGACCCGCGCCCTCCCGAAGCGGCGCGGCGGCGGGCCCGCCGGCGGCGGCGCGGCCGTCTCGGCGCGCGCTGCCGCGCGCCTGCGCCGCGGCGCGGCCCAGTCCTCGAGCTCCGCCCGCGGGCGGTCGCCGGTCCAGAGCCGGTCGTCGTCGCGGAGCATGCTCACGGCAGCCTCCCGGTGCCGTGCAGCGCCAGCCCCGCCGCGCCGAGCAGCAGGACGAGCCCGCCGGCGGCGAAGCCGGCCGTGATCTCGCGCTGCTCGCGCCTGCTGCCGATCCGGGAGCCGAGCTGCTTGTAGACCTGGTCGAGGCGGTTCTCGTCCTCCGCCGTGAACGCCCGGCCGCCGGACACGCGCGCGATCTCGCGCATCGTCTCGGGGTCGGGAGGCACGGGCAGCAGGCCGCCGGGTGTCTCGATCACGCCCTCGGACGTGCCGAGCGCCACCGTGTACACGGGCACCTTTGCGCGGCGCGCCTGGCGAGCCACCTCGACGGGGTCGCGCCCGGTGGTCGTCTCGCCGTCCGAGAGCAGGACGATCGCGGCCGGGGGCCGGTCGCCCTTCTGCCGCTTGCCGAGCAGCTCGAGCGCCTGGGCGAGCGCGTCGCCGGTGGCCGTGCCGCCGTCGGCGGTCAGGTTCTCCATCAGCTCCACGACCGCGGAACGGTCGGTGCCGGGCCGGTCGATCGTGTGCGGGACGGTGGAGTAGGCGACAGCGCCGACGCGCACCTCGTCCGGCACGTCGCCGAGGAAGTCGAGGGCGGCCGCGCGCGCCGCGTCGAGCCTCGTGGGCTCCACGTCGCGGGCCTGCATCGAGCCTGAGACGTCGGTCACGAGCAGCACCGACGCCTGCTCGAGCGGCACGGCCACCGTGGCCTCGGGCCGTGCGAGCGCGATCGCGAGCGCGGCGAGGGCCGCCGCGAACAGCGCGGCCGGCAGGTGGCGCTTCCACGCGGGGACCGCGTCCACGAGGCCCGCGAGCGTTGACGTGCCGGTGAACCGCACGGCGAAGCGGCGGCGCCGGCGGCGCGCGAGGACGTAGGCGACGACAGCCGCCGGGACGAGCGCGAGCGCGAGCAGGAAGAGCGGCGCCTGGAAGCTCACGTTCGCCGGCCCCCGAGTGCCCGCAGGCGCCCGCCGAGGTCGCGCAGCCAGGGCGCGTCCGTCGTGAGCACCACGTGGTCCGCGCCCGCCGTCCGCAGCTCTGCGCGCACGGCCTCGCGGCCGGCGCGCTCGCGCTCGGCGTAGAGCTCGCGCAGGCGCCGGTCGCGCGTGTCGACGTCCACCTGCGCGCCGGTCTCGGGGTCGGTCACGAGCAGGCGGCCGACCGCCGGCAGCTCGGCCTCGCGCGGGTCGCGCACCTCCACGGCGGCGACCGAGTGGCGCGCGCAGAGCGTGCGGAGCGGCCGCGCGAGCCCGTCGGTGCCGCGGAAGTCCGACACGACGGCCACGAGCCCGGGCAGCCGGGCCATCCGCGCGAGCCGCGTCAGCGCCCGCTCGAGGCTCCTGGGCTCGCCCTGACCGTCGGGCACGACCCCGGCGCCGAGCATGCGCTCGACCGAGGCGCCGGCGCCGCGCCCGCCGCGCGGCGGCAGCACGAGCTCGCGCTCGCCGCCGCACACGATCAGGGCCACCCGTCCTCCCCGGCGGGTGGCCAGCTTCGCCAGCACGCGCACGGCGCCCTCGGCCACGTCGGCCTTCAGGCGGTCGGCGGTGCCGAATGCCATCGACGGGGACACGTCGAGCACGAGCCAGGTGGTCACGAGCCGCTCCGGCACGTCGAGCCGCACGTGCGGCTCGCCCGTGCGGGCGGTCGCCGCAGCGTCGAGGCGGCGAACGTCGTCGCCGGGCTGGTAGGCGCGGAGCGCCGCCAGCTCGGTGCCGAGCCCCACACCCGGCGCGCGGTGCTCGCCCGGCAGCGGGCCACCGGCCCGGCGCGCGAACGAGAGGTCGAGCGCCTCGACGAGACGCGCGGCCAGCGGCCCCGGGCCCTGGCGGCCCGCGGGCGGCGCCAGTGCCGGAGCGCTCGTCACGCGACGAGCTCCTCCCGGTCGACCGGCGCCTCGGCCGTCATGTCCGGCTCGACGGCGTCGAGCACCTGCTCCAGCACCTGGTCGGCGCTCACCCCGTCGCTGAGCGCCTCGTACGACAGCACCAGCCGGTGCCGGAGCACGTCCGGCGCCAGGTCGCGCACGTCCGACAGCACCGCGTGGGTCCGACCGCGCAGCAGCGCGAGCGCGCGAGCCGCCTGCACGAGCCCGATCGGACCGCGTGGGCTCACGCCGTACTCGATGTAGCCCGCCAGCTCGCCGAGCCCCCACTCGGCCGGCTTGCGGGTGGCGTCCGCGAGCGACACCGCGTAGGCGATCACCTCGCGGTCCACGTAGACGCTCGCCACGTCCCCGCGGAAGGCGAGCAGCTCGGCCGCCTCCGCGCGGCGCGCGACGTCGGGCGCCGGCTCGAGCGAACGCCCGACCACCGCCGCCTCCTCGCCGGGCGTGGGGTAGTCCACGAGCAGCTTCATGAGGAAGCGGTCGGTCTGCGCCTCGGGCAGCGGGTAGGTCCCCTCCGACTCGATCGGGTTCTGGGTGGCGAGCACCAGGAACGGCTGCGGCACCGGATAGCTGTGCCCGGCGATCGTGACCTGGTCCTCCTGCATCACCTCGAGCAGCGCCGACTGCACCTTCGCCGGCGCGCGGTTGATCTCGTCCGCCAGCAGGAAGTTGCAGAGCACGGGGCCGAGCTCCACGTCGAACCGCCCCGAGTCGGGGCGGTAGATGCGCGTGCCCACGAGGTCCGCAGGCACCAGGTCGGGCGTGAACTGCACCCGCTTGAACGAGCCGCCGACGACCTCCGACAGCGTCTTGACGGTCAGCGTCTTCGCCAGACCGGGCACGCCCTCGAGCAGCACGTGCCCGCCCGTCAGGAGCGCCACGAGCAGCCGCTCGAGCATGGCGTCCTGACCGACGATCACGCGCTTGATCTCGTACAGCACCCCCTCGAGCGCCTCGCGCGGCCCGGTCTGGGACACGGGCCCGGCTCCGTTGCCGCGCTCCATCAGAGCTCCCTGGCGGGGTCGGCGCTCGTGCCGGAGCGCTTGCCGTCCTTGTGCTCGGGGCAGTCGCCGCGGTGGCCGTCGCGGCCGCTCTTGCCGCCCGAGTCGCCGCTGCCGGCGAAAGCGCCGGTCACGGGGATGGCCAGCGCGACCGCGGCGGCGGCGAGCACTCCCGCCAGGAGCGTGCGGCGGCGGTTGGGGGTGGAGGTGTTGTCGGCATCGGTGTTCATGCGTCGCAACCTAAGGAGACGCGTGTCAGGTCCAGATAAGGAAGCGCGGGACTTACGAAGGCCTTACTCGCGGTTCCCTAGCCTCGGGGCATGCGCGTGCTCGTCGCCGAGGACGAGCGCCGGGTCGCCGACGCGATCGGGCGCGGCCTCCGTCGCGAGGGTCTGGGAGTTGACGTGGCCTTCGACGGGCTGAGCGCCCTGCTCAAGGCGCGCGCCGGCGGCTATGACGTTCTGGTGCTCGACCGCAACCTCCCGGAGCTGCACGGCGACGAGGTCTGCCGGACGGTCGCCGAGGAGCAGCCCGGCACGCGGATCCTGATGCTGACCGCGCTCGGCGAGACGGAGGACCTGGTCGAGGGCCTCGCGCTGGGGGCGGACGACTACCTGCGCAAGCCGTTCGCCTTCGCCGAGCTCGTGGCGCGGGTGATCGCGCTCGGGCGGCGCGTGCCGCGCGAGCGGCCACCCGTCCTGGAGCGCCGTGGCGTCCGGCTCGACCCCGCCAGGCACGAGGCCAGCCGGGCGGGCCGCGAGCTGCGGCTCACACCGAAGGAGTTCGGCGTGCTCGAGACGTTGCTGGCAGCCGGCGGCGACACCGTCAGCGCCGACGAGCTGCTTCGGCGCGTCTGGGACGAGAACATCGACCCGGTCACGAACACCGCCCGCATGACGGTCATGACGCTGCGGCGCAAGCTCGGCCCGCCGCCGGTCATCGAGACGGTGAAGGGCGCGGGCTACCGCGTGTGAAGCTGCCGCGTGCCACCGTCCGGCTGCGCCTGGCGCTGCTCTACACGGCGTTGTTTCTCGTGGCCGGCGGGCTGCTCCTGGGCATCAGCTACACGCTGCTCGACGGGCACCTCCACCGCACGCTCACGGCGCCCGTCGCCGACGACGTGCTCGCAGACGTGCGCGGGCAGTACGCGCTCGCCCTCGTCGCGGTGAGCGCGCTCGCGCTGCTGGCGGGCTGGCTGGCCGCCGGCCGCCTGCTGGGCCCGCTGCGCGAGATCGTGACCGCCGCGCGGTCGGTCGGCGGCGACTCGCTCGACCGGCGGATTGCCGCGCACGGACCCCACGACGAGCTGCGCGAGCTGGCCGAGACCTTCGACGAGATGCTCGACCGGCTTCAGGCCGCCTTCACGAGCCAGCGCCGGTTCGTGGCGAACGCGTCCCACGAGCTGCGGACGCCGCTCACGGTCATGCGGACCGAGATCGAGGTGGCGCTCGGCGACCCCGGCGCGAGCGCGGAGGAGCTGCGGCGGGCCGCCGACGTGGTCCGCGACGAGGTGATCCGCTGCCAGGGGCTGATCGACGGCCTGCTGGCGCTGGCCCGGACCGAGGCCGGGGCTGTGGAGCGCGACGAGGAGGTGGACCTCGCGGAGCTGATGCGCGCCGCCGCGGGCGAGCTCGCCGGCCCGGCCGGGGAGCGGGGCCTGTCGATCGAGCTGCGGGTGGACTTCGCCCCCGTTCTCGGCGACCGGCGCCTGCTGGAGCGGCTCGCCTGGAACCTGGCTGAGAACGCCGTGCTTCACAACCGCGTGGGCGGCTACGCGGAGATCGAGGTGGCCGCGGCGGGCCGCGACGTCGTCGTGCGGGTCGAGAACAGCGGCCCGCGCGTGCCGCCGGAGGCGGCCGGCGGCCTGCTCGAGCCATTCGAGCGCCTCGGCAGCGGGCGCGGCGGCGGCCCGGGTGCCGGGGTGGGCCTGTCGATCGTCCGGGCGGTCGCCTCGGCGCACGGCGGCACGGTGGACCTGACGGCCAGGCGCGAGGGCGGACTGCGCGTGGTCGTTCGCCTGCCAGGGCTCAGAGACGGACGCGGGGCGGCGAGCTCCGGCGCTCGTGCGCGGGACAGTCGCCGGCTCGCCTCCGTCCCTCGCCACGGGACGAGACGGGGACCGACGCAGGGTCCCGCTCGTCGCTGACGGCCTGCGCGAGCCGGCCGTCGATGCCCGCCAGCCCCGCCAGCGACTGGGCGAAGAGGGCGACCGCGGCCACCCCCGCGGCTGCGAGCGCGACGGTGCGTGCGCGGATGCTGGGACGGTCCACGCGCCGAAAGGTAGTGAGCGCCGGCTTGAGATCCGCCGGGGCGAATAGCGCGCCCGCCTCCGGGTATGCCGAAACCACTCGACCTCTGGAGGACCCATGCCATCTCTGATCGACCGCGTCACCCGCTTCGCCCGCAGCCCGCAGGGCAAGTCGCTGATCCAGAAGGCCACCGACCGCATCTCGGGCGGCACGCAGGCCAAGGGGAAGGGCGGGCGCCAGACCCGCCGCGGCCGGCGCCAGCGGTGACCGCCGCGCTCTCCGTCATCACGCTCCCCGCGCGCCTCGGCATCCGCGTGGGGCGCTTCGCGCTCGAGCTGCTGAGGGGCGACGAGGCACGGCCCGCGCCGCCGCCCGTGGCGCGCCCCGAGCCGTACATGCCGTCACCGCCGCACGTCTCCGAGGGCGCGGAGCCCGTGGCCGCCTCCGCCGATCCGGAGTTCGTGGAGGGGGTGGGCGCCCAGCTCGAGATCGCCGAGCCGTGGCCCGGCTACGACGAGATGGTCGTGGCCGAGGTGGTCCAGCAGCTGGCCGCCGCGCCGCTCGAGGCGGCGGCCGCGGTGCGCCTCTACGAGGCCGCGCATCGCTCGCGCAAGGGCGTCCTCGACGCGGCGGAGCGCCGCCTTCGCGGCTCGTGAGCCGGCCCGGGGCTCTGCGCCCCGGTCCTAGGGCAGCAGCGGCTCGAGCGAGGCGCGCCCCGGCAGGCGCTCGCCGAGCACCTCGACCTCCACGGCGGTGCCCGCCTCGGCGAGCGGCCGGGGGATGTAGGCGAGCGCGATCGCCTTCCCCACCGTGTGGCCGTAGCCGCCGGCCGACACGTAGCTCACGATCTCGCTGCCGGCCAGGACCGGCTCGCCGCCGTGTGGGTGCAGCCCGTCGCTCTCGACGGCGACGCAGGCGAGCGCCGTCGATACGCCGTCGTCGGCCTGCTGCAGCAGCGCGTCGCGGCCGATGAAGTCGCCCTTGTCGAGCGCCACGAACCGCTCCATCCCCGCCTCGAGCGGGGAGTGGTCGGCGTCCATGTCCGCGCCCCAGAGCCGGTAGCCCTTCTCGAGCCGCATCGACTCGAGCGCCCGGTAGCCGAAGTCCACGAGCCCGAGATCCTCACCCGCGGCCAGCACGGCGTCGTACAGCTCGGCCGAGCGGTCGATCGGATGGTGGAGCTCGTAGCCGAGCTCGCCCACGAATGAGAGCCGCATGACCCGGACGGGCACCCCGCCGAGATCGAGCTCGCGGCTGCGGAAGAACGGGTGCGCGTCGGCCGACACGTCGGCCTCGGTGAGCCCGGCCAGCAGGTCGCGCGAGCGCGGTCCCGCGAGCGTGAGCACCCCCAGCGCGGCGGTCACGTTCTCGAGCCGCACGGATCCGTCCGCCGGCAGGTGGCGCTCGATCCAGGCCAGGTCGTGCGTCTCCGTGGCGGCGGCGGACACGACGTAGAAGCGGTCGCCCGCCAGCCGCGTGACAGTCACGTCGCACTCGATGCCGCCGCGCGGCGTGAGCATCTGCGTCAGCGCGATCCGCCCCGGCTCCACGGGGAGCCGGTTCGCGCAGAGCCGGTCGAGCAGCCGGTCGGCTCCGGGGCCGGACAGCTCGTATTTCGCGAAGCTGGTCTGGTCGAGCACGCCGACCGCGGAGCGCACCGCGCGGCACTCGGCGCCCACGTGCTCGTGCCAGTTGGGCTCGCGGAAGCTGGGGTGGTCCACCGGCTCGACCCCGGACGGGGCGAACCAGAGCGCGCGCTCCCAGCCGAAGCGCTCGCCGAATACGGCGCCGCGGTCGCGCAGCCGGTCGTAGAGCGGGTCGACGCGGTTCGGGCGGCCCGCCGGCCACTCGTCCTCCGGGTAGTGGATCGCGTACTCGCGCTCGTAGACCTCGCGGGCGCGCGCGGCCACGTACTCCGTGGAGTCGGCGTAGGGCCCGAAGCGGCGCACGTCGAGCTCCCACATCGAGTCGCTCGGCTGGCCGTCCACGATCCATTCGGCGAGATAGGCGCCCGCGCCGCCGCCGAAGACGATGCCGAAGATGCTGAAGCCGGCGAGCACGAAGAGGTTGCGCCGGCCCGGCACCTCGCCCATCAGGCAGCGGCCGTCGGGCGTGTAGCCGTCGGGGCCGTTCACGATCGTCTTGAGGCCCACGTCGCCGAGCACCGGCACGCGCGCCGCGGCGAGCTCGAGCACTCCCTCGATCTGGTCGAGGTTCCCGGGCAGCAGCTTGCCCTCGAAGTCCATCGGCACGCCGTCGAGCGCCCAGGTCAGCGCGTTCGGCTCGAACGGGCCGACCAGCAGCGCCTCGCCCTCCTGGCGCACGTAGTAGGAGGCCTCCGGGTCGCGCATCACCGGCAGCTCCGCGGACAGGCCGCCCAGCTCGGCGACCGTGTCGGTCACGACGTAGTGGTGCTGGAGCGGCACGATCGGCAGACGCACCCCGGCGAGCGCGCTCACCTGCGGGGCCCACATGCCGGCGGCGTTCACCACGACCTCGCACTCGACC
>JAFGJG010000133.1 GCA_016929195.1 Thermoleophilaceae bacterium
CGATCGCGTCGCCGTCGCGCTCCCAGCCGTCGAGCCCGCCCAGCCGCTCCTCGATCTCCTCGTCATTCAGACGTGCCATCCTCGACCTCCAATGCTCGTCGCTTCGCTCGTCCCCTCGGCCACCGAGATGCTCTTCGCGCTCGGTCTCGGCGACTCCGTGGCCGGCGTGACCCATGAGTGTGACTACCCGCCGGGCGCGGAGGCACTCCCGCATCTCACCCGGAGCGTGATCCCGGAGGGCCTGCCGGCCGCGGAGATCGACCGGGCGGTGCGCGAGCGAACCGCGAGCGGCGAGTCGCTCTACGAGCTCGACGAGGACGCGCTCGAGGAGCTGGGCGTGGACCTGATCGTGACCCAGGCGGTCTGCGAGGTCTGCGCCGTCTCCTTCGAGGACGTGCGCGCGATCGCCGAGCGCCTCCCCACGCAGCCGCGCGTGCTGTCGCTCGACCCGTCCACGCTCGGCGAGGTCCTCGCCGACGTGCCGCGGCTGGCCCAGGCGACCGGAGTGGTCCAGGAGGGCGAGCGGCTGATCGCCGAGGCGGCGGAGCGCATCGAGGCCGTGGAGACGGCCGTGGCGGGCGCGGCGCGGCCGCGGGTGGCCGCGCTCGAGTGGCTCGACCCCGTCTACGTGGGCGGCCACTGGGTCCCGCAGATGATCGAGATGGCCGGCGGGACGGACGTGCTCGGCTTCCCGGGCGAGAAGTCGCGGACGGTGGAGTGGGCCGAGGTCGAGGCCGCTCGCCCCGAGGTCGTGGTCTCGATGCCCTGCGGCCTGTACGCCGAGGAGGCCGCCGCCGAGACGATGCGCCACCGCGAGCGGCTCGCGACGCTCGAAGCGCGGGTCGTGGCCGTGGACGCGGCCGCCTACTTCTCGCGCCCCGGGCCGCGGCTGGTGGACGGCGTGGAGCTGCTCGGCCACCTGCTGCACCCCGATCTCGTGCCGGCGCCGGACTCGCGCCGCTCGATCGAGCTGGATCCCGCGGCCGCGCCGGCCTAGGCACGCACCGAGACCTGAGTTGGGGGCCATATAGGCCCCCAGCTTCGGTCTCGCGAAGGGCGTCGAGCGCCTAGGCGCTCGACGACACCGCGATCGCGCCCGCCACGGCGATCGCGCCCATCCCCGCGCACACGAGCGCCAGCACGGGCTCGGGCAGCCGCGCCCGGTCGCCGACGTCGACCATCAGGAATGCGGCGACCGCGCCGCCGATCAGCCCGCCGATGTGGCCGCCCACCGAGATGTTCGGCACGCTGAACGTGATCACCAGGTTCAGGATGATCCAGATCCCGAGGCCGCTCTCCATGATGCTCATCCCGCGGTTGCGCATCACGACCGCGGTGGCGCCCATGAGCCCGAAGATCGCCCCGGAGGCGCCGACCGTGGGCGACGTGGGCTCGAGCAGCAGGGCCCCGAACGAGCCGGCCAGAAGCGACACGAAGTAGATGAGCCCGAAGCGCAGCTTGCCGACCGCCGGCTCGAGCAGCCCGCCGAGGATGTAGAGGGAGAGCATGTTGAAGAGCAGGTGGAAGAAGCCCGCGTGGAGGAAGCCGGCGGTGACGAGCCGCCAGTACTCGCCGTCCGCGATCTCCGGGCGCGAGACCGCCCCGTCCTGGAGCAGGCTGCTCCCGCCGATCCCGCCGGTGGTTGCGCTGGCGCCGCCGAGCAGCGCCCCGAGCGCGACCAGCACGTTGATCCCGATCAGGATGTAGGTGAGCGTCGGCTCGTCGGACCCGCTCCGGATCGTCCGTGCGCGGGTGCGCTGGCGCGCGCACTCGGGGCAGCGCATCCCGACCGGCGTCGACGTCATGCAGTCGGGGCAGATCGGCCGCTCGCAGTTCGAGCAGCGCACGCCGGTCTCCCGGCCCGGATGGCGGTAACAGGTCTCCATCCCGGCGGAATCTAGTGGGCGGGTCCTACAGATCCACGCGCATGACCGGCATCTCGCCCGGCACGCGCGCGCCGCCTCGGCGTTCGCGCGTCACGAGCACGGCGTCGGCGCCGCTCAGGTCCTCGGGCAGGGCGACCGAGCCGCTCCCGTCACGGTCGGCCACGAAGGTCGGCGCGGGCGAGATCTTGTCCCCGCGCGCGATCCAGGCCTGGTAGACACGGCCCGGCCCCGGGTCCGGAAGGCCCTCGGCGGTGAGCGCCGCGCCGTCGTCGCCGTCCCCCTCCACACGCAGCTCGGCACTCGCCGTCGGCAGGCGCGCGTCGTCGACCTTGGCCGTGATCGTGCGCTCGTCCTCGCCGCCGGTCAGCTGGGCGACGCCGAAGCCGACGAGCAGCCCGAGCACCAGCATCGCCCCGGCGAGGGCAGGACGAAGCGAGAAGCGCAGCCGCGGCCGCTCGCGGCGCGGCCGGGGCGCGGCGTCGCCCTCGGCGCGGACGACGTCCATGATCGAAGCCCTCAGCCGATCCGGCGGGTTCATCTGCTCGACCGAGCGCGGCAGCGCGTCGGCCGCCGGGCGCAGCTGCTCGACCTGGTTGCGGCAGTCGGGGCAGGACTCCATGTGGAGCTCGAACGCGGCCCGCTCGTCGTCGGCCAGGGCGCCGAGCAGGTAGGCGCCGGCGTCGTCCGCGAAGCGTGCGTGGTCGGGCCCGGTCACGCGAGCTCCCCCGGGAGGACGACGCCGGTCAGCTGCTTGCGCATCTTCTCCAGGCCGAGCCGCATCCGGCCCTTCACGGTGCCGATCGGCATCTCGAGCATCTCGGCGATCTGGCTGTGGCTGAAGCCTCCGAAGTAGGCGAGCTCGATCGTCCGCCGCTGCTCCTCGGGCAGCGTGTCGAGCGCGTCGCGCACGCCGCGCGCCTCCTCGCGCCGGGCGGCCTCGACGTCGGTGCGCTCGCGCGCCTCGTGACGCTCCTCGACGCCGTCGAGCGTCTCGCGGCGGCGGTCGTGGACCATCCCGCGCCTGAGCGCGTCGATCGCCCGGTTGTGGACGATCCCGAGCACCCAGGTCCGCACGCTCCCGCGTGCCTGGTCGTAGCGCGTGCGGCTGCGCCAGATCGACAGGAATGCCTCCTGCGTGATGTCCTCGGCAGTCACTCGATTCCCCACCATGCGGTAGGCCAGTGAGAAGGCCGCCCCGCCGTGCCTGTCGTAAAGCAGCTCGAAGGCGCGCGGGTTCCCTCCCTGCACCAGCTGCATGACCTCCTCGTCCGCAAGGTTTCGGATGTCGGAGGCCACTCCGCCCGTTCCTACGCCGGCATGCGGGACATGGATCAGCGGCGGCTAGCCGCGGAGGCGCTTCTCGAGGTCGCCGGCCAGATCGCGAACGCTCTTCTCGAGCGCGCGCAGGCTCTTCGAGTCGCGCTTGCGCTGGCGCTGGCGCGCGCGGACGAGCACGAGCGCGCCGCCGGCCATGCTGCCCACGACCACCGCCGCGGCGGGCCGCGCCCAGTTGCGCGGGTCCTTCATGGCCGCGGGATCCAGGTCGGCCAGCTCCTCGGCGGCCGCCTCGGTGAGCTCGGACAGGGTCCGCTCGAGCCGGTCGCTCAGGCGCTCCGGCGGCTCGACGGGCACGAGTGCCGAGCGGAGGAGGTTCTCGAGCCGCTCGCCGTCAGTCATCCTCGTCCTCCTGAAGCCGCTGCTCCAGCTGCCTGATCGCCCTGTGGATGAGCACCTTGGTGGCGCCCTCCGAGCGGTCGAGCGCGCTGGCGATCTCGCGGTTGTCCATCCCGAGCGCGAAGCGCATGATCAGCGCCTCGCGGCGGTCGTCCGGCAGGTTCGCGACGCCCTCGAGCACCTGCTTCACGTGCTCGCGGCCCTCCACAACCGTCTCCGTGTCGTGTGGCGCCGTGAGCACAGCCGCATCCTCCAGTTGTGTCATGGGTCGCCTGGATCGGTCGCGGTAGTAGTTCGCGGCGAGGTTGTGGGCGATGCGGATCAGCCAGGGCCGCAGCGGCCTGCCGTTCGACTCGCGCTGCGCGCGCTCGAAGTGCCTGTAGGCCTGCAGGAACGTCTGCTCGGTGAGGTCCTCCGCGTCGTGATGGTTCCCGACGCGGTAGTACGCGTAGGAGTAGACGTCGCGCAGGTGGGCCCGGTAGAGCTCCGTGAAGTCCCGGTCCAGGCGCTGCTTGTCCGCAGAGGCCTCCAACCCTGCGGAGCCTACCCGTCGGGGCGCGGGGCTCAGGCGGCACGGCTGGCCCGCGTGCCGGCGGTCCGGCGGATGCTCTCGAGCCACTGGTCGGCGGAGTCGTCGCCGTCGAGCACGCGCCGCAGGCCGGCCGTGACCGGCGCGTCGATGCCCTCGCGCTCGAAGGCCAGGCCGAGCAGCGGGACCGTCGCCAGCGACTCGGCCGTCTGGTCGAGCGCCGCCTCGACGGCTCCGGCCGGCAGGCCGGCGCCGACCAGCTCGCCGGCGCGCCGGTTGCGGCTGCCCTCGGCGAGCGCGGTGGCGACCAGGTCGCCGGTGCCCGCCAGGCCGGCGAACGTCTCGCTGCGCCCGCCGTTGGCGAGCGCGAGCTGGTGGACCTCGGAGAAGATGCGGCCGGCGGCCGCGCCGGCGAGGTTGGCGCCGCGCGGAGCCGCCGCCGCGGATGCGAGGGCGGCCGCGTTCTTCGCGCAGGAGGCGAGCTCGGCGCCGGTCACGTCGTCTGTCGTGTCCACGGTGAGCCCGCCCGCCTCGAGCACCTCGCGGAGCTGGCGCAGCAGGTCGGCGTTACGGGTGGCGAGCACGACGGAGGCACCCAGCTCGATCGCCTCGCGCGCGTGCGCGGGCCCCGCGAGCGAGGACACGGCGCGAGCACGGACGCGCTCGGCCACGAACGCCGACGGCGTCGTCCCGAGCGGCGGGACGAGCCCCTTCGAGGTCACGAGGACGGCGCTCCGCTCGCCCACGCGCGCGCCGATCTCACCCACGGCGGCCGGCAGCGCGCTGCACGGGACCGCCAGCACGACGAGGTCCACGCCGGCGAACTCGACGTCGCGCACCGCGCATGGGCGGATCCCGTCGGCGAGCGGCACGCCGGGGAGGTAGGCGGCGTTCTCGCCCGCGGCGCGAAGCGTCTCGGCCTGGTCCGCCGTGCGGCAGCCGAGCTGCACCTCCAGTCCCGCGCGCGCGAGGACGACCGCGGCGGCGGTGCCCATGGAGCCGGCTCCGACGACCGCGGCCGTGCGCAGCGGCGGGAGGCCGCCGAGCCACTCCCACTGGAGCTCGACGCAGGGCCAGATCCGCTCGGTCACCTCGCCGGCGAGGAAGGGCGACGGGCTCTCCACGCGCGGGAAGGTCAGCGGTGCGCCGAAGCGCAGGTGCACCCTCACCGGGCGGACGCGCCAGCCCCGGCGGGCGTGCTCGCTGCCTGAGACCGCGATCGGCACGACCGGCGCGCCGCTCTCGAGCGCGAGCCTGCCGACGCCGCGGTGCGGCCGGCCGAGCGAGCCGCGCCTGATGCGCGTGCCCTCGGGGAAGATCACGACCGCCTCGCCGCGCTCGAGCAGCATCGACGCGGTCCTCGTGGCCTCGTCGTCGGACTCGCCGCGCCGGACCGGGAACGCGCCCATGCAGTTCAGCAGCCAGCCGACGAACGGGTTCTTGAAGATCTCCTGCTTGGCCATGAAGTAGATCGGCCGCGGCATGCAGGTTCCGAGCGCGAACGGGTCGAGGAAGCTCCGGTGGTTCGAGGCGAGGATCACCCCGCCGCGCGGGACCATGCCGTGACCGCGGCGGGCGAGCCGGAAGTAGAGGAGGATCGCCGGCTTCGCGAAGACGCGGATCGACCAGTAGAGGGGCGTGTTGACGCCGCGCCTGCGCGTCCGCTCGTGGTAGACCGCGAGCGGGCGGGTGCGCGCCAATCGACGGGGGCCGGCCATCCCCACAGCTACCCACCGGGGGCCGTGCCGTTACGCTGCCCGTGTGAACGAGCTCCGCCGCACCATGAACGGGGCCGCGGCAGGCGCCGCAGCGGCGGCGGTCTGGGCGGCCCAGCAGCCTCTCGACAAGCGCGCCTTCGGCTCACGTCACGACGACGTGGAGCTGCTCGGAAAGCTCGCCACCCGCGGGAGCGGCTGGCCCGGGGTCGGGCTCGCCATCCACCTCGCTAACGGCGCGGCCTTCGGCGCGCTCTTCGCGCTCGTGCGGCCGTTCGCGCCGGGGCCGGCCACGGCCACGGGCGCGGGGGCCGCGCTGGCGGAGCACCTCGCCACCTGGCCGCTGACCACGTTCGTGGACCGCTATCACCCGGCGCGCAAGGAGCTCGAGCCGCTCCGCGGCAACGCCCGCGCGTTCGCGCAGTCGGCCTGGCGGCACCTGCTCTTCGGGCTCGTGCTCGGCGAGCTCGAGCGGCGGCTCAACGCCGACGCGGAGTTCGAGCCGCTCGAGGATGTCCCCGTGGCCTCTAACGGCCACGGGAACATCGAGCACGCCGCGGCCGGCGCCGCGACTCAGTAGCTGTACGCTCGCCCCAACCCGCCGGAGTAGCTCAGGGGTAGAGCACCGGTTTTGTAAACCGGCTGTCGCGGGTTCGAATCCCGCCTCCGGCTTAGACGGTGTTCCTGCCCCCGAAGCGGGAGCCGAAGCCGAATCCGCCTGAGGGGATCCCGGCGAGCAGCACGAGCACGGCACCGACGATCGCGACGATCGCGGACCCGGTCAGCGCGGCCAGGATCAGGTAGACGAGGGCTGCCAGCAGTACGGCGATAAGGATTCCGATCACAGTCACTCCTCCTTGGGTGGGTCGCCGCAACCGGTACCCACCGGCCGATCGCGGGAAACCCCCGGTCAGGCGGAGATCTGAACAGGCGTGCCGAGCGGAACGAGGCGCATCAGCACCTGGAGGTCGTCGTCCGCGGCACGCAGGCAGCCGGCCGAGGCGGGCGCGCCGATCGTCGACGGCGCGTTCGTGCCGTGGATCGCGAGCCGGTTGCCCCCGGTCCAGCCGGGCGGCGGGTTCGGCTGGTGGCCGCTGAGGGCGAGGATGCAGCAGCCGTAGTAGGACCCGTAGCGGGTGCCCGGGATCTTGTCGGTGACCGCGAAGCGGCCCGTGGGCGTCGGCGACGTGGACGTTCCGATCGCGACGGTGACGGTCTTCATCACGCGGTCCCCGCGGCGCAGCTCCACCCGCCGCTCGGAGAGGTCGGCGTGCAGCGACCAGCCGGTCCGGCCCGGCCGCAGACCCGGGTCCTTCGCACGGACCCAGGCGAGCCGGCCGTTCGGCTGCTCGTCGGTCACGACGCCGAGCCACGCGCCACGTCGCGCCGCCACGCCCAGTACGCGCGGGGAGCCGAACTCGGTGGTGGTGCCGACCACGGCCACGGCGTCGCCGCCGGGCCGCTTGCGGAGCACGACGTCGCCGCGGACGCTCAGCACGTCGGGCCGCGGCGGCAGCGGCCGCGCGCGGGCGGCCGGAAGCTGCGGCGGCAGGGGTGCCGGGGCCGCCTCGGCGGCGGGTGGCGACGCCCCCTGCGCCGAGGCCTCGGCCAGCTTGACCTGCGCGCGGTAGATGCAGAGGGCCAGAAGAGCGGCCAGCGGCAGTACGAGGTAGGGGCGGACCCGCATAGGGGTCCATCGGCGCGCCCGCTATCGCCTCCAACGAGGGACGGCGGCCCCGAACATTCGTCCAGGGCCCCGCTTCGGCGGAAATCCCGTCCTAGAGCAGAACCTGGCGCGAAGCGAGGTGGGCGCCGACCTTTCGCTTCACGCGCTGGAGGGCGTTGTCCACGGTCTTCGTGTCGCAGGCGAGGCGCTCGGCGATGCTCTCGTAGCTGTAGCCGTCGAGGTAGAGCGAGAGCACGGAGCTCTCGAGCTCGGAGAGCACGCTCGAGAGGCACGCCACCAGGCTGTGAAGCTCCTCGGTCGAGATCACCTGGTTCGCCGGGTCGTGCGCCGTCGGACCCGGGAGCAGCTCGTCAAGCGTGGGGTCGCCGTCGCCGCCGCTCGCGGCCGGCGTCTGCGAGAACGAGACGTACTCGTTGAGCGGGGTGTGCTTGTTGCGCGTCGACGTCTTCACCGCGGTGATGATCTGGCGTGTGATGCACAGCTCCGCGAAGTTCCGGAAGCTCGACTCGCGGTCGGCGCGGTAGTCGCGAACCGCCTTGTAGAGCCCCACGAGGCCCTCCTGGATGAGATCGTCGGAGTCTCCGCCGATCAGGAAGTACGAGGACGCCTTGAGCCGCACGAAGCCGTGGTAGCGGCGCACGATCTTGTCGTAGGCGTCCTTCTTGCCCTGCTTGGCGAGCGCGATGAGGTAGTGATCATCAAGCTCAACTTCAGAGTTAGACTTAGGCCCCGTGTAGCGACGCGCGGTCGCCGGCCTGGGGGTTGCGGAAGTGGCCATCGAATGCTCCTCTCGGGCCCGGAAGCCCTTGAAAGCTCGGTGGCGCGCTACCTCCCCTGGCGCCAGGTTGTCCTGAAGTCTCTGCATCTAAAGCTCGACTTCAGCCTGATCTGGCGGGCAGAATACCGAGTTATGGAGCCCTGTCAACCCCTCCGCGCCGGTGCAAGATCCCGTACACGAGAGCAGACGCGGCGGCGGACACGTTGAGAGAGCCCACGCGCCCCCGCACGGGCAGGGCGATCAGCTCGTCGCACAGCGAGCGCACGCGCGGGCGGATCCCGCGGCCCTCGGAGCCCAGTACGAGCACCACGCGGCCCGAATAATCCGGCACGTCGTAGGCGACGGCCGCCTCGGCGTCCGCGCCGTAGACCCACGCCCCCGCCCTCTTGGCGCGAGCGAGCCAGTCGGCCACGTTGCGCACCCGCGCGACCGGCAGGTGCTCGATCGCGCCGGCGGATGCCTTGCATGCCGCCGGCGTGACGGCCGCCGAGCGGCGCTCCGGGATGACCACCCCGGCGCACCCCGCCGTCTCGGCCACGCGGCAGACGGCGCCGAGGTTGTGCGGGTCCTGGACCTCGTCCAGCACCACGACCAGCGCGTCGCCGGCCTCCAGCAGCGAGTCGGCGTCCACATACGGGTAGTCGCCGGCCTCGGCGCAGACGCCCTGGTGCTCGGACGTGCCGCAGAGCGCCTCGAGGTCCGCGGCGGTCACGACCTCGGCCCTGCCCTCGAGCCACTGCTCGCGCGCGGCCGCGTCGGTGGCCCACACCCGCTCGACGCGGCGCCGGCCGCGCAGCGCCTCGCGGACCGGGTTGCGGCCGTAGAGGATCACCCCGAGCGCACGAGCCGGGCGCCCGCGGGCGTGTCGCGCACCTCCCAGCCGCGCCCGGCCAGCTCGTCGCGGAGCCGGTCGGCCTC
>JAFGJG010000134.1 GCA_016929195.1 Thermoleophilaceae bacterium
CAGCTGGAGCGCTACGCGGCCGACCTGCGCGAGACGTTCAAGCGCTTCGAGCCGACCGCCCGCGACAGCGCGATCATCACGAAGCGGCTGATCAACCGGCGCAAGAACATCAGCCGGGTCATCCACAACTTCCAGGAGCTGGCCACCGCGCTGGCGGCGAAGGACAAGCAGCTGGCGGCCTTCGTTGACTCGTCGAACGAGAACTTCGAGGCGTTCGCCTCCGAGGAGGGCAACCTGCGCGAGGCGCTCCAGCTGTTCCCGGGCGCGCTCCAGCAGACGGCCACGACGCTCCAGCACACGAACTCGCTCGCCAAGGAGCTCGGGCCGACCCTCGAGGGCCTGCGGCCGTTCGCGCGCGAGCTGGCGCCGTCGCTGCGCCGCCAGCGCCCGTTCCTGCGCGACACGGTGCCGATCCTCCGCGATCAGATCCGGCCGTTCGCCCGCGACGTGCAGCCGACCGTGCGCGACCTGCGCTCCGCCACGGCGAACCTGGCCCCGGTCACACCCGGCCTGACGCGCAGCTTCAAGGTGCTGAACGCCTTCTTCAACACGCTCGCCTACGACCCGCCCGGGGACACCCAGTCGTTCCTCTTCTGGAGCGCGTGGGCCGCGCACGCCGGCACGACGCTCACGAGCCTCCAGGACGCCCACGGCCCGATGATCCGCGGCATCGTCCTGATCTCGTGCGCGCAGTACGGCGTGCTCGCGCCGCTGATCCTGTCGAACCCGCAGCTCGGCATGCTCACGAAGCTGGCCAACTTCCCGGACGACCGGACGCGCTGTCCGAGCAACCTGACCGGCTTCCTCAGCGAAACCCCCGTCGCAGCGCCGCCGCCCGGATGATCAAGCAAGCGCCAAGCGTCGGCCGGATCCTCACGATGGTCGCATTCGCGCTGTCGTGCTTCGGGATCCTGATCTTCCTGTGGCTGTCCTTCGGCGGCTCGGTGCCGCTGCAGCCCGAGGGCTACCGCGTCCACGTCGCCTTCCCCGAGGCCACGCAGCTCGCCCAGGAGGCCGAGGTGCGGATCTCCGGCGTGAAGGTCGGCAAGGTCCGGAGGGTCGAGCCGAACGCGGACACCGGGCTCACGGACACCGTCATCGAGCTGGACTCCCGCTACGCGCCGCTCGCGAAGAACGCCCGCGCGGTGCTGAGGCAGAAGACGCTGCTGGGGGAGACGTACGTCGAATTGGCGCCCGGATCGAACAGCTCGGGTGAGGTGGCCGACGGCGGCGCGCTGCCGCGCGGCCAGGTGGCCGAGACGGTCGAGCTGGATGAGATCCTCCGCACCTTCGACCCGCAGACCCGCGAGCGGTTCTCGACCTGGCTCGACCAGCAGGGCTTCGCGGCGCGCGGGCAGGGCGAGGCGATCAGCGACTCGCTCGGCAACCTGACCCCGTTCGCCGAGAACACCGACGACGTGCTGAGGGTCCTGCGCGTCCAGAGCGGCGCCACGCGCCGGCTCATCCGCAACACCGGCGAGGTGTTCAGCGCGCTGTCCGAGCGCAAGGGCCAGCTGCGCGAGCTGATCCGCAACTCGAACCGCACGTGGGAGGCAGTGGCGGGCCGCGACGCCAACCTGGCAGACACGTTCCGCGTGCTCCCGACCTTCCTGCGCGAGGGCCGGACCACCACCACGCGCCTGTCCGAGTTCGCCGAGGACACCGATCCGCTGATCGACCAGCTCCGCCCGGCCGCCCGCAACCTCTCGCCCGCGCTCCAGGACCTCGACAAGCTCTCGCCCGACCTGAAGGGCCTGCTGACGAACCTCGAGCCGCTGGTGCGCGTGTCGAAGGAGGGCCTGCCCGCCACATCCGAGGCGCTCAACAACACGCGCCCGTTCCTGGGCCGGCTGGACACCTTCCTTCGCGAGTTCACGCCGATCGTGGACTACCTCGGCCTCTACAAGAAGGAGATCGCCGCCTTCTTCGCCAACGCGACGGCCGCCACCCAGGCGAAGGAGAGCGCCAACCCGCGCTACCTGCGCACCCAGAACCCGGTCAACCCCGAGATCATGGCCGCGTATCCCAACCGCATCGCGACCAACCGCTCGAACCCCTACCCGGCCCCGGGCGGCGCCGCCGACCTCGCGACGTACATGAAGACGTTCGGCAGCTACCTGTGCACGAACAACGCGGTTCCGGAGCCGCCGGCGGCGAACGCGAACCTCGCCCAGAGCCTGGTCGACGTGCTCGACTACTACGCGTGGGGCGGCACCACCAACCGGGGTGCGGCGCCACCGTGCACGGGTCAGTCGCCGCTGGGCCCGCAGACGAACGGCGGCAGCGGCCTGTTCCCGCGCCTGCAGCCGCTTCCCTAGCGGGCCGCGCCCGCCCTCTCCCTAAGCTGACTGCGTGAGCGGCAACGCCTTCGGCCGGATCGTGCGCCTCGTGGCGCGCCGACCGCTCCCGGTGCTCGCGGTCACGCTGCTGCTCGCGCTGGGCGGCGGGGTGCTCGCCCTGCGGCTCGACACGAGCGCGGCCACGGACACGCTCGTCGGCCGCTCCTCGGACAGCTTCAAGGAGACCGAGCGCTACCGGCGCGACTTCGGCGACGAGGCGGTCGTCGTGCTCGTGCAGGGGGAGCTGACGAAGACCGTCCTGACGACCGACCTTCTGCGCGTGCTCGGCCTGGAGGGCTGCCTCGGGGGGAACATCCCGGAGGACGACCTCCAGAAGGCGCTCGCGGAGCACCGGAAGAACCCCGCGAAGGGCCTGCCGCCGGCGTGCGGCGAGATCGCGAAGCTGCGCCCGGCGAAGGCCGTCTACGGGCCGGCCACGTTCATCAACACTTCGGCTGCGCAGATCAGCGACGAGTACGTGCGCCGCTCGACCGGCGCGGAGAAGCAGGCGCGCCGGGCGGCCAACGCGGCGCGGAAGATCTCGGCCGCCCGCGGAGACCCGCCGGCGGAGCAGGAGCGGCTCGCGAAGGCCGCGAGCGAGGCGGTCATGACGCGCTTCCAGCTCTACATCGCCCGGCTCGCGCTCAAGTTCGGGTTCGTCGGGATCCCGAGCATCAACAACCCGGAGTTCGTCAGCCGCGTCGTGTTCAGCGACACGCAGCCGGGCGTCCCGAAGGCGCGCTTCGGCTACCTGTTCCCGAGCAAGGACGCCGCGCTGATCCAGATCCGGATGCGCCCCGAGCTCACCGACGTCCAGCGGCGGCGCGCGATCGAGCTCGTGGAGGAAGCGGCCTCGGCCCGCGTCTTCCAGCCGCGCGAGGGCGCCCGCTACGTCGTCACGGGCGTGCCCGTCGTGACCGAGCGGCTCGCCGGCGCGGTGCGCGACTCCATCGTGATCCTGCTGGTCGCGGCGCTGCTCGTCATGGCGGCGACGCTGGCGTTCGTGTTCCGCACACGGCTGCGGCTGCTCCCGCTCGTGATCGCGCTGGCGGCCGCGGGCATGACGTTCGGCGCGCTCTCGCTTGCCGGCGGCAGCCTCACCATGGCGTCGATCGCGGTGCTGCCGGTGCTGATCGGCCTGGCGGTGGACTACGCGATCCAGTTCCAGGCCCGCTTCGACGAGCAGCGCGGCCGCCGCCGGCGGACCGGCGACGACGTGGTCGAGGACGCGGCGGCCGCGGCCGCCGTGGGCGGGCCGACGATCGTGACCGCCGGGGTCGCCACCGCGGTGGGGTTCCTCGTGCTCCTGCTCTCGCCCGTGCCGATGGTGCGCGGCTTCGGGCTGCTGCTGGTGGTGGGGATCCTGATAGCGCTGGTGCTCGCGATCGTGGCCGGCTTCGCCGCGCTCGTCCGCTTCGGCGGCGGGAGCCCGCGCCCGCCGCGTGTCCGCGGCGCTCGGCTGGAGGCATTCGGCGAGCGCCTCGCGGGGCGGGCGTGGCGTGCGCTCGGCGTGGCGCTCGCGCGTCCGCGCAAGGTCCTGGCGATCGCCCTGGCCGTGGCCGTGCTCGGCCTCGTGCTCGACAGCCAGAGCGCGGTCGAGTCGGACATCCAGAAGCTCGTGCCGCAGGACCTCCAGGCGCTGCGCGACGTGGACGACCTCCAGGACGCCACCGGCGTCTCCGGCGAGATCGACGTGGCCGTGCGCGCCGACGACATCACCCGGCCCGAGGTGCTGCGCTGGATGACCGCGTTCCAGAGCGAGGTGCTCCGCGCCCACGGCTACCGGGCGGGCAAGCGCTGCACCCAGGGCGAGGGGGCGCCCGAGCTCTGCCCGGCGCTGTCGCTGACCGATCTGTTCGGCTCCGCGGGGGCCGACCAGGCGAAGGTCCGCAAGCTGCTCCGGCAGGTGCCTCCCTACTTCTCCCAGGGAGTGATCTCGAAGGACCGCAGGACGGCGAGCCTCGCCTTCGGCATCCGGCTGATGCCGCTCGCCCGCCAGAAGGAGGTCGTGGACGACATCAAGGACCGGCTCGACCCGCCAGAGGGCGTGAGCGCCGCGGTCGTCGGCCTGCCCGTGCTCGCCGCCGAGGCGAACGGCGCGCTCTCCTCGCCGCTCCGGCGCGGGCTGACGCTGCTCGCCGCCCTGGCCGGCGTCTTCCTCGTCCTGCTCGCGGTGCGCCGCTCGCCGCGCGCCGCGGCGGTGCCGCTGATCCCGATCGCGCTGGCCACCGGCTGGTCCGGGCTGGTCCTGTTCGTCCTCGGCCTCCTGCCGGGCCCGCTCGAGGTGGAGCTCAACCCGATGTCCGTGACGCTCGGCGCGCTGGTGATCGCGATCTCGACCGAGTTCAGCGTGCTGCTGTCGGCGCGCTACCGGCAGGAGCGCGAGAACGGCGCCGGGCCGGCGCGCGCGGTCGAGCTCGCCTACGCCTCGACCGGCGCCGCCGTGCTCGCCTCGGGGGCCACGGCGATCGCGGGCTTCGCCGCGCTGGCGGCCTCCGACATCCGCATGCTGCGCGACTTCGGGATCGTGACCGTCGTCGACCTGACCGTCTCGCTTCTCGGCGTGATGCTCGTGCTCCCCGCGGCGCTGGTCTGGGCCGAGGAGCACGGCCCCTTCTCGCTGCGCGACCTGGACCCGCGGCCGCTGCTGCGGGAGGCGCGCGCCCGGCGCACGCCGGCGGACGCGCCGTGAGCGACGACGACCGCCGCGACGCGCGCTCGGTCGGCGACGAGCTGGCCGACCTCGACCGCACCGATCCCGAGCCCGTCAGGCGCCCGGACGTCCCGCGGCCGGGCAACAAGTACGCCTGGCTCGTCGGGATCCTCGCGTTCATGGGCCTGAGCGTCCTGCTGTTCGCGCAGACGCTGCCGAACAGCGGGAGCGGCATCAACGGACCGGAGCCCGGCAGCCGCCTGAAGGCGTTCGCCTCCCCGTCGGCCACGGGCGACGTGGAGGGCGAGCCCAACGTCTGCCAGCGCAAGCAGGACTGCAACGAGACGAACGGGCCGGTGCCGGCCTGCGAGGTGCGCGCCGACGGGGTGGTCAACCTGTGCGAGCTGCGCCGCAAGCCGCTCGTGCTCACCTTCGTGTTCGACCGCGGCGCGGACTGCCTCCCGCAGGTGGACCGCACCGAGCGCGTGCGCGAGGATCTGCCCGGGGTGAACTTCGCCACGATCTTCTTCAGCCACAAGGATCGCGAGGAGCTCCGGCGGATCGTCCGGGGGCGCGGCTGGCGCCAGCCGGTCGCCACCGACGACGGCGCGATCGTGAACGTCTACGGGGTGGGCGGCTGCCCGACGACCGTGTTCGCGCGCGCCGGCGGCAGGGTGATGGAGACCAGGCTGGGCAACCTCACGGAAAACGAGCTCCGCCGCGAGGCCGCGCGGCTGTCGGGCTGATGGAGCCGGCGCTCAGCGAGGGCTGGGTCGAGCCCGAGCTCGCGGAGGAGCTGCCCGGGATCGGGCTCGTGCTGGCGCCCGTCGAGGTGCGCCCCGGACCCAGCCCGAAGGAGGTGAGGCGGCGCCTGCGCGCGCTCGCCGACCGCTACACCGGCGGGAAGGTCATCCACATGCGCCAGGACCCCGTGCCGTGGGCCTATCGCGTGTTCGCTCGCCAGGTGGGGGTGGACCCCGACACGGACCGCACGCCGGTGGAGCGAATCGCGCTCGACCGGCTCAAGCAGGGCGGGCTCCCGAGCGAGAACCTGCTGGACGACGCGCTCACGATCGCGATAGCGGAGACGGGCGTGCCTGTGATCGCGCTCGACCCGGACCGCCTGGAGGGGGAGCCCGGCCTGCGGCTCTGCCGCGCGGGCGAGACGCTCGGCCCCGGGCGGCCGCTGTCGGCGCGCCAGATCGTGGTCGCGGACAGCAGCCGGCCGGTCGCGATCGTCCTCGGCGAGGTCTCACCCGAGGCGGGCGTGACGCCGAAGGCCGAGCGGGTGCTCCTCTGCGCCCTCAGCGTCGCCGGCGTGCCGCGAATCGCCGTCGAGGAGGCACTGTGGACCGCCGCCGAGACCCTCATGTACAGTTGACCGACTCGACCGCGGGAAGGCTCTTGCCCGACGTCCTGCAGCGAAATCCCGTCTCGCTCGGACCCGCGACGCTCCCGGACGAGCGCGCGGCGCGCCGGACGCTGCTCGGCCAGGTGGAGCGCCTCGAGGCCGAGCTCGCGTCACTGTTCTGCTCTACCTGGCCGCGCAAGGGCTTCGACTGGAACGTTCGCGGCCGCGCCGGGCCGCGGCTGCTGTCGCTCGGCGAGCTGGAGGAGCTGCGCGACGAGCTGGCGGAGCGCGTCGCCACCGGGCGCAGGGCGCTGTCCGACCGCACCTACGTCGAGGAGCAGAACCGAGTGCGCATCGAGGAGATGCTGCTCGACCCCGCCGCGCACAAGTGGGAGCGCGTCTCGCACGAGGACATCGGCGAGCCGGGCTGCAGGCACTGGCACGTGCGCCCGCGGATGGGGCTGCTCGGGATGCTCGCGGGCTGGTGGCGCGTCGTCATCTCCTCGGGCTGTCCGTTATCGACCTGACATCCGATGGGACGCCGTAGCCGCAAGCGCGGGGAGACGACCCGCGCCGAGCGCGACGCCGCCCGCCGGGCGCGCGCTGCCGACCCGAGCGGCGCCCCGCGGCGCGAGCGGCTGCCGGGGGACGACCGTCCGCCGGCTCCCTGGGGCGGCTTCCCGCTCTCCGAGCTGGTCATCCTGCTCGGCATCGTCCTGATGGGTTGGGGCTTCGTCAGCGGGAACGACGGCCGTGAGCTCGTGGCAGCCGGACTCGTCGTCGCATCGCTGGGCGGGGGCGAGCTGGCGCTCCGCGAGCACCTCGCCGGCTACCGCTCGCACTCGACGCTGCTGGCCGGCGTGGCCGCCTTCGTGGCGGTGACCGTGGTGGCGCTCGCGTTCTCCCCGGTCAGGCTCTGGCTCGTGGGCGTGGTGGGTGTCGCCGTGTTCGGCACGACGCTCTACCTCATGCGCGAGCTCTTCCGCCGCCGCTCGGGCGGGCTCGGGTTCAGGTAGCGTGCCCGCGCCTGTGGATGAGCGAAGACTCCGCATACGCGGCCTGCACCACGTGACGGTGATCTGCCGCGACGCGGAGCGCTCCGTGGACTTCTACCGCAACCTCCTCGGGATGCGGCTCATCGAGCAGACGGTGAACAGCGACGACCCGTCGGCCCGCCACCTCATCTTCGGTGACGAGCAGGGCGCGCCGGGGACGATCGTCACCTGCCTCGAGTACCCGGACCTCGAGGAGGGCGTGGTCGGGCCCGGGTCGACCCACCACTTCGCGCTCGGTGTCGGCAGCGAGGAGGAGCTCCAGGCCTGGCACGACTATCTGACCGGGCGCGGCCTGCCCTGCACGGACGTGATGGACCGCGAGTTCTGCAAGTCGCTCTACGTCCGCGACCCGGACGGTCACATCGTCGAGCTGGCGACCGAGGGCCCCGGGTTCGGAAGGTAGTAGCGGCGGCCGGGCAGGCCCCGGCCGCCGCGGTGGCTCCGGCTAGGCAGCCGTCAGCACCCTTGCTTCCATGCCGGCAGCCGAGGCGTCGTCGTCCCCGGCCGGAGCGTTCTTCTGCGTGAGCACGGCCGCGAGCGCGATGCGCTGGCGGTCGGTGAGCGTGCCCACCTGCTTGTTCTCCGGAACGCTGAGCGACATCAACAGCCGCCTGCAGCGCGTCCGCCCCCAGCGCTTCTGGCTCATGAGCAGATCGCTGATCGACATGCTCTGCGCCTGCCAGGGGCACTCCATGACCACATCGGCGGCCGTCACCTCACCGGCGGCCACGCGGCGCTTCAGCTCCGCGCGCGCCAGGCGCACCCGGTTCGCGTATTCGAGAGCCCTCAAATGCTGCTCTTGACCAGCGTCGACCGTGGCAGACTTGCCCATCAGACCTCCCCGCACTTGGTGCGTTCAAAAGCGAATGCAGTTCCCCGGTGGCCCCGAATCCGGCGACGGGATCCGCGAAGGGAGGGGGCCAAAGCCACTGATCGGGGACTCGACCCGACCACGGCGCCACACCCCTTTGCGCCCATCCCGGCCGCCAAAGGCCGGCGCCCAATAAAGCCGCTCGCGCCGCAGGCGTCAACAGCAATTCGGGGGGCCGCCCGCTAAGAGCGGCCTTTTCGTGAGCATCCAAAGTTTGTCCGATTTTGGACAAGCGAACGGCGGCCGTGACCGCCGAGAGCGAGGAGTAGATTGGGCCCCGGGATGCGCTCAACGAAGATCGTGGCGACCATCGGGCCGGCCTCTCGAGACCCTGAGGTCCTCGAGCAGATGATCAAGGCGGGCATGGACATGGCGCGCCTCAACTTCGCCCATGGCGACCCCGCCGAGCACGCCGAGACGGCACGCCTGATCCGCGCGGCGGCCGAGCGGGCCGGGCGCGAGGTCGCGATCCTCGGCGACATCCCGGGCCCCAAGCTGCGGATCGGCCCGGTCGGCGGCGACGGCGTGGCGGAGCTCGGCCGCGGCACGAACGTGGTGCTCACCTCCGACAGCGTGGACGGCAGCTCCGCCAGGCTGCCGGTGGCGTGGCGCGGCTTCGCCGAGCTCGTGGACGAGGGCGACGTGCTCTACCTCGCCGACGGCGCGGTCCGGCTGCGCGTGTCCGAGGTCACCGGCCCGGACGTGGTCACGCACGTGGAGGTCGGCGGCAGCGTGGCCTCGCGCCAGGGTCTCAACCTGCCCAACGTGACGGTGTCGCTGCCCGCCGTGAGCGACGAGGACATCGCGCTCGTGGACGCCGGCATCGACATGGGCCTCGACTACTTCGCGCTCTCGTTCGTCCGTCGCCGCGAGGACCTCGAGCCGGTCCACGAGCACCTGCGCTCGCGCGGCTCGGACATCCCGCTGATCGCGAAGGTCGAGAAGCCCCAGGCGGCCGCGAACGGCGAGGAGATCGTCGATGCGGCGGACGGGATCATGATCGCCCGCGGCGACCTGGGCATCGAGCTGCCGATCGAGGAGGTGCCGCTCGTCCAGAAGCGGCTCCTCGCGCTGGCCGGCCGCGCCGCGAAGCCGACGATCACGGCCACGCAGATGCTCGAGTCGATGGTCCACTCGACGCGGCCGACGCGCGCCGAGGTGGCCGACGTGGCCAACGCGATCTTCGACGGGACCGACGCGGTGATGCTGTCGCAGGAGACGGCGGTGGGCCGCCACCCCGTGCTGGCGGTCTCGATGATGGCCAGCATCGCCACGGCGACCGAGCGCGAGCTCCCCTACGGCCGCTGGCTGGCCGAGCGCGGCCCGCAGGCGAACAACCAGTACCACGCGATCGCCTTCGGGGCGGTGGGCGGCGTCTACCAGCTGGGCCTCAAGGGGATCGTGGCGCCGACTAACACCGGCACCACGGTCCGGCTGATCTCGGCGTACCGGCCGCGGGCGCCGGTGCTGGCGCTGTCGCCGAGCCGCGACGTCGTGCGCCGCTGCCAGCTCCTCTGGGGGGTCACCGCGGTCCTGCACGAGGAGCCGATGGAGACGCTCGACCTGATCGAGGCCTGCGCCCGCGCGGCCGTCCACCACGGCCTGGCCAGCGTCGGGGACAGGATCGGCATCACGGCCGGCCTCCCCGCCGGCCGCTCGGGCGGCACGAACCTCTTCAAGGTCCACACCGTCGAGTGAGACCATCCGGGGGCTCGCGCCCCCGGACCCCCGGTGTGCACTGGCCGGTCGCTGTGGGGCTCGCGCCCCCGGACCCCGCTGTGCGCCGGCCGGTCGCTGTGGGGCTCGCGCCCCCGGACCCCCGGTGTGCGCCGGCTAGTCCCCCGCGCGCCGGCGCTCGCGGAAGGCGCGCGCCTTCTCCACGTTCCCGCAGGACTCCATGCTGCACCAGCGGCCCGAGCGGTTCTTCGAGCGGTCGTAGAAGGCCCACATGCAGCAGTCGCGGGGGCAGGCCTTGAGCCGCTGCCAGGTGCCCTGCTCGGCCGCCGTGGCGACGATCGCCAGCAGGCGGGCGAGCGCGCCGTCCACGCCGCCGGACTCGGCGACCAGCTCGGGCTCGGCGTCCGCTCCGAAGCAGACGTGCACCTGCACCCGCCGCGCCACGCCGTCCAGCTTCTGGACGCGGTCGCGGTCGAGCGGCTCGCCGTTGTGCGCCAGCAGGAGCGCCCGCAGGCCCTCGCGCACGTCCAGCGCGTGCGCCAGGTCCGCGCCGCTCACCGGCTCGGACGCGTCCATCAGGCGGCGCTCGGCGAGCCAGTCGCGCAGCGCCTCCGGGTCGACGAGCGCCTCCTCGGACGGCCTGCTCTCGTGCACGTGGAGGCTGTTGACGAAGTCCTGCACGAGCAGCAGCGGCTCGGGCGCCGACTTCTCCGGCTCAGAAGCGTGGCTAATCACAGCCATCAGCTTGCCAGCGTTGCTTATGGGACCCATGAGAATTCATAACTTCCTATCGCCGTTAGCCGGTGATACTATCACTACCCAAGTGGCGACGACGGTTACAAGCGGGAGGTCTCAGATGACAGGCGCTATCACCATTCGGAGCTCGACGGAAGCGGACGCCCCGGCAATCCGCGACCTGGCGCTGCTCGACGGCGGCCGTGCACCCCGCGGCGCCTCCCTGCTCGCCTTCGTCGACGGGCGGCTGCGCGTGGCGGTCGGCCGCGCGGACGGCGCCGTCGTGGCCGACCCGTTCCACCTGACCGCGGACATCGTCGAGCTTGTCCGCGCCCGGGCCGCGCTCGAGCGGCCGAGGCGCCGCGGCGCCGGTGCCTGGCTCGGCCGGCTCACCCCCGCCGTGCGGCGGGAGGCGCGGGCATGAACCCCACGCTCCACATGCTGCTGGTCCCCAAGCGGCGCGCTCCTAGGAGGCGCCGATAGGAGGAGCGCCCTCGGGCGGTTCCGGGACGTTGTCCCGGACCTGCTCGAAGGCCGCGAGCGCCCGGTCGAGGTGCTCGCGCTCGTGGGTGGCCATCACGCTCGTCCTCAGCAGCGCCCCGCCGCGCTGGACCGCCGGGTAGATCGCCACGTTCACGTAGACGCCGGCGTCCCAGAGGGCGCGCCAGAGCATCACCGCGCGCCAGTCGTCGCGCACCAGGATGGGCACGATCGGCGTGATCAGGTCGGAGCCGTCCGGCATCGGGATCGGTTCGTTGACCTCGTAGCCGAGCTCCGCGAACCCGCGGTGGAGGTAGCGGGCGTTGTCGAGCACCTTCGCCATCAGCTCGGGGCCCTCGGGCGAGCGGATGACCCGCAGCGCCCCGAGGGCGGCGCCCATCGCGGCGGGCACCGCGGAGGCGGTGAACATGAAGGCCCGCGACTGCACGCGCAGGAAGTCGATGACCTCGCTCGGGCCTGCGATGAACCCGCCGCAGGACGCGAGCGACTTGGAGAACGTGCCCATGCGGAGGTCCACGTCCTCCTCCACGTCGAAGGCCTCGCTCGCGCCGGCGCCGCGGGCTCCCAGCACACCGACGCCGTGGGCCTCGTCGACCATCAGGCGTGCGCCGTGCTCGCGGCAGAGGGCGATGATGTCGGGGAGCGGCGCCACGTCGCCCTCCATCGAGAAGACGCCGTCCACGACCACGAGCACGCCGCCGCCGTCGTCGTCGGCGCGCCTCAGCATCGCCTCGAGCTTGTCCAGCCGGTTGTGGCGGAACGGGCGGATCCTCGCCCTCGACAGGGTGACGGCGTCGAGGATCGACGCGTGGTCGCCGCTGTCGCAGATCACCGTGTCGGACGGCGACAGCAGCGTTCCGATGCAGCCGGTGTTCGCCAGGTAGCCGGTCGAGTAGACGATCGCGTCCTCGGTGCCCATCCAGTCGGCGAGCTCGCGCTCGAGCTCGAGGTGGAGCGGCGTCGTCCCGTTCAGGAAGCGCGAGCCGGTCAGGCCGGTGCCGAAGTCCTCGAGCGCCTGGCGGGCGGCCTGCTTCACGCGCTCGTCGCCCGTGAGGCCGAGGTAGTTGTTCGAGCCGAGCATGATCCGCTCGGCGCCCTCCATCTCCACGACCGGGCGCGCCGGCCCCTCGAGAACGCGGAAGTATGGGAGGACGTCGGCCTCGCGGGCGGCGCGCAGCTGCTCGGCGCGCTCGTGCCC
>JAFGJG010000135.1 GCA_016929195.1 Thermoleophilaceae bacterium
CAACAGAAACGGCGGCACCCTGAACTTGCGAATGATGAAATTCGGCACACCCGACACCGACGACGGACCCGGCAACACATCCACGAAACCCGGGTTGGTGAGGGCCGGCGAACCGTCCGAGTTGCGAAGGTCGGTCGACTTCCGGCGGTGGCGCTTCCGCTTCTTCTTGGCCGGCTGCTCCTCGGCGCACTCCGCGTCGGCCTCGGCCTCATCCTCCGGCGCCGCCTGCTCGGGATCCTCGAGCGGGGTGAAGGTCACCTGCTTGTCGCACTCGTCCTTCGCGGGCTTGTCCCGGTCCGGCTTGCGGTCCGGGGTGGTCGGCGACGCCTCGGTCTCGGTGCTGGGCGGCGGGGCCGGCTCAACCTCCTCCTCGGTCCTCGGTGCCGGAGGCAGCGGCGACTCGACCGTCTCGGTGATCGTGAGCAGCGACTCGTTCTCGCTGATCGTCTGCGGCTCCTCGGCCGGCGCGCCGTCGGCGGTGAGCCAGCTCGTGAACAGCACAGCGACGGCCGCAATCACCACCGGCATGCGCTGACGGAGCGCGGCATGCCGCCGGCGCTCCTGGCGAACGGATCTCGTAGTCACTGGGCGGGCTGCTTCTCTTCCGGCCGGAAAGGCACTTGAGGGCGGAATGCTCGCGGAAACGGGGTGCGAAGGCAAGTCGGAGGTGTAAGCGTGGCGTGCACGCGCGGAAAGGCTCTACCCACCGGGGCGGAGTTCCACGCGCGCGCGAGGAGCCGGACACTAGTGGGCGGAGCCCGGCGGACCGCCGCCGCCCGGACCGGGGCAGCTGCCGCGAGGTGACATAAGCCGATGGGACCTAACCCTCGACCGGAACTTGATGTGTGTACCCGCAGTGAAACGTCGGGCGATTCCGCCACCCTGATGACCGTGATCTCGCGAGCACTCGCGGCGGTGGTCCTCCTGGTGGCCGGCCTCGGCCTGGCCGCCGCGACCGGGTCGGACGGCCAGGCGGCCGCCCGCCGGCCGCACGTGGTGGTGCTGGTGCTCGACGAGTTCCCCGGCGACTCCCTGCTCGGCCCGCGCGGGCGGATCGACCCGGTGCGCTACCCGAACTTCGCGGCCCTCGCCGGAGACTCGACCTGGTTCCGGAACGCCTACTCCGTCTACGACTCGACGACCAAGGCCGTTCCGCTCATCCTGGACGGGCGCCTGCCGCGCGAGGGATCGGAGGCGGACACCCGCTACCACCCGCAGTCGATCTTCACGGCGCTCGCACGGCGCGGCTACCGCACGGTCAGCCGCGAGGAGGCGACGGCGATCTGCCCGCCGCGCCTGTGCAGGGGAGCGCCCGCCCGGCGGCCGGCGATCCTCCCGCGGCTCGGCCACGGCCGCGAGGAGCGCTTCGGGCGCTTCCTCCGGCTGCTGCGCCCGAGCCGGCGGCCCACCCTCTGGATGCACCACGCGCTCCTGCCGCACGGGCCCTACCTCTACCTGCCCTCCGGCGCCCGGACGCGGGCCACCGCCCGCGACCTCGTGGGCGGCATGAACGGCGTGCCGGGGTTCCACGACACGTTCCTCACACGCCACAACGAGCAGCGCTACCTGCTCCAGCTCGGGTTCGTGGACCGGCTGATCGGCCGGCTCATCCGGCGGCTGAAGGCGAAGGGCATCTACGACCGCTCGCTCGTGGTGGTGACGGCCGATCACGGGATCTCGTGGCGGCCGGGGGTGGAGACGCGCCGCTCGGTGAGCCCGGCGAACGTGGACGAGCTGACGCCGGTGCCGCTGATCGTGAAGCGCCCTGGGCAGCGCCGCGGACGAGTGAGCGACGCCTACGCCCGCACCCTGGACGTGGCGCCCACGATCGCCGCCGTGCTCGGCGTGCCGCTCGGCTACCGCGCCGACGGCCGCTCCGCCTTCGGCCGCGCGGCCCGCCGCAGCCGCACCGTGCGGCTCACGACGCGCGACTTCGGCTCGGTCGTCCGGATCTCGGGACGCCGCTGGGAGGCGCGCCGCCACGCGATCGTCCGGCGCCGGCTCCGCGAGTTCGGCTGGGGCGACCGCGGGCTCTACACGGGGATCGGTCCCAACCGCGGGGTGCTCGGGCGCAGCACCGCGGGTCTCGCCCGCGCCGCCGCGACGAGCGTGCGGGCGACGATCGCGGACGAGGCCGTGCTCCGCCGCGTCCGGCGCGCGTCGGGGGTCGTCCCGGCGCAGGTGGCCGGCGACGTGAGGGGCGGGCGCCCGGGCGGGCGCCGGGCGATCGCCGTCGCGGTGGACGGGCGCATCGAGGCCGTCGGCTGGAGCTTCCATCTGGACGGCGACCCGGTGGAGCACTACTCGGTGATGGTGCCCGAGGCGGCAATCCACGACGGCCACAACCGCGTGGAGGTCTTCGAGGTCGTGGGCGACGGCGCCATCCGGCCGCTCGCGCGCTCCTAGAGCGCGTCTACATTTACCGCGTGCGTGCAGGAGCCGCGCTTGCGGTCGCGATGGCCGCCCTGGCGGTCTTTGCGATCACCACCCACGACGACGACGGCGGAGCCGCCGTGCCCGACCGGCCGCCGGTCGTGGTGCTGATCTTCGACGAGTTCCCAGCGGACGCGCTGCTGCGTCCCGACGGGAGCATCGACGCGGAGCGGTACCCGCACTTCGCCGACCTCGCGGCTCACTCGACCTGGTTCCCGAACGCCTTCACGGTCTACGACTCCACGTTCAAGTCGGTCCCGGCGATCATGGACGCCGTCACGCCCCGCCGCGGGACGGCGGCCGACTTCCGCAGCCACCCGCGCAGCGTCTACACGCTGATGGACCGGCTCGGCTACGGGATCGTCGACGTGGCCTCCGGCGAGGCTCTCTGCCCGCCGCGGATCTGCCGCGACGTGCGAACGCGCCGCCCGGGCGTGCTCAAGCGCCTGGCCGGAGGCGGCAGGCCGCCGCGGCTGCACGCCTGGGTGGGCTCGATCCGCGATCGCGGGCGCCCGACGTTCTACCTCCACCACGCGCTGCTCCCGCACGAGCCCTGGATCTACCTCCCTTCCGGGCACCAGGATCGCCCGTCGGGGAACGACCCGATCCCCGAGATCAACGGGCCGAAGGGGTTCGCCGATCCGGCGCTCACGAACCACAACGAGACGCGCCACCTCCTGCAGGTGGGCTTCGTGGACCGCCAGGTCGGCCTCCTGCTGGCGCGGCTGCGGCGCACCGGGCTGTTCGACCAGGCCCTGATCGTGGTCACCGCCGACCACGGCTACGCGTTCGAGGTCGGCGTGAAGGATCGCCGGCTGGTCACGGACAGCAACGTCGAGGAGATCGCTCCCGTCCCGATGTTCGTGAAGGCGCCCGGCCAGACGGAGGGCGAGGTGGACCCGAGCTTCATGCGAAGCCTCGACGTGACGCCGACGATCGCGGATCTGCTCGGGGCCCGGATCGACTGGCCGCACGACGGGCGCTCCGCTTTCGCCGCGTCGACCCGGCGGCGCGCCGGGGTCGCCCTGCCCACGCGCGACTTCAGCCGCGTGATCCGCATCGGGAGGGCCGACCTGGCGCGGCGGCGGGCGGAGAACAGGCGGCGGCGCGCCCGGCTCGTCCTCACGGGCGCCCAGAGCGACGTCATGTTCGGATCGCCCTGGGCGTCGCTCTACCGGGTCGGATCGCACCCCGAGCTGGCCGGCCGCGAGGCCGGCTCGCTGCCGGCCGCGCCCGCGGGCACCGCACGCGCGCTCCTCGCGAACGCCGGCCTGCTCGAGGACGTGGACCCGGCGGACGAGCTCCTGCCTACGCGCATAACGGGGACGATCGTGGGCGGCACCGGCGAGCTGCGCGACGTCGCGGTGGCGGTCAACGGCCGCATCCGCGCCACAGGCCGGAGCTTCCGCCTGCGCGGCAAGCCGAAGGAGCGTTTCTCGATGCTCGTGCCGGAGGACTCGCTGCGGCGCGGGACGAACCCGGTCGACCTGTTCGAGGTCCGCCCGGACGGACGGCTCGCGCCGCTCTGACCGCGGCTAGTCGACCGGCCGGTTGGGCAGCTGGCTCGGGTCGCGCACGACGTCGACCGGGCTCTTGGACGTGTCGATGAACCAGCACCAGAAGCGGCGCCGGTCGTCGCGGGCGATGCAGGTCCGGAAGTAGCCCTCGGCGAGGCGCGCCGTCTGGGCCGTCTCGACGTTGCGGGCCAGCTCCTCGTTGCCGCTGCGGTGCACCACGTCGAGGATGGCGTCGGCCGCGCGCTCGCGCGCGTCGGTCTCGGCCACCACGAGCGGGCGCGCGGCGAGCCCCGCCGCGAGCACGCCGACGAGCCCGGCCACGAGGAGTCCCGTGCCCACGCGGTCGGTCAGCACCTCGACCTGGGCGACCGGCGGCGCCCCGGGCGTGGCCGCCGGCCGGCGCGCCCAGATGCGATTCGCCAGCCAGGGCGCGATGGCGCCCACGAGCACGAGATTCCCGAAGACGGCGATCAGGATGCCGGGGATCAGGCCGACCCCGGTCTGCACCGGCGGGAGCAGGTGGAGGACGACCCCGTCGAGCAGCGTGAGGACCACGAAGCTCGGCCACATCCACGCCCCGCGCAGCCGCCAGCGGATGCGGGCCGGCCAGAAGCGCTCCTCGCTTGGGTCCACCGGGGGCAGGGTAGCCTTCGGGGAGTGGACGAGCTCTGGGTCGCACAGCTCGGTCTCGTGCCCTATCGCGAGGCCACGGCGCTGCAGGAGAACCTGCGCGCGCTGCGCCGGTCGGGCGACGTTCCGGACGTCCTCCTGGTGCTCGAGCACCCGCCCGTCTACACGCGCGGGCGCCGCACCGAGCCCGGCGACCTGCCCATGGGCGAGGAGTGGTACGCGCTCCAGGGGATCGCCGTGGAGGATGCCGACCGCGGCGGGCGCGTGACCTATCACGGGCCCGGCCAGCTCGTGGCCTATCCGGTGATGGCGATCGACGGCGTGGAGCGCTTCGTTCGCGTGCTGGAGACGGCGATGGTCGACGCGCTTCGCGACGAGGGCATCGCCGCCGAGGCCCGCGGCAAGCCGCTCACCGGGGTGTGGGCCGGCGACCGCAAGATCGGCTCGATCGGCGTGCACGTGTCGCGTGGCGTGACGACCCACGGGCTCGCCGTGAACGTGGACAACGACCTCCAGCCCTTCGAGTGGATCGTCCCCTGCGGGATCGACCACGTGCGGATGACGTCGGTCGCGCGCGAGACCGGCCGCAGCCCGAGTCTGCCGTGCTTCCGGCGCCGGCTGGCCCACCGCTTCGCGGAGGCGTCCGGGCGGAGGCAGCGCCTGGTGTCAGAGCACCGCGTCCGCGGCGGCGGCCGGGTCCTGGAGCCGGCGTGAGCACCCGCTCGCGGTCGAACCCGGGCGGCGCGCGAGTGCTCGACATGGGCGAGGTGCTGCCGTTCGGAGAGCGCAAGCCGGCCTGGTTCAAACGGCCCGCCCCCGGAAGCCCGCGCTACCGCGAGCTGCGCGGGATGATCGAGGGTCAGGACCTCCACACGGTCTGCCAGGAGGCGGCCTGCCCCAACATCGGCGAGTGCTGGGAGCGCGGCACCGCCACCTTCATGATCCTCGGCGACACCTGCACGCGCCGCTGCGGGTTCTGCAACGTCAAGACGGGCAAGCCGACCCACAACGACCCGCTCGAGCCGCTGCGGGTGGCCCAGTCCGTCAAGAAGATGGGCCTGCGGCATGCGGTCATCACGAGCGTCGACCGCGACGACCTGGCGGACCTCGGCGCCTCGGCGTTCGTGGGCGTGATCCGCTCGATCCGACGCTTCGCCCCGAGCTGCAAGGTCGAGGTGCTGACCCCCGATTTCCGCGGCGAGGAGATGCCGCTGGCCCGCGTGATCGCGGAGCGGCCCGACGTCTTCAACCACAACGTCGAGACGGTCCCGCGGCTCTACCCGCTGGCCCGGCGCGGCTCTCGCTTCCTGCGCTCATGCCGCGTGCTCGCCACGGCGAAGGAGCTGGGCGGCGACGAGGTGGTGACCAAGTCCGGTCTGATGACCGGACTTGGTGAGACGCGCGAGGAGCTGCTCGAGACGTTCGCGACCCTGCGCGAGCACCACGTCCAGGTGCTCACCGTCGGCCAGTACCTCCGCCCGACGCGCGACCATCTTCCGGTCGTCCGCTACTGGCACCCGGACGAGTTCGCGGACCTCGAGCGCGAGGCGTACGCGATGGGCTTCGAGTCGGTCGCCGCGGGGCCGCTGGTCCGCTCGAGCTACCACGCCGAGCAGACCCTCGAGCGGGCCGCCGCCCGCTGAGCGTGTTGGCCCGCGGCCTGCCGGCCGGGTCGGTCGCCGCCTTGTCCGCGGCCGGAGTCGTGGCCGCGGCGGGACCGGGTGCCGGTCCCCCGAGCACGGATCGCTGGCGGCCGCTGCGGCCGGCGCCGCTCGAACGCACCGAGGTCTCGGCCGCCCGCATCGGCCGCTCGATCTATGTGGTCGGCGGCTTCGAGACGGGGAGCGCCGACGGGTCGGCCGCGGTCGAGCGCTACGACATCCGCCGCAACCGCTGGTCGCGCATGCGCTCCATGCCGTTCGGCGTGAATCACTCGACGGCGACGGTCCACGGAGGACGCCTCTACGTTCACGGCGGCTATGCGGGCGCGGGCCTCTCCGGGCCGACGGCGGCACTGCTCGAGTACGACCCGCGCAGGAACCGCTGGCGCCGGCTGCGATCGTCCCCGACGCCGCGCGCGGCGCACGCGGCCGGCGTGGTCGGGCACCGGCTCTACGTGGCGGGCGGAGCCGACGGCGCCGGCTCGCTCCGGTCGATGGAGGTCTACGACTTCCGCAGGCGCCGCTGGCGCGGCGCGCCCAGCTTCCCGGGGCCCGCGCGCAACCACACGACCGGCGTCGCGACCGGGGGTCGCTTCTACGTGATCGCCGGCCGGGACAGCTCGAACCTCGCGGTGGCCGAGCGCTACGACCCGAAGCGGCGACGGTGGGAGCGGCTCCCCAGCCTGCGCGTGGCGCGCGGCGGGATCGCCTCGGCGCGGCTGCCGGGCGGGCGGATCGTCGTGTTCGGCGGCGAGAACCTCGGCCCAGGCGGCACCACCATCGCTCCGGTCGAGCTGTTCGACGTGGGCAGGCGGCGCTGGCGGCGCCTCCCGGACATGCGAACGCCCCGGCACGGCCTGGGCGGCGCGGCGCTCGGGCGCCGCGTCTACGCGATCGAGGGCGGGCCGCGGCCCGGATTCCACTTCTCGCGCGCGATCGAGTACCTGGACGTTCGCTGAGCCGTGTTCCCGATCAAGGACGACATTCCGACGCAGCGCTTCCCGATCCTGACGGTGCTGATCATCGTCGCCTGCACCCTCGTGTACTTCGGGTTCGAGGGGGGCGGCCTGGGCCTCGGCGAGAAGGGCGACGAGCGCGTGCTCGAGTACGGCGCGATCCCCTACGAGATCACGCACCCGGGCAGCGAGTGCGGGCTGACCGCGAATCAGGAGGTCGTCTGCGAGGGGCAGGAGGGCGTGACCGGCAGCGCCCCGGATCAGCAGCCCTGGTGGGTGACCGCCCTCACCTCGATGTTCATGCACGGCAGCCTGTTTCACCTGGCCGGGAACATGCTGTTCCTCTGGATCTTCGGGAACAACATCGAGGACTCCATGGGACGGCCGCGCTTCGTCGCCTTCTACCTGCTCGGCGGGCTGGCGGCGCTAGCGGGGCAGATCCTCATCGACCCGGACGCGACCATTCCGACCGTCGGCGCCAGCGGGGCGATCGCCGCGGTGCTAGGCGCCTACGCGCTCCTGTACCCACGCGCGCGCGTGCTGACGGTCGTCTTCATCATCATCTTCTTCACGATCGTCGAGCTGCCGGCGCTGCTCGTGCTCGGGCTCTGGTTCCTGATCCAGGTGGCCTACGGCGCCTCGGACCTCGCTCAGCCGATCGGCGGCGAGGGCGGCGGCGTGGCGTACTTCGCCCACATCGGCGGCTTCCTCTTCGGGCTGGCCGCGATCAAGCTGTTTGCCGACCGGGTCAAGGATGACTATGACTCCCATAGCCGTATCCCGGTGTACTGATGAGCCGCACCCTCGTCCTGTCGGCCAGTCTTGCGCTGATCGCGCTGCTCGCGGTCCTCACGCTCACCGTCGCGGTGCGAAACGGCGTGGACGTGCTCGTGGTGGTCTCACTGATCATCCTCGGGCTGATGGGTGTCGGCGTGCTGGGAGCGCTCACGTCCCCGCCGCCCGATGACGGCTGAGGGCCCGCCGCGGCTGCCGCCGCTCCCGCCGGGCCTGCTCTCGACCGGCGGGCGCCGCCGCGGCCGCCGGGGGCGGGTCCTCGCGCTCGCGGCCGTCGCGCTCGTGGCGTGCGGAGTTGCGGCGGTGCTGCTGCTCGGGCTCGACCGGAACGGGGGCTCGCGCCGCGCCGACCCGGCGCCGATCGCCGCGGGAGCGCCGGCGCTGCCCCGCGAAGCCGCGACGGAGGCCGAGCCCGACCCGATCGCGCCGGCCCAGCCGGTGCCCGAGGTCCCGCTCGCCGGTGACGACACCGTCGACGTCGAGTTCAGGAAGCCGCCGCGCGGTGCGCTGCTGTTCGACGTTCGCTCCGGCGAGGTCCTGTGGCGGCGCAAGCCGCTGAAGGTGCTGCCGATGGCCAGCCTCACGAAGATCATGACCGCCGTGCTCGTGACCGAGCGTGCCGGGCCGAGCGTGCCCGTCCGGATCACCCCGGCGGCGCTGCACTACCAGGGATCGGGCGTGGGCCTGCTCCCGCGCGGGCGCCGCGTCCGGCTGGAGGCGCTGCTCAACGGCCTGCTGCTCGTGTCCGGGAACGACGCGGCCATCGCGCTCGCCGACCACGTGTCGGGCACCGAGCGGCGCTTCGTCCGGCTGATGAACCGGCGCGCCCGCTCGCTCGGCCTGAGCTGCACCCACTTCGTCTCGTCGCACGGGCTGGAGGCGGGCAACCGCTCCTGCGCCCACGACCTGGCGGTGCTGACGCGGGTGGCGATGAAGCGAAAGCGGATCCGCCGGATCGCGCGCCGCTCGCAGGCCGACTTCAAGTTCCCGATCAAGGGCGGCCGCCTCTACCTGAGCGGCCACAACCCGCTGATCCGGGCCGGGTACCGCGGTGCGATCGGGCTGAAGACCGGCTACACGGACGAGGCCGGGCTCTGCTTCGCCGGCGTGGCGAAGCGGGGCGGCCGCACGCTGGCCGTGGTGCTGCTGCACTCGCCGAACCCGGCGCGCCAGGCGGCGAGGCTGCTCGACGCCGGGTTCGCCGAGCGCTAGGCGAGCAGCGCCACGCCGGTCGCCGCGAGCCAGAGCGACCAGACGACGTAGGTGACCGGCGTGAGCTTCTCGGCGACCCTCCAGCCGCTCGGCTCGTGCGGGCCGACGAACTCGAGCGAGCACACGATCAGGGCGGCGCCCGCCGCGATCCCCGGCAGGCCGAGCCAGCCGGGCACCTCCGCCGTCTCGGTCAGCGCGATCCCGGCGAGCACGCTCCAAGCGCCTGTCAGCGCGTAGCCGAGGTGCTCCCCCACGCCGACGCCGAGGTAGCGGTTGAGGGACTGGAAGACGACATCCACGGCCTCCCGGCGCGCAGGCGAGGCGTCGTCGTCGGCCGACGCGCGCGCGAGGTAGGGGACCACGAAGGGCCAGCGGATCAGGCCGAGGAACTGGACGATCGCCGCGAGCACCCCGACCGTGGTGGCGACCGCCAGGAGCGTCGGGTCGGCGTCGCCCACCGCCTGGGAGAGCAGCACCACGAGCGGCGCGAACAGGACCGCGGTGAGCGCGAAGCACCACCAGAGCAGCACGAGCCCGGGGCCGCCGGCCCGGAAGCGCTCGAGCACCTCGGCGGTCGGGCGCCGGAGGATGTCCGGGTAGTCGAAGCGCGCGGCGAGCATCCCGAAGGCGGCGTTGAAGGCGACCGGCATCGCGATGAGAAAGGCGCCGGCGACCCGGGCGGTGCTCACGTCGTCCGCCGCGCGGACAGCCAGCCCGCCGCGCCGCCGAGCAGCAGGCCGATCTCAGGGGCGAGGGGGACGTCCGTTGCGACGCTGACGAGGACGCCGAGCACGAGGCCGATCACGGCACCCACAGCGACCGCCGCCCCCACGCTCATGCCGCGCACCCGAGCAACCTACCCGCAACGGCGACCAGGTGGAGCCAGCCGGAATCGAACCGGCGACCTCCTGCTTGCAAAGCAGGCGCTCTCCCAACTGAGCTATGGCCCCCGGCGCCCAATGGTAGACCCGCCCCCAGGGTCGGCATAGCATGGCCGCGATGGCGAGCAGCGAGCCGGCGCCGCGAGCCGAGCTCACCGACTACGAGACCGTTCGGCACTGGTTCGCCATCGCCGCCGACCGCCTCGGGATCAGGGACGACGTCGCGGCCGTGCTCCGGACGCCGTACCGGGAGGTGCGCGTCCAGGTCCCGGTGAAGCTCGCCGACGGGCGCATCCACGTGTTCTCCGGCTACCGGGTGCAGCACAACGGAGCCCGGGGGCCCTACAAGGGCGGCATCCGCTTTCACCCGAGCGTGGACCTCGACGAGGTGCGCGCGCTGGCCGAGCTGATGACCTGGAAGACCGCCATCGTCGGCATCCCCTATGGCGGCGCGAAGGGCGGCGTGGACGTGGACCCGAGCCGGCTCTCCCCGCGCGAGCTCCAGACCGTCTCCCGCTCCTTCCTCAACAAGGTCGAGAAGGTGCTCGGCCCGACGCGTGACATCCCGGCACCTGACGTCGGCACGAACGCGCAGGTGATGGCCTGGCTCATGGACGAGTACGGGAAGCATCACGGTCACACCCCCGCATGCGTGACCGGGAAGCCGATTGCGCTCGAGGGCTCGTACGGCCGCGAGGCCGCGACCGGCCGTGGCGTCGTCTTCATGTTCCGCGAGGCCGCACCGCTCGTGGACCTGATCCCCGCCGAGACCAGCTTCGCGGTCCAGGGCTTCGGGAACGTCGGGTCGTGGGCCGCCAGGCTGATGCAGCAGCTGGGCGCGCGGATGGTCGCCGCCTCGGACGCCTCTGGCGCCATCCACCACGAGGCCGGCATCGACGCCGAGCGGCTGGCGGCCCACGTCGCCGAGGGCGCCACGCTCGCCGAGCTTCCCGGCGTCGAGCCGATCCCTCCCGAGGACCTGCTCGGCGTCGAATGCGACGTGCTCATCCCGGCTGCGCTCGGCGGGATGATCAACGCGGACAACGCCGATCGGGTCAGGTGCAAGCTGGTCGTGGAGGGCGCCAACAGCCCGACCACCCCGGCCGCCGACCGGATCCTGGGCGACAAGGGCGTCTTCGTGGTGCCCGACGTGATGGCGAACGCCGGAGGCGTCGTGGTCTCGTACTTCGAGTGGGTCCAGAACCTCCAGCACTTCCGCTGGGACGAGCGCGAGGTGAACGACCGCCTCGGCCGGATCATGCGGAAGGCCTTCCGCGAGGTCCACGCGCGCTCCCACTCGACGGGCACGGCGCTGCGCGAGGCGGCGTTCGAGCTGGGCATCGAACGCGTGCTCGAGGCGGCCATCCTGCGCGGCTACATCGAGTGACTGGACGCGCGTTTAGGCGTGGGCGCAGGATTTCAGTTTTCCGCCCCCACGGCCGAATAACGACGCACGACGGCATGGAGGGTTCCGTCGAACACAAGCGGCACGGGACGCCGCTGAGTTGCATCAGTGCGGGGGTCGCCGGGGCGGGCGACCCCCGCCGCAACTTCTCCGGGGCGCTCCTGGGCGGAACGCCTAGAACACCCGTCTAGTCGAAGTCGAAGTCGCGCGGCGGCTTCTGCTCGAACCAGAGCCGGTCGTGCTCCGGCGTCTCCTGGAGGAAGTCCGGCGTGTCCTCGAGGACGTCGGCCTCGTCCTCCGCCGCCGGCTCCTCGTCCTCCCCCGCTTCCTCCTCCTCGAACGCGGAGAAGCCGCGCGCCGGGGTGTCGCCCGACCGTACGGGCGGGTCCTCGTCAATGGGGATGGCCGGGATCTCGGGGTCGGGCTCGGCCTCGTCGAGCAGAGGCTCGGGTTCGGGTTCCGGTTCCGGCTCGGGCTCCGGGTCCGGGTCCGGAAGCGGCTCCGGGTCGGGGTCGGCCATCGGCTCGGGGTCCGCCTCGAAGGCGGCTGCGCCGTCGGCGTCGGCGACCTCGGCCACCTCGAGCTCCGCCTCCAGGGGCTCCGGCTCGGCG
Source organism: Thermoleophilaceae bacterium (assembly GCA_016929195.1). Classification (GTDB taxonomy): domain Bacteria; phylum Actinomycetota; class Thermoleophilia; order Solirubrobacterales; family Thermoleophilaceae; genus JACVRW01. The sequence goes on from JAFGJG010000135.1 coordinate 12,102, forward strand.
GCCAGCGGCTCGCCGAGTGCCTCCACCTCCTGCTGGTGAAGCTCCTCCTCCGGCGCACCGTGCTTGCGCTTGAGCTCCAGGTGCTCGCGGATGGCATCGTCGAGAATGCCCATCGCGCGGAAGCCTACATAGCGAGCTCGGCGAAGCCCCGGCCGGGCCGCGGCTATCCTTCCCCGGGCCGGTCTCGACCGGCGCGCGCGGGGCTATAGCTCAGTTGGGAGAGCGCCTGGATCGCACCCAGGAGGTCGTCGGTTCGAGTCCGACTAGCTCCACTCGCTCGGTGTCGAAGTGACAACAGAGGGTGGCGCCCGCTTTAGCTCTCCGCCAGCAGCGTGAGCAGCATCCTCCGGAGCTGACGGTGACCTCTCGCGCCCAGCGCTTCTGTAATGCGGCGTTCGATGTCACCGATGGTCGCGACGCCGGCTGCCACGCACTCGTGGCCTGATTCGGTAAGCATGATCCGCTTGGCCCGCCGATCAGTGGGATCGGGCTTGCGGACCAGGTAACCCGATCCCTCGAGCTCATCGACGAGCTCGCCCATGGCTTGTGGGGTCATGTTGGCGCGCCTCGCCAGCTCGGTCAGTCGCGACCCCTCGGCGGTCATCTGGCCGAAAACTGCCGAGTGCGAGGGCTTGACGGGATGCCCGGCACGGGCCGCGCCTTCGGCCACCTGCCGACTCAACACGAGATGGGTCAAGGAGAGCAACGTGACGGTGCTCTGCTCGGATTCGCGGGCCTGACTGCTGGACAGCACCTACTCCTTAAGGTAGCCTGAAGATCAGGTAATCCTTAAGACTCTACGCAGTCGGTCGGACCGCCCCGGAGGTCTGGCGCCTTACGAAAGGGGAGGACGGCATGCACGACGAGGCCACACTCGCGACAGACATTCCGCAGCGCGGCTTCGGCGAGACAATGGATCCGGCGGCTCGTGCTCGAAAATGGGATCGTCTGGGTGCGAGCCTGGGGGTGGTCTTCGTGGCCCTCCAGCTCGGGCTGGGAGCCGCGCTCGGCGGTGCCCCGGCCCTCGATGCCCCGCCGGCGGAGATCCAGAGTTACCTCGTGGACGATGGCGCCAACGTTCTGATGGCGGCCACGATGGGCACGCTGTCGGCGTTCTTCTTCATTCTGTTTCTCGGGACCGTGCGAACGTTTCTTCGGACCGCGGAAGGTCCTGCGGGGAGCCTCGGCACCGTCGCCTTTGGCGCGGGGCTGGTGACCATCGCATTGGCAACGACGGCCAGCCTCCCGACGGTCGCCCTGGCATGGGACGACACTGCCGCGCTCGCGGACCCCGGGCTAGTGCAAGCGGCATGGAACCTCAACACGCTCGCCCTGGTACCCATCGGCAGCAGCGCGGGGGCGTTCTGCCTCGCTGCAGCGCTCATCATCCTGCGGACCCGAGTCATGCCTGCATGGGTGGGGTGGATCGGAGCCCTGGCCGGGGTCGTGAGCGTGATCGCCACGTTCTTCCTCCTCGCGGACGATCCCGACTCTCCGCTCGGGACGCCTGCCAATCTCGGTGGCTTCCTGCTCGCAATGCTGTTCATCCTCTTGCTGAGCATCTTCATGACGATCCGTCTCAGCAAGACCGAACCGGGCAAGGATTAACACGCCATTCATCTCGAACCGTCCAGCTCTTCGCGCGGTGAGCAGAAGCGACGTCGCATCGGCGAGCGAGAGGGCTCACGCCTTCAACAAGATCTCCCTCAGGTCAATCGGAGGGTTTGAAAGCTGTCCCGTTAGGTCCACTCCGTAGTTGTCATAACGCTTAAGATGCCCCCGTGAACCGAGTGCTTATCACGGGCGCGGCCGGGTTCATCGGGCGCTCGCTGGCCGACCGTCTGCGCCGCGACGGCGTGGAGGTCGTCGGCGTGGACCTCGCGGCGGACGAGGCGCTCGGCGTGGTCGCGGGCGACATCAGATGGCCCGGCGAGTGGCAGCGCGCCGCGGCCGGCTGCGACGTGATGATCCACACCGCGGCGCTTGTCGGGATGCCGTCCGACACCTCGCGCTTCTGGGACGTGAACGTGAACGGCACCCACATGGCGCTGGAGGCGGCGCGCGAGAACGGCGTCGGCCGGTTCGTGCACATCTCCTCCGCGGTCACGTTCGGCCTCCACTTCCCCGACGGCGTGGACGAGAGCTACCCGGTGCGGCACACGGGCATGGCCTACGTGGATACGAAGATCGCCGCCGAGCACGCGGCGCTGATGGCGCATGCCAGCGGCCAGCAGGAGGTCGCGGTGGTCCGGCCGAGCGACACCTACGGCCCGGGGTCGCGGCCATGGACGCTCCTGCCGCTCGAGCTGCTGCGCAGGGGCCGCGCCGTCCTGCCCGCCCGCGGTCACGGCATCCACAGCCCGATCTACGTGGACGACGTCGTCGACGGGATCGTGCGGGCGGCCACCGCGCCCGATGCGGCCGGGCGGGTGGTCACGCTGAGCGGTGGCGTGGGGGTCGAGACCCGCGACTACTTCGGCCGCTTCGGGGCGATGATCGGCACGCGGGTGCCCGCCGTCCCGACCGCCGTCGCGCTCGCCGCGGCGGCTACGTTCGACCGGATCGCCCGCGTGCGCGGCGTGCCCAACGAGCTGACCGCCGACGGCGTCCGCTACCTCGCGGAGCGCAAGGGCACCTACGGCATCTCGACCGCCTACCAGATGCTGGGCTGGGCCCCGCGCGTGGACCTCGACGACGGCATGCGCCGCACCGAGGCGTGGCTGCGTGCGATGGGGCTGATCTGATTGCCCCGCGGCTAGGCGCCGACCGTCGCTCCGACCGCCTGCTCGATGCGCCGGCCGACGTCCTGGTCGATGCTCTTCCAGTACTGGAACGCGCGTGCCAGCACGTCGTCGGAGACGCCGTCCGAGAGATGCCCCGCGACGTTTGAGACCAGGCGCTCGCGGGCGTCGTCGTCGAGCACCTCGCGAACCATCGTGCCGGCCTGCCCGAAATCGTCGTCGTCGCTCCGCGGCGTGTACGCGGACCGGACCATCTCACCGTCGGCCGCCCACAGCCCCGCGTGGTCGGTCTGCGACGGGTCGGCCTGCGGGCCGCCGTAGGAGTTGGGGGCATACACCGGGTCGGTGGCGTTGACCGTGCGCATGGCGCCGTCCTTGCTGTAGCTGTGCACCGGCGACTTGGGCGAGTTGACCGGGATCTGCTTGTAGTTGACCCCGAGCCGCGCCCGGTGCGCATCGGCGTACGAGAAACCGCGCGCGAGGAGCATCTTGTCCGGGCTCAGCCCGATCCCCGCCACGAGGTTGTTGGGCTCGAAGGCCGCCTGCTCCATCTCGGTGTGGAAGTCGGTCAGGTTGCGGTCGAGCGTCATGCGGCCGACCCTGACCAGCGGGTAGTCGCCGTGCGGCCACACCTTGGTCAGGTCGAACGGATTGAACCGGTAGCTCTTGGCCTCCTCGAAGGGCATGATCTGCATGTGGAGCGTCCAGCTGGGGAAGTCGCCCTCGCGGATCGCCTCGAACAGGTCCTGCCGGTGGTAGTCGGGCTTCTCGCCGGCCAGCCGGTCGGCCTCCTCCTGGGTCAGGAACTCGATCCCCTGGTCGGTCTTGAAGTGGTACTTGACCCAGAACCGGTCGCCGGCGGCGTTCACCCACATGTAGGTGTGGCTCGAGTAGCCGTTCATGTGCCTGTACGTCTGGGGGATTCCACGGTCGCCCATCAGCCACGTCACCTGGTGGGCTGACTCGGGCGACAGCGTCCAGAAGTCCCACTGCATGTCGTGATCGCGCAGGCCGTTGTCGGCCCGACGCTTCTGGCTCCGGATGAAGTGCTGGAACTTCATCGGGTCGCGGACGAAGAAGACCGGCGTGTTGTTGCCGACCATGTCGTAGTTGCCCTCTGGCGTATAGAACTTGAGCGCGAAGCCGCGCGGGTCGCGCCACGTGTCAGGGCTGCCGCTCTCGCCGGCCACGGTGGAGAAGCGGGCGAGCATCTGGGTCTTCGCGCCGGGCTGGAACAGCGCGGCCTGGGTGTAGGCGCTCACGTCCTCCGTCGTCTCGAATACTCCGAAGGCACCCGACCCCTTGGCGTGCGGCTGGCGCTCGGGAATCCGCTCCCGGTTGAAGTTGGCCATCTGCTCGATCAGGTACTGGTCCTGGAGGAGGATGGGGCCGTCCGGGCCGACGGTCAGCGAGAACTCATCGCTTGTCACCGGAGCGCCGGCGTCAGTGGTGGTGCGGGGTGGCCGGTCAGTCATCGGTCTCTCCTTGTGCGGGTCTCGGGCTTGGTCTGGCAGTCGGGGCACAGGCCCCAGAACGTGACCTCGGCCTCGTCGAGGACGAAGCCCTCGGCGTCGGCCGGGATGACGCATGGCGGGTCACCGATGACACAGTCGACATCGGCGATCGCGCCGCAGGAGCGGCATACGACGTGGTGGTGGTTGTCGTCGACCCGCGTCTCGTAGCGAGCGGGACTTCCGGCCGGCTCGATCCTGCGCACCAGGCCGCCTCGGGTCAGCGCCCCCAGAACGTCGTATACGGCCTGGGTGGAGATGGATCCGACGCGTGCCCGCGCCGCCTGCGCAACCTCATCGGCGCTCATGTGCTTGCCCTCCGTCACCACCGACAGGACGGCGAGTCGCGAGGCGGTGACACGCAAACCGCCGCCGCGCAGCGCCGCGGCGGCCTCGTCACGACTGCTCGAGAGCATCGGCGCAACCTATCGCATCCTGGATTCATTCAATTGCCGATCGGATTCCAGGTTCCACCGCCGGCGAGCCCACCCCGGGTGCGGGGGGTCGGTTAGGTTCTCGCGGAGGCCCACCGACGACCGAGAGGAGCATCCATGTATGCACGCGTGGTCAGGTTCACGGACGTGGATCCGGATCACATGGCGGGCCGCCTGGACGACGTCGAGGCGAGCGGACCGCCCGTGGACATCCCGGCCAAGCGCATCCAGATCCTCCACGATCCGGATCAGCGGACCGCGATCGTGATTCAGCTGTTCGAGACGTCCGACGACATGGCGGCGGCGGAGAGCGCCCTGGACGCCATGGACCCGGGGGACACGCCAGGGACGCGCGCCTCGATCGACCGCTGCGAGATCAGAGCCGAGGTGACGCCGGGGTAGACGCCGGGCGGGCGACCGCCCTCAGACCCCGAACCAGCGGGCCCGGCGGCTCGCGGCCCACTCGCCCTTCTCGGCGGCGTAGCCGGCGTTCGGCCCGTCGAGCGAGCCGGTCGGCTTCGGGCCCGAGAGGAAGTCCACCCTGACCCGCCCGACGCGGTCGTCGCCGAACTCGACGTAGCAGATGCCGACTCCGTCGTAGGGCGCCGGCGCCTCGCCGCCGTGCAGCCGCGCGATGATCGAGCGCGCGACGACCTTGGCGGCCCCCTCGGAGAAGACGCCGGCCTTCGGGACGCCCGCCGTGGCGACGTCGCCGACGGCGTAGACGTCCGGGAACCGGCTGGCGAGCGTGGAGGGGTCCACAGGGATGTAGCCGTCCTCGGCCATTCCGCTGTCCAGCACCACCTGCGGGGCGTGGTGCTTGGGCACGCCGAGGAAGACGTCGTAGGGGAGCTCCCTGCCGTCGTCCAGCAGCACGATGCCGCGCGCGCCGTCGAGCGAGGCGATCCGCACGCCCGGCACGAAGCGGATGTCGCGCTCCGCGAACTCCGCCAGCAGCGCCCGTGAGGCCTCGGGCGCCGGCGGCACCGGGCTCGGCAGCGGGATCGTGAAGGTGATCGTGCTCTCCTCGCGGATGCCGCGCGCCACCAGGTGGTTGTGGAGCAGCAGCGCGCACTCGCTGGGCGCGGGCGGGCACTTGTACGGCGCGTCGCAGACCCCGATGACGTAGTTCCCGGGCTCGGCTGCGGCGAGGATCTCCGCGAGGCGAGCCGCGCCCGGCACGGAGTAGAACTCGTTGCCGGCCTCCGCGAGGCCGGGCGTAGCGGTGAGGTCGTAGTCCGCACCGAGCGCTACGACGAGGATGTCGGCCTCATGCGTGCCAGCGTCAGTCGCGACGACCTTCGCGGCCGGGTCGATCGCCGTGATCGTCTCGCGGAGCAGCCGCACGCTCGGATGCCTGAACGAGGAGTAGGGCAGGCGCACCGAGTCGACGGCGGTGCGGCCGAACAGGACGTCGAGCTTCGAGAAGCCGAACACGAACGAGTCGCCGCTGTCGACGAGCGTCACCTCGACCAGATCGCCGGCCTCCTCGGAGAGCATCGTCGAGAGCTCCATCCCGCCGAACCCGGCGCCGAGGACCACCACTCGCGTCGGCATGCCGGGACCGTACTCGGACCGCGTTACGATCGCGCTGTGGGTTTCCGAGCCGGCACGCACAGGGTCGGCGGCGACGTCGGAACGCTGCAGGTACGGACGTACCGGGAGGGCCTGGCGCAGAGGGCGGGCCACGACCTGATCCTCGACGTCGCGCACTGGGACGCGGAGGCCGAGGTCCGCGGGGACGGCACGCTCACCGCCGTCCGGCTCGAGGCCGACCCGCGCTCACTCGAGGTGCGCGAGGGCCTGCACGGGGTCAAGGCGCTGACCGACAGGGACCGCGCCGGCATCCTCAGGACGATCGACGAGAGGATCCTCGCCGGACGACCGATCGCCTTCCGGTCGACCGCGGTCGAGGCCGGCACCGGCGGACTGACCGTGCGCGGCGAGCTCGAGCTGGCGGGCACGCGCCGGCCGGCGACCTTCGAGCTCAGCCGGGCTGCGAACGGCCGGCTGCGCGGCACCCTGCCCGTGACCCAGAGCGAGTGGGGAATCAAGCCCTACCGGGGAATGATGGGCACGCTCAAGGTGCGCGACACCGTCGAGGTGGTTCTCGACGTCCCGCTGCCGTCCGACTGAGCCGTCGGCCTCCGCAGTTCCGCGCACCGGGTTGCGGTTAGCTGCCGATGCCGCTCGTCCCGTGGTGGACGAGTGTGGACGCCATGCCGACGATCGCCCGCGAGCAGCCGAGGGGCCGGAACTGGCCCGCTCAGATCCTCGTCCGGGAGATGTGGGCGGCGCTGTCGATCTCCGTCATGTGGCTCGCGGTGCTCTTCGCGGCCGTGTTCGGGCCCGACATCGTCAGCCACAGCAACGACGGGAACAGCACCACGATCCCCTCGGGCGTTGCCGTCGCGCTCTTCGCCGCGATCGGCACCCGGATGGTCGCCAAGTACGGCTTCGCCCGACGGGACGAGGACCCCGGCTAGGCTCCATTCGATGGAGTCGAGCCAGGAGCTCGCGCGGCTCTTCGAGATCTACGACGCGTTCGTCGAGGGCCGCCTCGAATGCATACCCGAGTACTTCGATCCGCAGGGCTCCTACAGGCCCAGCGGGGTGTTCCCCGGGATGAGGGACCGCTACGTCGGGCACGAGGAGATCGTCGAGTTCTGGCACGCCGCGACCGAGGCGTGGGAGACGCTCGAAATCGAAATCGGCAGGACGAGCGTCCGTGGCGAGGACGTGGCGGCGCAGATCTGGCTGAGCGGGCGCGGGCTCGAGAGCGGGATCGAGGTGGAGGGCGTGGAAGCGGGCCATCTGGTCCGCTTCCGAGACCTGAAGATCGTGGAGTATCTGGCCTTCCCGACCTTCGATCTCGCCCTCCGGGAGCTCGATGCCAGCGCCGGCGCGGCGCTCAGCCCTGAATGACCTCCACGACGCGCTCCTCGGGATCGATCGGCCCGAGGCCCTTGACGGTCCCGATGGCCCCGTCGCGCACCTGGGCGATGTACATGTTCATTCGCACGTGGTGCTGACCGGGCACCATCTCGGCCGGGCCGCCCGGCCCGACGGCGATCTTCGCGTGATCCAGGGCCGCTATGACCGCGTCCTGGTCGAGCGAGCCGGCCTCCCTCACGGCGGACTCCCAGAGCCTCATGCCCCGGTACAGGCCTGAGCAGGCGCCTCCGCCCGTGAACAGCGCGCTTCCCGGGTAGCGCTCCTCGTAGCGAGCGAGCAGCTCCCGGCTGAACGGGTCGTCCACGTCCTGGTAGTAGTCGAGACAGCTGTACAGGCCCTCGACCTGCTCGGCGGGCACGAGGGTCAGGCAGGTCTCGTCGAAGTACGTGCAGACGAGGTGTCCGCCGCCCTTCGTGAAGCCGGCGTCGTGCAGCTGCTGGAAGAACGGCACGACCCCGGGCGGGACGATCGTGTTGAAGACCACCTCCGCGCCGCCGGACATGATCTTCTCGATCGCCTCGCCGTAGTCCTCGTGATCGAGGGGGTAGTAGTCCTCCTCGACGATCTCGCCGCCACGTGCCGTGACGATCTCGCGGACCTTCTCGTTCATGATGCGCGGCCAGATGTAGTCGGCGGACGGCAGCGCGAACCGCCTGGCGCCCGTCTCGTCCATCAGCCAGGGAATCAGCGGGTCGACCTGCTGCGCCGGCACCGGGCCGGTGCAGAAGATGAGCGGGTCGGACTCCTGCCCCTCGTACTGCTCGGGGTAGATGTAGAGCGTCCTGCCCTCCACCACCGCGGCAGCCTTGATGGCCTGCCGAGTGGAGCTGAAGATGCCGCCGAAGATCACGTCCACGTGATCTTCCTGGACGAGCTTGGCGGCGCGGGCCTCCGCGACGCTGTCGGTCGTCTCGCCGTCCTCTACGAACAGCTCGACCGGCTGCCCGAGGAGGCCGCCGCCGGCGTTGATCTCGGCGACGACCATCTTCGCGACGTTTGCGTCCGCGACCCCCATGAACGACAGGGGCCCCGTCTGCTCCGCGATCACTCCGACCTTGACGGAGCGCATCACGCGTCGTACCTCGGGCCGACCTCGGCCGCCTGGGGCGGTCCCTTGTGCCCGGCTTCCTTCATGATCGGCGGGACCTCCGGATCGGAGACGAAGCTCTGCCAGCCGTCGCCGTCCCAGTCGAAGAGCACCCAGACGCGGTCGTCCTGGTTGGGGTCGCGGAACACCTGCGCGCCGTTGGACCCGTGCTCTGCCCGCTTCTCGGCACCCTTCGTCGAGAAGATCTCCAGGAAGCGGTCGTAGTCCTCGACCGTCGTTGTGGCCAGGATCATCGTTTCTCCTTCTGCGAGTCCGGCGCCGCGGATCGGCGCCGATGTGGGCGCAGTCTCCGCCGTGGCGGACCCGGGCCGCATCGGGCGAACGCCCTATGCCGTGTGAAGAAGGTCCTGCTCGAAGGCCCAGAGCGTGGCGGCCGCCCTGCTCCGCACGCCGGCCTTCGTGTACACGTGCTGGACGTGATGGCCCACGGTCTTCGGGGAGATGCCGAGGCCGTCGGCGATGGTCTGGTTCGACTGGCCCCGCGCGAGGGCGAGGAGCACCTCCAGCTCACGCGGCGTGAGACTGGCCGGCAGCTCCTTGGGTCGTTCGGCCACGCTGTGCCCGGCCGCGCCGAGCACGGCGTCGACGACGTCCGGATCGAGCCGGCCTTCATCCGCCTCACGCAGTAGCTCGGCCTCGCCGTCGGGTCCGGCGAGGGCCTGCCGGTACGGCCGCTCCTCGCGCATGGCGACGTAGCAGTCCGCGGCGGCGAGGATGCGCGCGGCCCGGTCGAGGTCCGGGCCCCTGGCGCCGCGGTGATAGCCGGACCCGTCGAGGCGCTCGTGGTGCGAGCCGGCGAGACGCCCGATCGGGGCGAGCACCGGCGACTGGGCCAGGGCGCGCTCGGTGTAGTGCGCGTGCAGGCGCACGCGCTCCCACTCGCCGAAACCGAGCGGTCCCGGCTTCTCCCAGATCGCGTTCGAGACCCCGACCCGGCCCAGGTCGTGCACTAGCCCGGCGCGCCGGACGAGGGCCACGGCGCCGGCGGGCAGGTCCATGCGCCAGGCCGCCGCCTCGGCGAGCTCGGCCACGCCCGTCGAGTGCTCGCGCAGCCAGGGCGACTTGAGACCCGTGATCGCGGCAATGGTCCCGAAGGCGGCGTCGATCCTGTCCCCGGAAAGCCAGACGAGCGGAGCCGGCTCGCTCTCCAGGGCGTGCGCCCAGATCCGCGTCTCGTCCAGCTCGGCGAGCATGTCGGCGAGGTTCAGGGCGGCCAGCTCGGCCAGCCGCGGCTCGTATGCCTCGCCCGCCCGGCGCTCGACGACGGCGCGCGCCTCGTGGGGCCCTCGCGCCGTCAGGAACAGGGACGCGTCCCTTGCCACGTGCAGAAGACGCATCGGCAGCGGGATCGCGTCGCCGGCGACGTCCGGGTATCCGCGCCCGTCCCAGCGCGCGAAGACGTACCCGAGGGCGTTCTCGATGTCGGGGCCCAGGCCGAGCCAGCGGGCGAACCGCTGGGCCACCTCGCACATCGTCGCGAACGCCTCGCGCGCCCGCGGGGCGGCCTCGGCGAGCGCGGCCTCGATCATCCGGGACCGAACCTCGGGTGGCCGTCCCAGCCCGACGTTGGACCTGTAGAACTCGAGGACCTCCGCGGGATTGGTCGGGTCGACGAGGTAGAAGGCCGCCCGGTGCGCGATGTCGTCGCCGAACAGCTGCGCCGCCTCGTGCCCGTTCGAGGTGCACCCGGAGGCGTGCAGCAGCGCGACGTAGTACGTGTCCGCGAGCTCCTCGGCGGACGCTCCGGCGAGCTCGCCCAGACGGACCGCGAGCACGGCGGTGCGCAGCGCATGCTCGAGCGGCTGCCCCGTGCCGAGATCGGTCGCGAGCGACAGGGCGGCCACCACCTCGGCCGCGCGCACCGGCTGCTCTGCTCGAGCCGGCGGTCCGGCGCTCGCGGAGTGCATGTCTACCCCGGCAGTCCCACGGCTTCGAGAGCTTCCTCCCTGTTGCGGAAGGCCTGCTCGCGCACCACCCGCTCGTCCTTGAACGTGAACACGAAGGCGAACGGCTCGTCCACGGCGATCTCGCTGGCGGGGCCCGAGCCGACCGCCTGAGCGACCGCCACCACACTGTCCCCGACGTCGATCAGCTCCACGGGGACGACGTCGTAGCCGGACAGTGTCTTCTGGTTCTCCTCGTAGATCAGCCGTATCGACTCGTTGCCGTGGTGGGTACCGAGGAGCAGCGTCTCGAACACCGCCTCCGGGTGGTAGAGCTCGACCAGAGCGTCGAGGTCGCCGCGGTTGTGCGCGGCGAAGCCTGCCTCGATCCTCTCGACGTTCTCCCTCGACATGTGAGAGCGAGTATGTCCGAGCTACTCCATCGAGTGCAACGACGATCATTCGGGGCATGCGTCTCGACGTCGATCGGATCCACGCCGCCGTGGAGGCCATCGACCCGGTCTTCCTGGACTCGCCGCAGTACGAGTGCGGCCCGCTCGGGGGAGCGCTCGGCTGCGCGGTCACGCTCAAGGTGGAGACGCTCAATCCCGTGCGCTGCTTCAAGGGCCGCGGCACGGACACCGTCATGGCCTCTCTGGACGGGAGGGCCGCGGTCTGCGCGAGCGCCGGAAACCTCGGTCAGGCGCTCGCGTACAGCGGCGCCCGGAGCGGGATCGCCGTTACGGTCATGGCCGGCCGCACCGCCAACCCGCTGAAGGTGGAGCGGATGCGCGCGCTCGGCGCGGAGGTGCGAATCGTGGGCGAGGACATCGAGGACGCGCGCGCGGCCGCCCAGCGGCTGGCCGAGGAGGGGGGCGCCCGGCTGATCGAGGACAGCCTCGACCTGGCGACCTGTGAGGGAGCCGGGACGATCGGCCTCGAGCTTCTGGCGGGTGGCGACCGGATCGACACCCTGCTGATCGCGCTCGGCGGCGGCGCGCTGGCGGCCGGCATCGGCTGTGTGGCCAAGGCGCTCGCGCCGGGCGTCGAGGTGGTCACGGTCCAGCCGGCGGGCGCGCCGGCGATGACGCTGTCGTGGCGCCGGCGCGAGGTCGTGGAGACCGACTCGATGGACACGATCGCCGACGGGGTCGCCGGCCGGTGCCCGATCCCGGAGGTGCTGGACGACCTCCTGGAGGTCGTGGACGACGCGGTGCTCGTGAGCGAGGACGCCATCAAGGAGGGCATGCGGCTGCTCTACCTGCACGCGGGCCTCGTCGTGGAGCCCTCGGCGGCGCTCGGCGTGGCCGCGATACTCGAGGACCCCGAGCGCTTCGCCGGACGGCGCGTGGCGACGATCGTGTGCGGGAGCAACGTCGCCACCGCCGACTTCGAGCGCTGGGTGCTCTCGAGCTCAGGCTGAGCCGCTAGGCCAGCGGCAGCCGGACGCGCGCGGCGCGCGCCGCACCCGGGCGCAGCACCGAGAGCGTGACGGCGCGGCGGGCGCCGCTCAGCTCCAGGGCGTCGCAGTACCCCGCCAGCGAGTTGCCGACCGGCCGGCCGTCCACGGCCACGAGGAGGGAGCCGCCGAGACGGGCGCGGGCCGCCGGTGTGCCGGGTGCCGCTCCCGTGATCGGGATCCCGGCGGGCAGCCCGCGCCGTCTCAGCTCTGCCGGCGTCAGGTAGCGGAAGCTCGCCCCTGTCCACCCGATCGAGCGCCCGGTGCGCAGCCGGTCCGCGATCTCCCGCACGCGGTCGACGCCGATCGCATAGTTCTGGCCCTGGACGATCCGGCCCTCCGGATTGATCGTCCGCCCGGCCGAGGTGACTCCGATCACCCGGCCGTCGAGATCGAGCAGCGGCCCGCCCGAGTTGCCCGGGTTGATCGCGGCGTCCGTCTGGATCACGTTCGGGTAGCGCGGCAGGTCGAGGCTCCGCTCCCGGTAGGCGCTCCCCGCGACCGACACGACGCCCGTCGTGGAGGTGAGGCTGGCCTCGAGCGAGGCGTTCCGCGGATAGCCGACGGCGACCACCGTCTCGCCGAGCGCGAGGTCGGATTGGCGGCCGAGCGGCAGCGACGCGAGCCCGGCCGCGCCGGCCACTCGCAGGACCGCGAGGTCCTCGCAGGGGGCGACGCCCACGCGCCGCGCGGAGCGGAGCTCGCCGCCGACGCCCACCTGGAGCGGACCGGGCACGCTGGCCACGTGCGAGTTCGTGACGATCAGCCCCGCGCGCCCGTCGAGCACCCAACCCGTGCCGTTCCCGTCGGCGCTCTGGATGAGCACCGTCCCCGGCTCGGCCGCGCGGACGACCCGCTGGACGGCGTCGGGATCGGAGGCGGTGAACAGCAGGACCGCCACGACGGCCGCCGCGACGAGCGCGAGGCCGCTGAGCACGCTCGCCCGCCGGGCCGAGCGCCGGACCTTGATGCGCTCGATCGCGGAGTGGGTCTTCGAGCGGAACTCGCCGAACACCGTCGCCTGGCCCGCCCCGCCGCCGGGGCTCGACACGAGCACGGTGTCGCCGACCTGGATCTGCGCCTGCCCGTCGATCTCCGCCGACTCCACGCGGCGCCCGTCGAGGAAGGTTCCGTTGCTCGAGCCGAGGTCGACCAGCGACACGCGGCCGTCCGCGCCGGGCTCGAGGGCGGCGTGATGGCGGGACACCTTCCCGTCCGGGACCGTGATGTCGCAGTCGTCGGCGCGGCCGATGACGATCCGCCCTCCCACGACGGTGACGGACGCCCCGCGCGCCTCCCCCGAGCGGACGGTCAGCCGGACCGGCGCGCTCATCGACTCCCGCGGACCCCGAACTCGTTGCCGTAGGTCGCGGCCTGCATGGAGCGCCCTCCCCGGACGGGCGCGCCGAGCGCGATGCCGATTCCGGCCTCGCGGAAGCGGCGGTCCAGGATGTTCGCCCTGTGCGTCGGGCTGCCCATCCAGAGGGTCACGATGCTGCGCGGCGTGCCGGTCTGCCCCCCGCCCCAGGCGAGGTTCTCCCCCACGGTCCACGACCGGCGCCCGCCCATGTAGCCGCTCGCCTTGATGCGACCGGTGAACCCGCCGCCACCGCGCGTCTCGTGCGCGAAGTAGGACCGGGTCACCATGTCCTGGGCGTGGCCGAGGCCCGCCCGGGCGAGCCGCCGGTTGGCGCGGAGCACGGACAGGCCGCGGCTCCTGCGCTCGGCGTTGATCAGGCAGAGGGTCGACCGCGCCACCTGGCCGAGGTTGGATCCGCTCGGCACGAGGTCCGTGCCGCTGCAGCTGCGGCCCGGCGCGCCGACCGCGCCGGAATCGTCGAGATCGTCCAGCGGGGGCTCGCTCGGGACGACCTCCGCCCCGTCACCTCCGGGGCCGCTGCCGTTGGTCGCCACGCGCGCCTCGCCGATGCCGCTGCCGGTGGACGCCTGGCGGGTGCCCGTCCCGTCGCTGCCGCACGCGGCCGCGAACGCGGCGGCGAGCACTGCAAAGGTCGCGATGAGGGCCTCTCGCTTGCGGGGCAAATCCGTGTCCTCCTGGCTTTTCGGGCTGGGTTCAGCGTCGGTTCCAGCCAGATGACACGGTGCGGCGGGGACCGCAACCCGTATCGACCCGTTCCGAGGGCCGGCACACAGGACGGTGGGCCGAGACTGGACGGATGTCGTAGGAATAGGCCCTTGCGCCTGCAGCCGAGCGGCTCCCGCGGCGACGTTCCACCCGTGGCGACGGCGGCGAGCCAACCCGTGAAGAGCGCCTGCGTGCTGGTTGTGGACGACGAGGCCGCGAACGTGCTCCTGCTCGAACGTCTCCTCGAGGTGTCGGACTTCACGAACGTGGTCTCGACCACCGACTCCTCGCAGGTGGTCTCGCTCTGCACGCAGCACGACCCGGACCTGATCGTGCTCGACCTCCACATGCCCGACCCGGACGGGTTCGAGGTGATGGGGATGCTCACCCCGTGGATCAACGGGCCGACGAAGCTGCCCGTCCTCGTCGCCACGGCCGACGTCAACCCGGAGACGAAGCGCCGGGCGCTCGCCGCCGGCGCACGCGACTTCCTCACGAAGCCGCTCGACCCGAGCGAGGTCGTCGTCCGCATCGCGAACCTGCTCGAGTCGCGCCTGCTCCAGCTGGAGCTGCGCGATCAGGCGAAGTCGCTCGAGCTTGCGGTCGAGGAGCTCGAGGCGATCGAGCCGCTTGCCACGGCCGCCGCCTTCCGCGACGACGACCAGGCGGAGCATGCGCTCCGGGTGGCCCGAACCTCGGCGCTCGTGGCCGAGAGCCTCCGGCTCAGCCCCGAGACCGTGGACCTGATCGGCCGCGCGGCGCGGCTTCACGACATCGGCAAGATCGGCCTGCCGGACGACGTTCTGCTGGCTCCCGGGCGGCTCGCGCCGGAGGACGCGGAGCTCGTGAAGCTGCACGCGGAGATCGGCGCCGAGATCCTCGGCAAGAGCCGCAGCAGGCTGCTCACGATGGCCGCCGAGATCGCTCGGACGCACCACGAGCGCTGGGACGGATCCGGCTACCCGCAGGGGCTCAGCGGCGAGCAGATCCCGGTGGCAGGCCGCATCGTCGCGCTGGCCGACGCGTTCGACGGGCTCGTGAACCCGCCTCCCGGCACCGAGCCGAGGCCTGTCCCGGACGCCGTGGCCGAGATCAGGCGACGCGGGGGGCGCGAGCTCGACCCCGCCGTCGTGAGCGCCTTCGACGCGCTCCAGCACGAGGACCTTGCAGATGCGGCTTAAGACGCCGAGGCCCGCGGCGGAGACCGAGCACGGCACGTCCGAGCTCGTGCCTCGGGCGGCCGAGATGAACCCCGGCGAGATGCTCGGGGGCTACCGGATCGAGTCGGTGGCCGGGCGCGGCGGAATGGGCGTGGTCTATCGGGCGACCCACCTCCACCTGGAGCGGACGGTGGCCCTCAAGGTGCTGGGCCTGGAGCTCGTGGACAGTCCCGGCTTCCGAGAGCGCTTCCTCCGCGAGGCGCGCACGGCCGCCTCGATCAGCCACCCGGGGATGGTCACCGTCTACGACGCCGGCGAGGCCGCCGGCCAGCTTTACATCGCGATGCAGTTCGTGGACGGCACGGACCTGAGCGCGCTGCTGCATGCGGAGGGCGCGCTCGAGCCGGGCCGCGTCGTGGGGCTGCTGCGCCAGATCGCCGGGGCCCTCGACGTGGCCCACGGCATGGGCGTCGTGCATCGCGACGTGAAGCCCGCGAACGTCATGATCGACGGCGAGCTCTGCTACCTGACGGACTTCGGGCTGACGAAGCGGATCACCTCGGAGACCGTGCTCACGAAGAGCGGCCACTACGTGGGGACCGTCCACTACATGGCACCGGAGCAGGTGGAGGCCGGCGCCGTGGACGGCCGCAGCGACGTCTACGCGCTCGCCTGCGTGGCCTTCCACGCGCTCGCCGGCAGCCCGCCCTACGAGCGCGACTCCGAGGTCTCGATCGCGATGGCTCACATGAACGCCCCGCCGCCGTCGCTGATGGCGCGCAACCCGGACGTCCCCACCGGGCTCGACGCCGTGCTGACCAGGGGCATGTCCAAGAAGCGCGACGACCGCCAGCCGACCTGCGGCGAGCTCGTCGCCGATCTGGCGGCGGCGCTTCGCGGCGCCGCCACCCAGGCGGGCCCCGCCGCCGAGCGCGCGACGACCGTCCTCGTGGCCGCGAAGGAGCCGGGAACCCGGGCGGTCGTCCGGGCGAGCTTGAAGCGGCAGGCGCTCGAGCTGCTCGAGGCCTCCGAACCGACCGCGGCACTGCTGATGGCGCGCCGCGAGCGGCCGGCGCTCGCGGTGGCGGATGCGGAGATGGCTGCCAGGCTGCGCGACGACGGGCTCGAGCTCCCCATCGTCGGGATCGGCGCGGGCGAGTCCCTGCGCACGCCGTTCTCGGCGCTGCAGCTGATCCACGCGGTGCGGCGCGCCGCGGACAGCGCCTCCTAGCGCCCACGCGCGGCGGTGGCCGGGTACGCGGTCCGAGCCGCTGACGACGTGGCAGACTCGCGCCATGCCGGGGTGGACGGTCATCGGCGTGCCCATCGACTCCGTCGGCCGTAGCGGCGGGACCGAGCACGCGCCGCGGGCGCTCCGCGAGGCCGGCGTGGTCGACCTCCTCGGCGCCCGCGACGCCGGCGACCTCGACGTCCGCATCCGCGGCGAGGGCCGCGACCCGGAGACCGGGATGGTCGGCTCGGGCGACGTGCTCGAGATGACCGCCGCCGTCCGCGCTGCCGTTCGCGAGACCGTCGCCGCAGGCGAGCGGCCGTTCGTCCTCGGCGGCTGCTGCTCGCTCGTGCCCGGCGCGATGGCGGGGGTCAGGGACGTGAGCGGGACGCTCGGCGTGGCGAACGTGGACGGGCATGTGGACGTCTACGACGGCCGGAGCTCGCCCACGGGCGAGGCGGCCGACATGCCGATCGGCGTGGCGCTCGGACGGGATCCCTCCGCCTGGGTCGAGGCCGCCGGCGGCCCGAGCACCGAGCCGGAGCTCGTGATCGCGCTCGGCGCCCGCGACCCGGAGGAGCGCGCCGACATCGCGGCGCTCATGGCCGGCGAGCTCGCCGGCGTGGAGGCCCTCTCTCCGGAGGAGCTGCGTGGGCTCGGGCTCGAGGCCGCCGGTCAGCGAAGCGCCGAGCGCCTGGCCGCGCGCGCGGGGCGCTTCTGGGTCCACCTCGACGTGGACGTGCTCGACGAGGACGCGATGCCGGCCACCGACTACCTGATGCCCGGCGGCCTGGGGTGGGACGAGCTCGCGCGGCTGCTGCCGCCGCTGGCCGCGTCGGACGCCCTGGCGGGCGTCAGCCTCGGCTGCGTGAACCCCGAGAAGGACCCGTCCGGGGAGTACGTTCCGCGCACCGCAAGGCTCGTGGCCGCGGCGTTCGGCTGACAGTTCCCCCTGGCGGGGGAACGACGCGGTCGGATAGGGTGGCGCACCGCCCTGTAGCCAACGCGAGCTTTGAGGGGAGTCCGCGCGTGAAGACCGAATACCGACGCCGCCTGTTGATCCTGAGCGTCGCCGTCGTGAGCCTTGCGCTCCCGGCCGCGGCATTCGCCCACCTGGAACGGCCCTCGTACTGGCCCGACCCGGCTCCGGACCGCTCCGTGAGCCCGGCCGCCGGCGGCAAGGTCCCCTCCCTGCGCTCGCTCGGCTCGGCCGTGAAGGGCTACGGGCCCGGCAAGGTCCGCGTGGTCTGCCAGGGCCGCGGCGGCTGGAAGTCCCTCTACACGCTCCGCGAGTCGATCTACAAGGCGCGGAAGTACGGCTACCGGATCCGCCCGAGCCAGCCGAAGCTCTATCTGAGTCGTCGCGAGGCGAGCGAGCTGCTCTGGGAGAACGAGCGGCTCGCCAGGAAGTGCCGGTACAGCGAGATCCAGCCGGCCGTGTTCGACTCGGGCAACAACGACCGCATCGTGGTCATGCCGGGTCACTACACGGAGCCCACCTCGCGGGCGCAGCCCCTCAACGACCCGCGCTGCAAGGACATGACGCAGACGGACCGGGGCGGCGCGAAGACGCCGAGCTACCGCTATCAGGTCACATGCCCGAACGACCAGAACCTCATTCACGTCGCGGGCCGCGCGGTGCCGGACACCCCGCCGCCCTCGCCGCCGCTGCTCAACCGCCAGGGGATCCCGGACCTCGGCCGCTGCCTGCGCTGCAACCTCCAGCTCGAGGGCTCCGGAGTGAAGCCGACGGACGTGATCATCGACGGCGCATCCGACTACGAGTCGGATGACCCCGAGGCCCGGCCGCGCACGCTCCTGAAGCACGTGATCCTCCGCGTGGACCGCGCCGACGGGTTCGTGGCGCACAACTTCACGGTGCGCGGTGCGCTCGAGCACGGCATCTACGTCGAGGAGGCCGACGGCTACCGGCTCGACACGGTGAAGATGTTCTGGGCCGCCGACTACGGCAACCTGACGTTCACCTCGGACCACGGCCTGTACACCGACTGCGACGGCCTCGGCGCCGGCGACGCGGTGCTGTATCCCGGCGCCGCCCCCGAGACCGGCGAGCAGGCCGACCTGTCCTTCTATCCCGACGCCCCGCGGATCAACACGACCGTCAGGCGCTGCGACATGCGCGGCAGCGTGCTCGCGTACTCGGGCTCGATGGGCAACTCGGTCCGGCTCACCCAGAACAACATCTACGGGAACACCGCGGGGATCTCGACGGACACGATCTCGGCGGGCGGGCACCCCGGATACCCCGCCGACAGCGTCGAGGTCGACCACAACTACATCTACTCGAACAACCTCGACCTCTTCGGAACGCCCAACCCGCCGGTGGACCCGGTGGTGGGCATCCTGCCGTCGGGCGTCGGCATCTTCTGGGCCGGCCACAACAACGGCCGCGTGCACGACAACTGGATATGGGACAACTGGCGGGCGGGCAGCTGGCTGCTGTCGGTCCCCGACTTCCTGGTCACGCCCGAAGGCCAGATCAACCCGGGCGGCTCGTGCAAGAGCGACCCGCGCGTGACGCCGGAGCTGTCCACGTCCTGCGGCAACCGCTACTACAACAACCAGCTCGGCCGCGTGCCCAGGGGCTTCAGGCCGTTCGAAGCCCTGTACGGCTTCGGCAACAACGTGGGGCCGACCCGCGGCGTCGCGCCCAACGGCGTGGACTTCTGGTGGGACGAGGGCGGCTTGGGCACGGTCTCGGGCAACTGCTGGTTCAACAACGTCGGAGCCGACGGCACCCTCAGCGGGGTCACCGGCTCGGGCACCGGCGACGGGAACGACGCGCTGCCCACGGACTGCACGAGCACCCGCTCCGGGGACAGCGTGAAGCTGGCCTACCTGTTGTCCTGCTTCCTGGCGCGCGAGGGCGACCTGCCGCCGGAGCAGTGCGACTGGTTCACGCTGCCGCCGCAACCGGCCTCGCCGGCCGCCACGGCGAAGCAGAGGGCCTTCGAGCGCGGCGCGCGCGAGTTCCTCAAGACCGCGCGGGCCAAGCAGCTCCAGGACCAGGTCGACTCGGTCACCGGAATCGCGGACTCCGAGCCTCCTGAGTAGCGCGGTGAGAACAGGGCTGAAGCGAGGGGGGCCGGCGGCCCTCCTCGCCGCACTCCTGCTCGTGTCCTGTGGCGGCGACTCCGATCAGGAGTCCAAGAAGGCGCGGCCCGTCGGCGAGATGCTGGTGGGGTCCGTGGCGCCGATGGCCCAGTGCAGGGACTGGGAGGGCGGCACGCGCGCCGAGCGGCTCGCGACCATCGATGACATCCGCGAGCAGGTGAACCTGAAGGACAGCGCGGTGCAGACTCCGGAGCTGTCCGACAAGGCGGCGTACCGGATTCTCGACACCATCTGCAGCCGGCCCTACGCGAGCACGCTCAGGCTCTACAAGCTGTACGCGCGCGCGGACAGCTTCGCCCCGTTCGCCGAGGACTGAGTCGAGGGCATCGGCCCGGCGGCGGCGGATTCCGCAACGCCGCCACCGGGCCTGGTCGCCCCGCTCCGCCCGCTCTCAGCG
The DNA here is from genome assembly GCA_016929195.1 of Thermoleophilaceae bacterium. GTDB lineage: Bacteria > Actinomycetota > Thermoleophilia > Solirubrobacterales > Thermoleophilaceae > JACVRW01. The sequence goes on from JAFGJG010000135.1 coordinate 32,202, forward strand.
CTCGGCTGCCCCCACGAGCTCACCGCCGTTCGCCTGCGCGGCCGCCTTGCCGCTGCTCCGCCTGCGCATCCTGCGCGCGAACGGCTCGACTCGCCGTGGCACCGGCGCGGCCTCGGGCACCCCATCGGGCGCCGGCGCCGTGTCGAGTCCCGGCTCGAGCGCCAGGAGCGACACGCCGCGGCCTGAGAGCCGGCCGAGGAGCTCGTCGATCTCCGACCGCGACCGCCCCAGCCGCGAAACGTGGGAGACGACGAGCGCGCTCGCCTCGTCCGAGGCGAACTGTTCCAGCGCATAGGCGAGGCCGGGCCGCTCGAGCGGCCCCTGCTCCGCCGGGTCCTCATCCCGCACCACCCCCATGAGCCTGAGGCCACGCCGCTTGCAGTGCGCCTCGATCAGCTCGATCTGGGCGAACAGCTCGGCGTGCCGCTCCGGGCCCGTCTTGGGCACGGTCACGTACCCGAGTACCGCGGCCCCGGGCTGGAGCGCCTGCAGCGCCGGCGGCAGCGGGGAGTGCACCTCCGCGTAGCGCACCCAGAACGGATGCGGACTGCCCGGCTCGATCACATAGAAACGGCTTCCCTGCGCCCGCCGCGCCGGGTCCCGGACGTCCGGGATCTCGACCGCGTAGGCCACGCCGCTGAACCGGCCGATGCCCGGGTCGCGGCTCTCGCCCGCGATCTCGAGACCCTGGCCCAGCGGCACCACGGCGGGACCCGGGCCGCGCCGGCCCGGAAGCGGCACGCCCATGCGCACGAGCAGGCCGGCCACAAGGCCGATCGCCGCGAGCGCCACCGCGAGCGCGCCTCCGTACGCGGTCCACGGGAGACCCGCGCCGCCCTCCTCGGCTGCGGGGGCCGGTGCCGCGGCCGCGGGCTCGGGCACAGGCCTCCGGGGCCGTGCGGTGGGAGCCGGCGCCGGTGGGGCCGCCGCCTCACGTCCGGCGGCGGCCGCGGCAGCCAGCGCGGCGCGAGTGCGCGGCCCGGCCAGGCCGTCCACCTTCAGGCCGCGGTCGGCCTGGAAGCGCCGCACCGCCCTGGCGGTGCGAGGCCCGTACAGGCCGTCGGGGTTCCCCGGGTTGAGCCCTGCCGCGCTGAGGTTGCGCTGCAGGCGCTCGACGGCCGGCGAGCCGTGCGCGGTGCCGAACCCGGCACCGCGCGCGAGCACGTCACGGCCGCGGTTCGTCTCGGCCCCGGACGCGGCCTGCGGCAGGGCCACGACAAGCGCCATCCCCATCAGCAGGGCCAGGCCTACGGATCGAGCTCTGGTTGTTGGGTACATCGACTGCTCCTTCTCGAGCGGGACTGACCGGACGCACGTGTCCGGTCCTCGGCAGACCGGAGAGCCGGTTAGCCGGGCCGCTCGAGCAGCGCGATGTAGGCCTGCGGGCGCAGAAGGTCCGCGGCCTCGCGGAGCCTGCGCGAACAGGGCCCGCCAAGGCCCATGAGCGCAAGCAGTGCGGCGAAGAGGGTTCCAGCGAAGAAGGCACCGCCCGGCGTGCCGCCGCCGACGGACGGGCCCCCGGGCGCCTTGGGCGCGTCGGGCGGAGCGGGCGCGGGGCCGCCGCCGCCGCGCGACGGCGCCTCATCGCCGCTCTCGGAGGGAGCGCCGCCCTCGGGTACCGGTCCGGCCGGGGCGCCGGGGAGCGCGTACCTCGGCGCCAGCGGCGGGACGGACTCGCCCATCACGTTGCGGAGCAGTTGCGGGGTGAGCGTCTTCCCGACCGGCACGGTCGGCGCGACCTCCTCGGTCGCGGGCGTCAGCGGCGTGAGCACCTGGCGCGGACTGAGCATGGGCCCGGCGGGCGTGGTCGTGGGCTCGGACGGGAGCGCCTGCGCGGCGCCGGGCGGCGGCTCGGCCGGTGTGACGGGGATGGCCGGGTCGACCACGGTCTCCCCGGGATCGGTCGACGTGTCCGCCGGCGGGACGACCTCGTCCACTACGGGATCCACGGCGGGCGGCGTCACGGCGTCATCGACCACATCGGTCACCGGGTCCGCCACGGGCGGATCGGTCGGCGCCGGGTCGGTGGGCGGCGTGGTGACCGGGTCGGTCACGGGGTCGACGACGTCGTCGACAACCGGCGGGGTCACCGGATCCGTCACCTCGGTGACCGTGTCCGTCACATCGCCGCCGACATTCGGCGTGGCCTCCTGGGCCGAGGCGGCGCCGGGGACGACGAGGAGGACCGCGAGCACGGCCGTGACGGCCGCCAGCCGGCGGCCCCAACCGCTACGTCCCTGTGCTGTCGAACCGTCGGCTGTCAAGTCAGGCTCCGCACTCGCTTGCGGACACTACAACCCCGCAGTTTGCCCAGGTTGCACAGGAATGCCAGCTCGTTCCCGCGCCAATCCTCTTGGTACTGCCGCAAAGAGCGAGCTTTTACACATCGTCCCGGCTGGAACCGCTCATCCGCCGTAGTTGTCCGTCCGGCAGGGCCTACCGCCGCAGACGTCGATCACCGCGCCGCCCGGCGCGAGGAACGCGGACTTCTGTGCGCGAGCGGCGACCGTGTTCCGCGGGAACGCGTGCGGGTCGAGCCCGCCGCGGTTGGGCAGGTTCAGGACCGGCGGCAGCGGCGTCTGCGGGCCGCCGTCCCAGTAGACAATCGCCGAACCTTTGAACGGGAAGCCCTTGATCGACGGGATCCCGTAGAGCGGCTTCCTGTCCGTCGAGCGGCCCGCGTCGACCGCCGGGCGGTAGGCCCGCGCCCCGATGGTTCGGGCCTCGACGTCCGACATCACGTTCGCGACCTGGTGGTCGCCGACGGCCACGTGGAGCAGCACAGTGTGCCTCGGGGTGTTGGGCGGCGGGTCGCCGGTCACGTGGTAGGCCCACCCGTTCGTCTCCCCGCGGTCCCAGAGCATCTGGATCAGCGAGATGATCAGCCGGCGCGTGCCGCCGTCGGGATAGGCCGGCTTGAAGATCACGTTGTAGGTGTCGAAGTCGACCGAGCGCGGAAGCAGCGTGCCGTAGTTCATCGTCGCGACACCCAGCACCGCGCGGCGCCAGTCGGGGGCCACGGCGGTCGCGAGGCCCCCGAGGATCGCTCCCTGGGAGTTCGAGTCGAAGTAGAGCTCCGAGGTGTCGAGGACGCTCGCGTCGCCGGCAGTCTCGAACGCGGCGTCGGCTGCGAGCCCCTGCGGGTGTGCCAGAAGCCGGCCGAGGTAGAGCGTGTTCACGATGCCCTGCTGGAGGCGGTCGGCGAGCGACGGGAACTTCGAGATGTCGCGCAGGATCTCGATCGCGTTCGGGACGTCCTCGCTCGCCATCCCGGCCCAGTCGGTCGCGCAGAACGTGAAGTCGTGCTCCGCGCTCATGTTCTGGATGTTGATCTCCTCGATCTGGGTGTGGGACCCGAGGAGCCCGTGCCCGTAGAGCGCGATGCGCGACGGCTTCGAGAACGCGGCGCGCGGGACGTTGCACTGGAAGGGCGCCTGCGCGACGTTGCCCTTCATCTGCGTGGGGAGGGCGTCGGGCTTCCGGCTCGAGTAGTGGAAGCGCGCGCCGGGCGGGCAGCCCTTTCGGTTCAGATAGCAGGGCACCTCGACCGTGCCCGTCACGCGCCGCGCGATCAGCGGGTCCTGCGCCGGTGTGAAGTTCTGGACGCCCGTGATCGTGTACGCGGGCGGGCGCCCCTGGATGACCCGGTCGCCGAGCCTGCGGTCGCCGAGCCTGCGGAAGGCGTCGTCACGGATCCGGAGGAGGCGGGCGGTGAGCGAGCGGTCGCTCGCCACGGTGAAGCTCCAGGCCAGGTACACGCTCCCGCGGCGCACCTTCGCCTTCTTCAGCGCCCGGCGAAGAGGCCGCGACGTGGTCCGCCAGAGCCCGCGCGGGGCGCGGTGGCCCAGGTTGCGGAGGACGACGACGTACCTGCGCCCGGGCACCAGGTTCTTGGCGGGGTGGATGATGAGGTTGCGGGTGCGCGGCGACGCGTCGCCCGCGTCGAGCTCGCCCCACACGATCCGCCGCCGCCCGCTGCGCTGGTCGAGGAGCAGGAGCGGCTGCCGGCGCCCGCGATACCGCCCGAGGTCGTTCACCGGCACGATCCCCGAGCGCCGGAACGCGGCCTGGCTCCGGATGAACGGGACGTGCACGGTTATCGGCTGCCCGGGGCTGAAGCCGTCACTGCGGTTCCACTCGCGCGGGTCGATCCGCTTCCCGCTCGTGTTGGCGGGCAGCTCGGACCGCACGAGCGCGACGCGCCGGCCCGTGGGCGTGCGGCCGTCGCGCTTGGTCTGCGCGTAGTCGTTCGGGAACGGAAGCAGGCAGCCCTGCTTCGGCACCCCGTTGCACCTCGCCGCCTCGGCGGTGGCGGGCACGGCTGCGACGACGGCGAGCGTCAGGAGGAGTGCGAGGCGGCGCATTCCGGAGCGGACGCTACCGGCCCGTCCGGATCAGCCGCGCGGCCACAGCTCGCACACCGCGGTCACGTGGCGGTGGTCGGTGCCGCAGCAGCCGCCCAGCACGTTGAGCGCCGGCAGCTTCGCGGCGAGCGCGGCGTAGCGCTTCCCCAGGTCCTGCGGGTCGCCGTCGTCCAGCTCCTCCGCCTCGTCCAGCTCCGCGTGGCTCTTCGTCGAGGCGTTCGCCCGCAGGCCCCGGACCCGCTCCCGCCATGGCTCGTCTTCGAGGATCGCCTCGAAGTGAGTCGGGTGGGCGCAGTTGATCATGTAATAGGCGGGGCCCGAGCCGGTGGCCGCGTCGGTCTCCGCGATCGCGTCCCCCAGGGCCTGGCCGCTCGGGAGGCGGCCGTCGGTCTCGACCGTGAACGAGATGACCGCCGGCATCCCGGCCGCCCGCGCGGCGCGCGTCACGCCCACGGCCTCGTCGGCGTAGGTCATCGTGACCGCCGTGACCATGTCGGCCTCCGTGCCGGCGAAGGTCCCGATCTGCACCGAGTGGTAGTCCTCGGCCTCGTCCGCCGAGAGCAGCACGGACGGGTCGTAGCCGTCGTCGTGCGGACCCACGCACCCGCTGATCACGACCGGGGCCGCGTCCGTCGAGAACTCGTCGCGCAGCTCGACCATCAGCTCGATCGCCCTGCGGTTGAGGGTGTCGAGCTCGTCGAGCGAGTGGCCGAGCCGCTCGGCCCAGCGCGGGCTCGCCCGCCACGTCGGGCTCTCGAGCACGAAGCCCGCGCCGCGGTCCCGGGCGAGCGCGGCGTACGGCTCGTAGTAGCGCCGGAGGGCCGCCCTTCCGTCGTCGTCGCGCAGAAGGGGGAACGCGGCGAACTCCGGCAGGTCGAGGCCCTCGTGGAAGATCAGCGTGGTCTCGATCCCGCCGTCCGTCAGGAACAGCCCACCGTCGAGTTGCGGCAGCCGCGATCGATAGCCCACGTGAGCAGTCTAAGTCCGGTAGGGTCGCCCCCTGGCCTCGCGACCGAAAAGCGAACTCGAGGGACTGCTCGTCACCGAGCGCGAGCAATGGCCGGACGGGCCCCCGTACGAGCTCTTCAAGCAGATGCGCTCGGAGTGCCCGGTGCACTGGACTGAGCGCATCACGGAGTACCCGGAGGAGGCCGGCTTCTGGTCGGTCACCACCGCTGACGACGTGCACGCCGTCAGCCGCGACTGGCGGACCTACTCGTCCGCCACGGGCATCACCGCGCTCCGCGACGCGATCATCCCGCTCCAGCTGACGCAGGCGATGTTCATCGGCATGGACCCGCCGAAGCACGACCGGCTCAAGGCGCTCTTCCAGCGCGGCTTCACCCCGAAGCGAATCGCCGAGCACGAGGACACGATCCGCGAGATCACGGTCGGCGTGCTCGACCGGCTCGCCGGCCGCGGCGAATGCGACCTCGTGACCGACGTGGCGCAGCCCGTGGTGTCGCGCGTGATCGGCAGCTTCATGGGCATCACGCCCGAGGACGACGAGGTCTGGGCCCGCCTGATGAACACGACGCTGGGGGCAGGCGACCCGGACCTGAACCCGGAGGGCGTCGAGACGGTCATGGAGCGCGAGGTGCCCGAGATCTTCGAGCGCTGCGGGAAGCTGATCGCCGAGCGCCGCGAGCACCCGACGGACGACCTGACGAGCGTGCTGGTCCACGCCGAGGTGGACGGCGAGACGCTCGAGGAGCACGAGATCGTCATGGGCTTCTTCCTGCTGATGGCGGCCGGCAACGACAGCACCAAGGC
>JAFGJG010000136.1 GCA_016929195.1 Thermoleophilaceae bacterium
CTTGTTCGGCACGCTGCCGAGCAGGAAGCGCTTCGCGCCGGTCATCCCCTTGTTGCCGACGACGATCAGGTCGGCGCCCTGCTCCTCCGCCACGTCGAGGATCGCGTCCGCCGGGTCGCCCTCGCGCGCGTGCGTCTGGACCTCGACGCCGGTCTCGCGCAGGCCCTTGGCGGCGTCCTCGAGCGTCGCGTCCACGTCCTCGCGCGGATTGACCATCCACTGGAGGTCCTCGGGAACCTGCTGGCGCTCCTCCCTGAGCCGGCCCTCGGGCACGGGCTCATAGGCGCTGACCAGATGAACCTTGGCGCCCAGCTTCTGCGCCAGCTCCGTCGCCTGAGTCACCGCCTCGCGGGCGGTCTCCGAGCCATCGGTGCCTACGACCAAAGATCCGAACAAGTCCTCTCCTTCCGCGGTCCGGGCGCATCATATGCCGCAACCGCTGTGGCGGTTGCATCCTCTCACTAGGCTGTGCCGCCCATGACCTCGCCGACGAAGTGCCTGGCGGTGGATGACCATCCCACGGTCCGGAAGGGCCTGGGGCTCATGTTCGGCCAGGCGGACGACCTCGAGCTCGTCGGCAGCGTCGAGACGGGCGAGGAGGTCGTGGCGGCCGTCGAGCGGCTGAGGCCGGAGGTGGTGATCGTCGACGTGCGCCTGCCGGGCGTGGACGGCATCTCGGTCGTCAAGCAGATCTCGCAGGCCGCCCCGGACGTGAAGACGGTCGTCTTCTCCGCCTACGGCGACAAGCGGCTGCTCTCCGACGCGCTGTCGGCGGGCGCCGACGGCTACGTGCTGAAGGGCTCGCCGCCCGAGGACCTCCTGCGGGCCGTGCGGACCGTCTCCGCCGGCAAGCCGTTCGTGGACCCGTCGCTGTCGCCGGCGCTGCTCATGTCGCAGGTGGGCCCGGACGCACCGCTGTCCGAGCGCGAGCGGGAGATCCTCCAGCTCCTGGCGGGCGGCCTCCACACGCAGCAGGTGGCAGAGCGCATCGGGCTGAGCGCGGAGACGGTGAAGTCGGACACGAAGCGCGCGATCCAGAAGCTCGAGGCGGACACGCGCGTGCACGCCGTCGCGATCGCGCTGCGCCAGGCGCTGATCGAGTGAGCGAGCTCCCGCGTTTCTGGATCGTGATGCAGGTCCTGATCGTCATCTTCGTGACGATCGGCGCCCTGATAGCGATCACGAAGCTGGTCTGAGCGGCCCGTCGCGCTCGTCGACGAGCTCGATCTCGGGCGTCGTCCTCGCGCGGTCGATCTCGTTGATCTGCTTCACCCAGAACTCCTCCACGACGATCGTGATCAGCGCCAGGATCGGGACCGCGACGAAGAGGCCGACGAAGCCGAACAGCCGCCCGACCACCACCACGCCGATCGCGATCATCGCCGGGTGCATCCGCACGCGCTGCGACATGACGACCGGGATCGTCACGTTGCTCTCGAGCTGCTGGACGACGACGTAGGCGATGAGGACGAGCAGGGCCTTGCCGGGGGAGTCGGTCAGGGCGAAGAGCACCGGCGGGATCGCGCCCGCGATCGCGCCGAAGTAAGGCACCACCACGAGCAGCGCCGACAGGACCGCGAAGAAGATCGCGAAGTCGAGCCCCACGATCGTGAGGCCGGCGTAGGTCAGCACGAAGGTCACGAACATGTCGATCGCCACCCCCTCCATCCAGCCGATCCACGACCTGCGGACACGTGAGACGACGTGGCGCACGTGGTCCCGCCGCGGCGGCGGCGCCAGGCTGACAAGCCCGTCGATGAGCGGCTGCGGGCGCACCGCCATGTAGTACGCCGTGATCAGGATCAGGACGAGCGCACCCGCCACGCCGGCCACGTTCAGGCCGATCGACGTGATCGGCCCGATCAGCTTCTCCGGCTCGTCGGTGTACTGCTCGAACCAGTCCTGGACGCGGTCGCCGACCTCGCTCGGCTCGCTCCCGATGACGTCGCCCACCCGCCCCTCGAGGTCGCGGACGATCCCGGGCACGTCGTCCACGAACTCGTTCGTCTGGTCGACGAACGGCGGGATCAGGAGGTAGATGAGGAGGGCGAGGACGGCCAGCCCGCCCAGGAGCGCGATCAGCGCGCCGATTGCGCGCGGCACGTGGAAGCGCTCGAGCCTGTCCGCCGCGGCCGACAGCGGGATGGCGATGACGATCGTCACCAGCACCGCCAGCATCAGCGTCGTGAGCTGGCGGAACAGCAGGCCGAAGAGCAGCAGCCCCGCGGCGAGCAGCACCGCGCGGTAGGCGACGTGCGGGGTGGTCCCTTCGCCGTTCATCGGCGAGCACCAAATCTACCCGCCGAATCGGCCCCAGAAAGCGGAACGGGCGCCACCGGGCGCCCGTCCACGCGAGTGCTGAGAGGCCGGCTCAGGTGCGCCGCTCGAGATCGGCGACGTCCTTCGCCTTGTCCTCGACGCGCTCCTGCGCCTCGGCGAGCTTCTCCTTCTCCTCTCCCTTGCGCTCCTCCTTGCGACCCTCGGATCGCAGCGAGGCATCGCCCGTGAGATCACCGGCGGCCTTCTTGGCCCGGCCGGTGATCTTGTCCAGGATGCTCACGTGGAAACTGCTCCTCATTCGGGTTCGAAGGCTCGTACCCGCCCCGTAGCCGCCGGAAACGCCGGTAGCTTGGCGCCATGACGAACGAGGAGGCGCACCGTCTCGCGCGCGAGAAGGGTGTGTCGCGGCCGCTTTACGCCGTCGTGCGGGGGGTCGTCTCGCCGGTCTTCCGCACCTACTTCCGGATGCACGTGTCCGGGGCCGAGCACATCCCCCCCGAGGGTGCCGCGATCGTGGCCCCGAACCACAAGAGCTTCTGGGACTCGTTCTTCATCGGCGTCTGCGTGCGCCGCCACCTCCGGTTCATGGCGAAGACGGAGCTGATCGAGGCACGCTACGGGCGGCTGCTCGTGCGTCTCGGAGCGTTCCCGGTGCGGCGCGGAGAGTCGGATGCCGACGCGCTCGAGACGGCCCGCGAGATCCTGCGGCAGGGCGGCCTTCTGGCGCTCTTCCCGGAGGGCACGCGCATCCGCGATCCCGACGAGCTCGGGCACCCGAAGCGCGGGGCCGGGCGGCTGGCGCTCGAGGAGGGCGCTCCGATAGTGCCAGCGGCGATCACGGGCTCCGAGGCCCTCTTCGTGGGCCCGTTCCCCAAGCCGCGGCGGGTCCAGGTGGCCTTCGCCGCGCCGATCGAGGTCGGCGAGCTGGCCGTCACGCCCGAGGGCGCCGCCGAGGTGGTGGAGAGCATGGTCTGGCCCGAGGTCGAGGGCGAGTTCCGGCGCCTGCGGGCGCGCCCCACGATCATCGCTGCGTCGCTGGCCGCCCTCGGGATCGGCGGCGGCGTGCTCGCGAGGCAGCGCGGCGTCCAGCTCCGGCGCAAGAAGAAGTCGAAGCTCCCGTGGAAGCGCTAGTCAGCGCAACCCGTTGAGCGTGTCCACCACGCCGAACAGGTCCCCGCGCCGGTAGAAGTTCACGGCGACCAGGCTGGGGAGGTGGTCGCGGACGCGCTCGCATTCGCGCATCCGCGCCAGCAGCGGCTCACGTGCGTTGACGACCGACGCGTCGGAAGGGCGCGGGACCGGGTCGGTGCTGACCCAGTGGTTGACCAGGAGGAACGGCGCGTCCGCGGGCCCGCGGTTCGGCTCGCAGGTCTTCGCGAGGCCGTCCGGGTCCGTGAGCGCCCTCGTGCTCCTGAAGGTGTAGGGCGTGTCCTCGACGAGGCTCTCGAACGCGGGGTGGTACCAGGGCTCGGCGCCTGCCTCGTTCTCGGCCATGAACAGCACGCGCCAGCCGTTGTCGAGCGCCTCGCGCAGCGTGGGCCACTCGCCGTCGACCGGGCCGCGGTAGACCTGGTCGCCGAGGCCGGCGTCCAGGACGGCCTTCGTGAAGTCCGCCGGCGTCACGTAGTCCTCGTTGACGACGACGACGAACTCGTCCGGGTTCGCCACGAGGAAGTCGTGCAGGTCGCGGAGCACGGACGCGAGCGGCGTCGCCCCGATCTCGCAGAGCGTGTGGCAGAGATAGAGCCCGCGCTCGCCCTCGCCGGAGCCCACGAGCCGGTCGCGTATCCGGAGGCCGGCGTCGAGCGTCTTCTGGCTCACGCCGTCCTGGCTCACGGCCTGCTGCGGCTTCGAGCGGTCCACGAACTCGGTGCGGACCCTGCCGTTCGGGAGCAGGTCGCCGTAGTGGGTGTCGAGCAGGAGCCCGCGGACGCCGTCGGCCAGCTGGTCGGCGATCGGGGCGTCCTGCTCCGCGGAGTACCAGCCGGGCAGCGGCACGGACATCGCGTTGTGGGTGGAGGGCAGCACCAGCTCGTCGATGCGCTTGTCGCACAGGGCGCGGTGCCCGTTGCAGGCACCGGTGGGCGGCGCCCCCACGCTCGCCCCGCCCCCGCCGACGAAGGCGCCGACCGCCAGGACGACCAGGGCGGCGGCGGCCGCGGCCGGGACGAACCGGCGCACGGACCCGCGCCACTCGCGTCGCTCGGCGCCCGGCTCGGGCGGGCGGTAGACCAGGCGGAGCATGGCCGAGACGCCCTCGTAGACCAGGTAGGCGCCCACCAGCGTGAAGACGAGCGCCACGACCGCGTCGCGCCGCACCAGGGTCAGGACGCCCGCCGCTACCAGGGCGATGCCGCGAAGCCAACGCAGCAGCGGGCGCCGGGGCTCGGTGGCGATGAGCGCGGCGGCGCGGCGCAGCGGATCGCCCAGCGGAGCGGGCTTCAGGTAGGAGGACGCCGCCGCCGCGACGACGGCGCCGCAGCCGGCGAGGATCCAGCCGGCGGTGCGGAGGTCGCCGAGGAAGGCGTCGAAGACCGCGCGCGCCGCGGCCTGCTCCTCCGGGCCGTCAACCGAGTCCGCGGCGACGGAGCCCAGGATGCCGAGGCCCACGACCAGCAGGACGCCGGCGGCGGCCGCGCCCACGCCGAGCTCGACGGCGGTCCTGCGCCGGTCGCGGGAGAGCGCGAGCGCACCGACGGTCGCGGCGGCCCAGAGGACGAGCAGGGCGATCGCCAGGACCCGCACCTGGTCGGCGAGCTCGGCGAGATCCGCGCCGACGCTGCCGAGGTCGCTGCGGACGACCTCCACGCGCTCGGTCGCGCGCACGTCCTTCGCGACCCCGGGGCGGAGCTGCTCGAGGGCCTCCGCGAGAACGGTGCCCACGTCCCCGACGGTCAGCGTGAACGTGTCCTGGCCGCGCTCGATGACCGTGCGGTGGACGTCCCGGACGGCCGCGCGGAACAGCCCCGTGAATACGCTCGACCCGACGAGGTCGGCCGTGACCGACTCGATGATCGGCCGGGCGGCGAGCAGGTCCTCCTCCTGCGCGAGCACGACCTCGTCCGTGATCCTCGTCGCGATCAGGCTCCGCACGCTGCCGTCGCGGAGCGCCTCGGTGGCGCGGTTGGCGAACTGGTCCGAGTCGAACGCGGCACGCTCGACGTAGCCGGCGACCAGCGCCAGGACCAGGAGGCACGTGGCTAGGACGACCAGCGCCCGACTGGCCAGGCGAGTCACCCGCCGAACCTATCGCGATCAGGCGCGGACGGACATCTGGCGCCCGCTGATGAGCGGGCTCCAGTCGCCGCAGACGCGGCACCGGAGCCACTGGCCCTCCTCGGGCTCGACGCGCTCGCCTCCCGTGACCGGCCGGCTCCGGAAGCGCCGCATCGTCTGCTGCGCCCCGCATGCGTTGCATTCGAACCGGACCGCCCCTGCGCTGTCCGCGATCAAGATCACGTCGGCCGGGATTGTTCCCGGGCAGGCGATCCCGGCACCGGCACCTCCGCGAATGCCCGGGTTGCACCGCCGGATCCGGCGACAAGCCTTGGCGAGGGAATCCTGAGCGATACTCGCGGGGTGTCGCAGGAGAACATAGCGCTCGCCCTCCGCTACTACGAGCGCCTCAACGCGCGGGACGCGGACGGCTGCCTCGAGCTCCTGGCGCCTGATGTGGAGGTCGCCCAGCCGGATCTTCCCGACGGGGGTGTCTTCAGCGGCCGGGAGGGCTGGCGGCGCTGGCACGAGGCACTCGACGCCGCCTGGGGCGAGATGCGCTGGGAGCCGCTCGAGCTCACCGATGCCGGCGACTGCGTGCTCGCCACCGTGCGCTTCACCGGCAAGGGGGCGCACACGGCCATCGAACATGCCGCCGACCGCTTTCAGGTCCTGCGCGTCCGCGACGGCCTGATCGTCCACACGACCGGCTTCGGACGCCGCTCGGACGCGCTCAGAGCCGCGGGCCTGCCGGCCTAGCCGCGGTGTCCGCGGCGCGGGCTAGCTTGCCTCTCGTGCGCCTGATCGTCGCCCGCTGCGAGGTCGTCTACTCGGGACGCCTGAGCGCCGTCCTGCCGGAGGCGCTCCGGCTGCTCATGCTGAAGGACGACGGCTCGGTGATGGTGCACGCCGACTCGGGCGGCTACAAGCCGCAGAACTGGATGACGCCGCCGACGGTCATCGAGGAGGAGCCCGGCCTGATGGTCGTCCGCAAGCGCGCCGGGGCGAGCGAGGACAGGCTCGAGATCCGCATCGCCGAGGTGGTCTCGGACGTGACCCACGACATGGGCGAGGCGGCCGCGCTCGAGAAGCACGGCGTCGAGCGCGAGCTCCAGGAGCTGCTCGCGGACCGGCCCGAGAGCTGCGGCGAGGGCCTGCGCCTCGTGCGCCGCGAGTGGCCGACCGACATCGGCCCGGTCGACCTCATGTGCCGCGACGACGGGGATGGGTTCGTCGCGGTCGAGATCAAGCGCGTCGGCACCATCGAGGCGGTCGAGCAGCTCACCCGCTACCTCGAGCGCATCTGCGCCGAGCCGGGCCTCGCGCACTGCCGCGGCGTCCTCGCGGCACAGACGGTCAAGCCCCAGGCGCGCGCGCTCGCCGAGGCTCGCGGGATCGCCTGCGTGACGGTCGACCTCGCGTTGCTGCGCGGCGAGCGCGAGCCGGACCTGACCCTCTTCGCCGCCTAGGCGATGGCCGCGATCGAGATCGAGGGCCTGAGCAAGAGCTTCGGCTCCGTTCACGCCGTGCGCGACCTCTCCTTTCAGGTCCAGGCCGGGCGCGTGACCGGCTTCCTCGGGCCGAACGGCGCAGGCAAGAGCACGACGCTGCGGATGCTGCTCGGCCTCGTGCACTCCGACCGCGGGTCGGCCACCTTCGCCGGCCGGACCTATGAGCAGCTCGAGCACCCGAGCGCGCAGGTGGGGGCGGTGCTCGAGGAGGCGAGCTTCCATCCGGGCCGCAGCGGGCGCAACCACCTCCGCGTGCTCGCGGCCGCCGGCGGCCACCCGCGGGAGCGCGTGGATGAGGTGCTGCGGGTCGTGGACCTCGAGGGGTCGGCGGGACGGCGCGTGAAGGGCTACTCGATGGGAATGCGCCAGCGGCTCGCGATCGCCGCGGCCCTGCTCGGCGACCCGCAGGCACTGATCCTGGACGAGCCGGCCAACGGCCTCGACCCGCCCGGCATCCGCTGGATGCGTGAGCTGCTCCGCTCGGAGGCCGCCCGCGGCCGGGCGGTCCTGGTCTCGAGCCACCTCCTCGCGGAGGTCGCGCAGAGCGTCGACGACCTCGTCGTCATCTCCCACGGCGAGCTGCGCGCGAGCGGCCCGCTCGAGCAGGTGGTGGGCGCCGCCGAGGGTCAGGTCACCCGCGTGCGCTCACAGGACGACGAGCGCCTCGCCGGCCTGCTGCGCGAGCGCGGCATCACCGTCCACGCGGACCCCTCCGGCGCTCTGCTCGCCCCCGGAGCACCGCCCGAGCTCGTGGGCGAGGTGGCGGCCGAGCACCGGGTGCCGCTGGTGGAGCTGGGTGTGGCGGCGCGATCGCTCGAGGACGTGTTCCTCGAGCTCACGAGTGACGAGCCATGACGCCGCTCCTGACCGCCGAGCTCCTGAAGCTCCGGACGACGCGCACGTTCGCCGCGCTCACGGCCGTGGCGGTCGGCCTCTCCGTGCTGATCACGGTGCTCGTGTCGATCCTGACCGAGCCGGAGCGCGACACGGTCCTGACGGACGTCTTCACCACCGACACGAGCGGCTTCTTCATCATGATCCTGGCGATCGTCGGCATCACCGGCGAGTGGCGCCACCGGACGATCACGAGCTCGCTGCTGGCGATGCCCGACCGGCTCCGCTTCCTGGCAGCGAAGACGCTGGCGTTCGCAGCCGCCGGGGTCGTCCTCTCGCTGACGATCGCCGTGGCGGTGGCGATCGCCGGCTTCACGATCCTCACGATCCGCGACCTGCCCACGCCGGGGTTCGGCGACTGGATCGCCCAGGTCGGGCGGAACGCGATCGTGGCCGCGCTGCTGGGCGGCCTCGGCGTCGGCCTCGGCGGCCTGATCCGGAACCAGGTGGTGGCCGTGGTCGGGATCCTGGTGATCGGCTTCGCCCTGGATCCCGCGGTCGCCGCCCTGGCCCCAGAGGTCGGCCGCTTCAGCCCCTTCGGCGCGCTCCCGACCGCAGCGTCCGACATCCCGGCCGAGGACGCGGGCCTGCCGGAGGACATGGACCTCTTCAGCCCGATCGCGGCGATCGGCCTGATGCTGGCCTGGATAGCGCTGTTCTTCTCGATGGCCGTCGTGCTCCTGCGACAAAGGGATGTCGAGTAGCGCCGGGCCGGAACGCCAGCGCTAGGGCAATGAAAAACCACGCTCGCGGCAACCGCGTTCGATCTCCGCGATAACCGTCTCCACCACCTTCACACGCGCGAACCGCTTGGACTCCGCCTCCACCAGCTGCCACCGCGCAGCCGCATGGTCCGTCCGCGCGAGCATGTCCTCGACCGCCTCGGCGTACTGCGGCCGCTTCTCGCGGTTTCGCCAGTCGTCCGGCGTGAGCTTCCAGTTCTTGAGCGGGTTCCCGTCGCGCTCCTGGAAGCGCTTGAGCTGCTCCTCGTCCGAGATGTGCAGCCAGAACTTGACCATGATCATCCCCTCGGACCAGAGCGATCGCTCGACGTCCACGATCTCCGCGTATGCGCGCGACCACTCGTCGGTGGTCGCGAACCCCTCCACTCGCTCGACCAGGACACGCCCGTACCAGGAGCGGTCGAAGACGGTCATGCCGCCCCAGCCGGGCAGCACGGGCCAGAAGCGCCACAGGAAGTGGTGGCGCTTCTCGTCGTCGGTCGGCGCGCCGAACTGGGCCACGCGCACGTGGCGCGGGTCGAGCCGCTCGACCAGGCGCTTGAGCGCCCCGCCCTTGCCCGACGCGTCCCACCCCTCGAAGACCACGGACACGGGCGGGCCGATCCCCTCGTAGCCGGGAAGCTTCCCGCCGAGCGCCAAACGCAGCTCGAGCAGCCGCTTCTGCGCGGCCTCGAGGCGCTCGCGCTCCTCGTCCTTCGAGAGCGACAGCGAGAGATCGAGCTCGTCGAGCCTGGTCACGAGCTACCCGCCGCGGATCTCCGCGGCGACCTCGGTCAGCCGGTCGAGCCGGCGCTCGGTCTCGCCGGCGTCCTCGGTCGGCAGGTAGAACAGCACCGCGTCCACGCCCACGCCGCGCAGCCGCTCGGCGGCGCGTGCCTCCGGCTTGGCGGCGAACAGCCGCACCGGGATCCGCCCGCGGCCGGCCGCGGCGGCGCGGCGCTGCAGGTCCTCGATGCGCTCGCCGAGCACCTCGGGGGTGACCACCACGTTCGGCATCCACTCGTCGCCGAGCGCGACGACCCGGTCGAGCGCCCGGTCGCCCATGCCGCCCACGAGCACCGGCGGATGCGGCTTCTGCACCGGCTTCGGCCACTGCCATATCGGGTCGAAGTCCACGTGGTCCCCGTGGTACTCCGCCTCGTCCTCGGTCCAGATCGCCTTCATGGCCTCGACCCGCTCACGCATGACGCCGAAGCGCCGCTCCGGATCGGTCCCGTGATTGCGCATCTCCTCGAGGTTCCAGCCCGCCCCCACGCCGAACAGGACGCGCCCGCCCGACACCACGTCGAGCGTCGCCACCTCCTTGGCCGTGACGATCGGGTCGCGCTCGATCACGAGGACGATCCCGGTGTCGAGCTGGATCCGCTCGGTCACCCCCGCCGCCGCGGCGAGCGCCACGAACGGGTCGAGCATGTGGCTGTACTCGCGCGGGAGCTCGCCGCCGCCCGGGTAGGGAGTCTCGCGGCTCGCCGGGATGTGCGTGTGCTCCGGGAAGAAGAGCGACTCGAAGCCGCGCTCCTCGGCCTGGCGCCCGAGCGTGACCGGGTCGGCCGAGTACTCCGTGACGAACGTGCAGAGGCCGACGTGCATCAGC
>JAFGJG010000137.1 GCA_016929195.1 Thermoleophilaceae bacterium
ACCGCCAGCGGCAGCGCCGCCACCACGCCGTCCGAGAACGACTGCGGGCTCGCATAGCCGCCGTTCGCCGCGAAGATGCTGGCGAGCACCGCCACGCCCATGACGCCGCCGACCTCGCGGATCGCGTTCGTGGCGCCCGATGCCTTGCCGGCCTCCTCGGGCCGGACGGAGTCGAGCACCGTGGCGGCCGCGGTCGGGAACACGAGCGCCATGCCCGAGCCCGCCATGACGAACGGCACGATCAGGGAGGAGAACGCCGTGCCCGGCTCGGACACCGCGGCGATCCATGCGAGCGCGACGGCCTGGAGCGCGAGCCCTGTCGCCATCAGCGGCCGGGTGCCCACGCGCCCGATCAGCGCGCCCGCGAGCGGGGCGACGAAGATCGGCATCGCGGTCCACGGCAGCGTCCGCGCGCCGGCCTCGAGCGGCCCGTAGCCCTGCGCGACCTGGAAGAACTGGCCGAGCAGGAAGATCGACCCGAACATCCCGAAGAACATCGCGAACGAGAGCCCGTTCGTGGCGGCGAACGCGCGGGTGCGGAAGAAGCGCATCGGCAGCATCGGCTCGGACGTCCGGAGCTCCCAGCGGACGAACGCCGCCAGCAGCGCGACGCCCGCGGCGAGCGAGGCCAGCACGGTCGTGCTGGTCCACCCGAGCGACTCGCCGCGGATGATGCCGAAGGTGACGCCGAAGAGGCCGGCGGCGGCGAGCGCCAGGCCGCCGAGGTCCAGCGACCTGTCCGGCCCGCGCGACTCGGTCAGCTTGCGCGCCGCGAGCGGGATCACGATCAGCCCGACCGGCACGTTCAGCCAGAAGATCCACTGCCATGCGATGCCCTCGACGACCGCACCGCCCACGAACGGGCCGAGGGCCACGCCGAGGCCGCTGATGCCGCCCCAGATCCCGAGCGCCACGCCGCGCCGCTCGGGCGGGAACGCCTCGCTGATCAGGGTCAGCGTGAGCGGCGTGACCATCGCTGCGCCGAAGCCCTGGAGCGCCCGGGCCGCGATCAGAGCCTCGAGCGACGGCGCGAGCGCGGCGAGCGCGCTCGCGATGGTGAACACGGCGATCCCGATCGAGAAGACGCGCTTGCGCCCGAAGCGGTCGCCCAGCGCCGCGCCGGTGAGCAGCAGCACGGCGAACGCGAGCGTGTAGGCGTTCACGGTCCATTCGAGCGACTCGATCGAGCCGCCGAGGTCGGACCGGATCGAGGGGAGCGCCACCCCGACCACGAGGTTGTCGAGCGCGGTCATGAAGAGGCCGGCGCCCGCCAGGCCCAGGGTCCACCAGGGCCGCATGGTGTGTGATTGCTTACTCACTTGGACCTCCCAAAAAAAAGATCAGTCTCCGGCGGTGAGCGCCCGGGCCCACTCGTCCTTCAGGTTCTCGGCCTCGATGGCCGCCATCACGTTGCAGAGCATCCCGTGCGCGAACCAGGCCCTCATCTCCTCGGCGCCGGCGCCGGAGCGCCCCGCCACGAGCTCGTAGATCTCGCGGAAGCAGCTCTGCATCTGCTCGCGGATCTTGGGCTCGCCGGGGGAGGCGACCTGTGACTGGAGCTGCATCAGCAGCACGTCGCGGTCGCGCTCGACGAGGCCCGTGTAGGCCCTGCCCATCGCCTCGAGCTGGTCGGTCCCGCTGCTCCGCGCGTCGTCCGACGCCGCGCGGAACGTCGCCAGCATGCGCCGGCTCCCCTCGGCGGCGGCCGCCACGAACAGGTCGACCTTCGTCGGGAAGAGCCGGAAGACGTAGGCCTGCGAGATGCCCGCGGCCTCGGCGATCTCGACGGTCGAGGCCGCGTGGAAGCCGCGCCGCCCGAAGACGGGCAGCGCCGCCTCGATCAGCGTCTCGCGCCGCTCGTCGGCGGTCGAGAGCGTCCTGGTCTTGGTCTGGGGGGCCATAGCGAGGTGTAAGTTAGCACTCACTCACACTTTGCGTCAACGATCCGGATGCGCGAAGCTCCAGCACCGTGGGCGAGGTGCTGGGAAGCAGCGACGAGCGTGAGGTCCGCGTGCTGCTGGAGCGGCCCGAGCTGTCGGTCACGTGGTCGCGCTTCGCCGCCGGCAGGCGCGGCGCGGAGCCGCACGTCCACCACCGGCACATCGACTGCTTCTACGTGCTGGGCGGGGAGCTCACGGTCACCGTCGGCCCGGAGCTCGAGCGCGTGACGCTGGGGGAGGACGGCTTCTTCGCGGCGCCGCCGGACCTGATCCACGGTTTCGACAACGACGGCGCCGGCGAGGTCCGCTACCTCAACCTGCACACGCCGGACAGCGGCTTCATCGACTACATGCGCGCGGTGCGCGACGGAACGGGGGCCACCGCCTGGGACTCGTTCGACCCGCCGGCGGACGGCGGGCGCCCGCGCTCCGAGGCGGTCGTCTCGCCGCCGGGGAGCGACCTGAAGCTCGACCGGCCCGAGATCGCCGTGACCGACGGCCCGCCTGCGGGTGCCGACTTCGCCCACGAGCTGGGCGGCGGCCGCGTGTTCAGCGTGATCCTGCCGGGCTGAACCGCGGCAGCCAGTCGCGCACGGCGGCGGCCACGGCGGCGAGGTCCTTCTTGAGGCCGTGGTCGCCCGCGACCGTCACGACGGTGCGCCCGGCCGCGGCGGGCGGCATGCCGAACGGGTCGCTGTCGCCCTGCACCACGAGGACCGGGACCGCCACCGCGTCCAGCTCCTCGAGCCGGCTCTTCTCCGGCCGCCCCGGCGGGTGCACGGGGAAGGCGAGGCAGAGCACGCCGACGGCGTCCGTGTCGGCGGCCGTCCGGCAGGCCACGCGCGCGCCGAGCGAGCGGCCGCCCGCCACCAGCGGAAGGCCCGCGAGCTCGTTCTCGCGCAGGTGCTCGACCACCGCGCGCCACGTCGTGTCGAGCTGGCCCGCGGGCGCGGGCGACCTGCGCCCCGCCACGCGGTAGGGCTGCTCGACGAGCGCCACGCTGAAGCCGAGTCCGAG
>JAFGJG010000138.1 GCA_016929195.1 Thermoleophilaceae bacterium
GCGCGGCCTCGGCCTCGCCGCGCAGCCGGCGCAGCTCGAGCCGCTCGGCCGCGCCGGCCGCGGCCGGCGCGAGGTCGTCGAGCACACGGAGCACGACGCCGACCTTCTCGCTCGTCACGCGCTCGTGGTCGAGCGTCCCCATGAGCACGCGCCAGCCGCCGTTCAGCTCGCCCACGAGCTGGCCGGCCGGGACCTCCACGTCCGCGAGGAACACCTCGCAGAGCACGCCGCCCCCGACCGTCTCGATCTCGCGAACCTCGATCCCCGGCGTCCGCATGTCGGCCACGAGCACGGACACGCCGCGGTGCGGGCGCGCCGCGCCCGGGTCGGTGCGCACGGCGAGGTAGATCCAGTCGGCGATCTGGGCGCTGGACGTCCAGATCTTGTGGCCGGACACCACGAAGCGGTCGCCGTCGAGGCGCGCCTCCGTGCGCAGCGAGGCGAGGTCCGAGCCGGCCTCCGGCTCCGAGAAGCCCTGGCAGAAGACGAGCCGCCCCGCGGCGATCTCCGGGAGCAGCCGCTCCTGGAGCGCGTCCGAGGCGTGGCCGAGCAGCGCGTTCCCGATCGTCTTGACCGACAGCAGGTAGCCGGAGAGCGGGAGCCAGTGCCAGCCGAAGCGCTCCTCGGCGGCCACGGTCGCGAGCGGATCGCCGCCGCGGCCTCCCAGGCGCTCGGGCCAGTGCAGCCCGATCCAGCCGTCCCGGCCCATCGCCGCGTAGCCCGCCGGCGAGTCGCCGTCCGAGGGCATGCCCTGGAAGCGGTTGGCGGGCTCGTCGCCGAGCTCGGCCGCGAGGCGGGCGCCGAAGCGGTCGGCCTCGGCCGTGATTTCACCCAGTGAAATCAGCTTTCATTGATGGTATCGCGCCGAGGCGATCCCGTAAACGGCCACCGCGAGCAGCTGCGCGGCGATCACCAGGTAGACGATCATCTCGGCGCCGCCCCAGTCGATCCCCTCGTCGAACCGGATCGGCGCCGCCACCGCCAGCGGTACGAGCGTCGCGAGCAGCGCCCACCCCGGGATGACCCGTACGCGGTCGTCCTCCCACGCCATGGCCGCGAGCAGCAGGCCGAGCGCCACGATCCAGGCTGCGGTGGCCCTGCCGGTCAGCGGCGTCAGCGGCCACGGCCACAGGTCGCCGACGTCGAGCGGCGCGACGTACAGCGCCGCGCCGAAGAGGAAGAAGAACGCTCCGAGGACCACGAGCCAGCCCTTCACCGCGCGGCTCAGCGGCCTGTCGCGCGGCGGGTCGCTCCCCGGCATGCGCAGCTGGAGCACGTACGCCGCCAGCAGCGCCGGCGGCTCGAGGATGTAGATCACGAGCCAGGTCCAGCCGGCGATCTGCGCTCGGGTCTCGCCCTCGTCCAGGTGGAACTTGTCGAGGTGGATGAGCGTCGCCAGGAGCGTCAGCCAGATGAACACGAGCACGCCCGGCACGCCGATCCGGGCGCGCGCCCAGGTCGGCTGGAGCGCGCTCGCGAACGCGAGGACGGCGGCGGCCCAGTAGCAGGCGCCGAGGAACGCGGCCGTCGTGGGCGGCTCGATCGTCCACGCGAACAGCTCGTCGGTGCGGTCGGAGAAGCCGAACAGCTGCACGCCGGCGAGGAACACGAAGCCGCCGCCGGCCCAGAGGATCGCGCGCATCCCCCAGAACAGCTCGCGCTCGCGGGCGTTCGCGACGCTCGGCACGCGTGGAACCTAGCGCGGCGCGCCGGCGATGAAGTAGTCGGTCTCCCCTGCGCTCGTGAAGGTGCGGCTTCCGAGGCGCACGCTCCCGGCGTACCGGCCCAGGACGCTGACGAAGCGCGGTCCGACGGTCAGCTCGCCGAGCGTGGCGAACGGGGACTCCGGGCCGGACTGAGCCACCCACGCCAACCGGCCCTTCGGCGAGAGCTTCGCGGCGAACGCGCCGCGCGCGCCCGTGCTGCGCAGCACGCGGCGGCCGATCCGCGCCGTGCCGCTGAAGGTCCCGGCGAGGTAGGCGTTGCCGCGGCGGTCGACCTCGAGCTCGGGCCCGGTCTCGGGACCGGGGCCGCCGATGCTCACCACCCAGAGGATGCGGCCGCCGGGAGTGGCCTTGGCGAGGAACATGTCGTCCGAGCCGGCCGCCGTGAGGCTGTGGGCGCCGATCTGGATCCGGCCGGCGTACTCGCCGCTGAAGTACACGTTGCCGCGCGCGTCCGCCGCCACGCCGCGCCCGATCTCCCGGTCCGCGTCACCGAAGCGCTTGGCCCAGAGCACGCGTCCGCGGCGGTCGAGCCGCGCGACGAACACGTCGGGCCTCGCACCGTCGCTCTCGAGCCGCTTGGACCCGATGCGCGCCTCGCCCTGGAACTCGCCGGTGACGAGCACCCTGCCCCGCCGGTCGACGCCAATCCCGTGGCTCTGCGTGTCGCCGCTGCCGCCGAGCAGCCTCGCCCAGGCGAGCGAGCCGGCCGAGCGGAAGCGCGCGACCCAGGCGTCGCGACCGCCCTCGCCCTGGAGCTCGACGGTCGAGCTGAACCGGACGTCGCCCTCGGTGTCGCCGATCACCAGCGCGTCGTCGTGGGGCCCGGCGACGATCTCGTCGCCGCCGTCGGAGGCGGTCCCGCCGATCTGTCGCACCCACCTCGTGTTCCCGTTCCGGCCCAGCTTGAGGAGGAAGGCGTCGCCGTAGCGCGGTCGCGTGCCGCCCCTGCTCACGAGCGTCGTGCCCCCGAAGTCGACCGTCCGGTTGAAGCTCCCGGTGATCAGGCCGTTGCCGTGGGTGTCCACGTCGTTGTCGAAGGCCTGGTCGGCGCCGGTGGAGGCGTATCGCCTCATCCACCGCAAGCCGCCGCGAGGTCCATAGCGGGCCGCGAAGATGTCGGCCCCGCCGGGCCCCGCCGTGCCGCCGGAGATGACGAGGTTGCCGCTCGGGTCCGAGCCGATGCCGTCCGCGTCGTCGCTTCCCGGCCCGCCGCCCGAGACCGCCCAGGAGAAGCGCGCGTCCGCCGGAGCGGCCGCCCCCAGGAGGGCGGCGGCAGCGGCCAGCCCGGCGAGGGCGGGGCGAATGCGGGACACCAGACCGGAGAACCCGCGACGCCGGCGAATGTTGCGGCCGAAGCGGAGGGGGAGGGATTCGAACCCTCGAAGCGCCTATCGACGCTTAACGGTTTTCAAGACAGCCAGACCTTGTGGATTGTTCCTTGCGATTTGCAGCCGAGTTGGGAGAGAGCGCGAGCCGGTTGTGATCGAGCTGCGATCGATCTCTACTTTCGCGACTTTCGAGACGCGCTCGCGCGCGTCAGACACCATCTCGATGCGGCGCCGACTCTGCCATCCGGGCGGAGACTATGGGGAGCGGGGCAAGTGCCGCCGCCCTGGACGTTTGTCCCACACAGCTGTTGCGCTCAGGGACTTTCGACCTTACGTTCTTCGGGATGCGTCGCTGGCTCGCGGTCGTCCCCGTCCTGTTGCTCGTGTTTGGTGCCACGGTCGGCTGCTCGACAGACGACGCCTCCTCGAGCGCCGACTCGGCCACACAGGACGCCGCGCAGAGTGCGAAGCGAGCCCGCGAGAAGCTCGAAGCGAAGGTTCAACGGCTCGCGGCACGGCTCGCACGTCGCGCCGAGGCCGTTGCTCGCCGCAAACGCGAGCGGAAGCTCGAAGCCCAGGCCCTCGCCGAGCAGACCGCTGACATCGCTCCGGAGCCGGTTGAGCCGGAGCCTGCTGAGTCGTGTCATTCCGATTACGACCCTTGCCTCGATCCGAACGCCTATGACTACGACTGCGAGGGCGGCGAGGGCAACGGCCCCGAGTACACGGGCCAGGTCACCGTGAAGGGATCCGATCCGTACGACCTCGACAGCGACGACGATGGACTCGGCTGCGAGCCCTACTGATTAGCGACCCTTAGCGGAGTCCCAGCAGATCTCACTGCGGAGCTCTCGGGCGGCTCCTGCTGGCTTGCTTTTCCCGGGGTCGGGAGCTTGCCCCAGTGGCGTGCGGTCGTCGTACCGAGGCAATGGTCGCGGAGCTTGGCGACACGTCGTAGGATCGCGAGCGTGGTCATGTTCAGCGCAGCGGGCCGAACAGGCCGAGGAGGTCGTGAAACCGTGACGGACGATGTCCGCGAGCTCGACATCGTGGAGCTGACCGCCCCGGTACCCGTCCGCGACGGGGTTCCGGACTGGCCCGTCGGGACAAGGGGGGCGATCGTGTCCGAGCCCATTCCCGGCGAGTCGTTCGGGCTTGTCGAGTTCCAGGAGGACGAGAACGAGCGCGAGGTGCTCGACTGCGTCGTCTACGTGCCGTGGGGGTCGGCGAAGGTTGTCTGGCGGGTCCCGCGCGATGGGTGATGGCGATCGTTTGGTGCGCGACCCGGCGACCGGTGAAGTGCTGGGCACGATCGATGAGCTGCTCGAACGGAGACGCAACGACCCCGAGTTCATGGCTCGTCTTAACCGGCTCGCAGACGAGAACAGGGAGGTCTTCGAGTTGCTCGCGCGCGGGCCCGGCGACTATCCTGGAGATGTGACCGAAGGCCCATCAATCGAGATCCCCGCCGACATCGACTTCCTCGACAATCCAGGTGCGGCCTACGCCGACGGCAAGCCGCTCGACCTAGGAGAGCACGGCACCCAGGACCCGCTGGCGCGGTCGCCTTTCGACGACGACCGCGCCAAACAGCAGCCGGCGGAGGACTGACCCCCCCTCCCCGGTTGCACCGCCCGCGGACGGTCTAAAACGATCGGACGTCGTAACGCCTGTCGGCTGGGACCTGTTCCACGCCCGCGTCCACTATGTGACCCCGCCCTCCCAGGGCCGGCGGATCGTGACGATCGCCGGCACCTCAGGCACCTGTAACCAGAACGTTCGCTGGGACCTCCAGAGTCCAAGCTGCCGCGACAACGAGACGCCCGGGGCCCCACCCCTCTCGGTCGCCCTCTGGGGCGTCGAGGGCATAGCTCCTCTCACAGGCAGCGACGGGAAGACCGGAACATCGAACGGCGGGCCCGGAGACTTCGTGATCGCCACCCGCGGCGGCGTCTTCAAGATCACCGACCTCAGCTACAGCTACACCAGCGGCACCAACAGCGTCACCGTGAGCGGCGGGCATCTGAAGCGGATCGCCGGGAGTGGCATCGACAACAACGGTTACGTCAACGACGACCCGAACGGCTACGACGCGCTCACGCACAACCGCGACTTCGCGCACGTCGCCGTGCTTCCAGGCGGCGACTACGCACTACTCACGGGCTGCCGCCTGAAGCTGCTCAAGAACACAACCGAGACCGTCTACGGCAAGAGCTTCATCGCTGGGCGCCTCTATCCGCTTGCGGGAGAAGGCGGAGGCTCTCAGCCAGACTCGAACGGGGCCGGCGGCTGCCGCGACTCGAGCGGCGTGCTGCCCCAAGACGGTGACGGCGGCCTCGCCACCGCCGCCGGAATCGACGGCAGCGTCTACTTCGACGTCGACTACCAAGGCGGCATCTACCTGCCCTCGAACGCAAGTCACCGCGTTCGGTACATCTCCCCGCCCGACTCCCAGACCGGTGACCGGACGATCGTCTCGGTAGCGGGCAGCGGCGATTCCCGTAAGGACGATGGCTCGTTCGGCGGTTATGGCGAGACCGTGACGAGCCGGCCGGCGCTCGGACCGCATCCCTCCACCGGCGCCGAGCCGCTCCTCGGCTTCAAGAGCGGGGTCACGCTCTTCAACGAGAACGGCTATAGCGGTCTGCTCTGGTCAGACACCTTCGTGTTCACCGGCATCGAGCGAGGTCGCATCATGTTCACGACCCTCAAGGACACCTTCAACTCTCAAGGCCAACCCAGCGCTTCGTCGCTGGTTGTCCAACCCTTCCCGCTGATCCCGTAGCTGCAACAGAACACAGGTCGGCGTCGAGCGCGTTAGCGACGGCACGGCTAGACCGGACGCTGCCACCCGAGTCCGCGATCCGGCGGTCGGGAACAATCTGCGAGCTCTCGAGCATCAAGCGCGAGACGCGCTCGCAAGGCGACGTGATTGGCCGCTCTCATTGGTGTGCCGTCCGTCCTAGCAGGTCCCCG
Source organism: Thermoleophilaceae bacterium (assembly GCA_016929195.1). Classification (GTDB taxonomy): domain Bacteria; phylum Actinomycetota; class Thermoleophilia; order Solirubrobacterales; family Thermoleophilaceae; genus JACVRW01. The sequence goes on from JAFGJG010000138.1 coordinate 6,032, forward strand.
GTGGTCTCACCGAACAGCGCGTCCAACGAGTCGATCCGAAGCGCGTACTGGATCCCGAGCAGAGACTCGAGAGTGGGATTGGCCTCGCCGTGCTCGATGCGCTTCCACTGGCGGTGCGTGATGCCGGCGCGCCCTGCTGCCTCGCGTTGGGACATAGATGTCCCCTCTCGTAGGTCGCGCATACGATCTCCAAGTCGCGTCTTAGCTGCAGCGATGGTCAGCGGATCTGGCTTGGAAACGGTCATCGCGTCCGTTCATCGTCGTACCGTTGAACGAATATGGCAAGGGTCCTGGCTACGGCGATGAGGGGACTTACACGTCCCCCCTGCCGGAGGATCTTCCGGTGCGGACAGGGAAGCCGGCCGCGGAGCCCGCAACTTGCGTGGTTCTCTGGCCCACTTTGGGAGCATCCGCGGAGGCCCCCGGATTCGCAATTTGCGAGCGGCAAGCGGTCCGGTCGTGGGAGCCGGGTAGTTGGATACGCGTTTGGACCAGTGCTGTCTTGACACGAACGTGTGTTCGGGTCAAGCTAGGATTTTGAAAGGGGAAGTCGGTGGATGATCCAGCGAGGTATGGAAGGCACCTGCGCGATGCCGTGCGGGAGGCGAGATCGCTTCCGCGAGACCAGCAGCGCTCGGTGTCGGTCAGGCGTTCGTCGCCTACGCGGTCGGGACCCCCACCCTCGGAAAGGCCTCGCCCGCAGCGGAGCAGATCCACAGAGGACTAAACCGGCCGTAGGCCGGACGATTTACTGGACCTGAACGCGCAAGGAACCTTGCGCCAGCAGGTGCCCGTGGATTCTTGCGCCGATGATGCTGATGTGGCGCATTTGCTCTCTGACGATCCGCCGCCCCAGACCGAGCTGATCATCGGTCTGGTCGGCGCGGTTGGCATTGACCTGACAGGTCTCGTAAGCGAACTCGGGTTCATCTTGAGTGAGTTCGGTTACCGCACCCATGATCTGCACCTAACCAATCAGCTCAGTGGCCTCGACTGGGACTACAACCTCGTCAAGGAACC
>JAFGJG010000015.1 GCA_016929195.1 Thermoleophilaceae bacterium
AGGCCGAAGCCTGGTTCGTCGCTCCACTTGCATGTGTTAAGCACGCCGCCAGCGTTCGTCCTGAGCCAGGATCAAACTCTCCGTGAAAGTCTGGCGTGGTTTCAATCCGGTTCCGCCTGGCGACGGTCCCGGTCCACTGTCAGATCGAAGAGTTGTCAAGTCTTTCGCGGGGCCGGCCCGAGGGCCGTCCCAACGAGAGCTCCCCCGCGTACACCGCGGGCGAGCCGGACTCGACGGGTCTGTTCAGGCCCCTCGCCTGCGCCCGTGGCGGATGCCGCGGGTTTGGCTCGGGGGTCGAACCTGGGCACGACCTTTCGGTCGCGCGTACTGCTGAGTTTTCAAAGACCGTGGCGCCCCGGGGACGGCGGGGATTCCGGGCGTCCCGAGCGCGACGGAGCAGTGTAGCACCGCAGCGGCGTCCTCAACCACTGCGAAGGCGCTTGAACCGCCGGCGGCCGACCTGGAGGACGGCCCCGTCGAGCCGCTCCGCCGGGAGGTCGATCGCGGACTCGTCGAGCGGCTCGCCGTCCAGCCTCACCCCGGCCTGCGCGAGCAGCCGCCTGCCCTCCGAGCGCGACAGCCCGAAGGCGTCGGCCAGGAGCGCCGGCATGTGGACCGTGCCGTTCTCGGCGGCGAAGGCGTGCTCCTCGACGTCGTCGGGCACGCCGTGGTCCACGTGCAGCCGGTCGAAGCGCGCCTCGGCGTCCGCCGCCGCCCGGTCCCCGTGGAACCGCGCGGTCAGTCCGCGGGCCAGCGCGCGCTTCTGGTCGCGCGCGGACAGCCCCGGGTCGATCGGCTCGTCCATGAGGAGGTCGTAGTAGGTGGGCATCGTCGTGTCCGGGACCCGCATGAGCTTGCCGAAGACCTCCTCCGGAGGCTCGTCCACGCCCACGTAGTTGCCGAGTGACTTCGACATCTTCTGCTCGCCGTCGATCCCGGGCAGGATCGGCATCGTGAGCACGGACTGGGGCGCCACGCCGTACGCCTGCTGGATGTCGCGCGCGAGGAGGACGTTGAACTTCTGGTCGGTGCCGCCGAGCTCCACGTCCGAGCGGATGGCGACCGAGTCGTAGCCCTGCAGGAGCGGGTAGAGCAGCTCGAGGATCGTGATCGGGCGCCCCTCGCCGTAGCGCTTGGCGAAGTCGTCGCGCTCGAGCAGCTGGGCGACCGTCGAGGTGCGCGCCAGCCGGAACAGGTCCTCCATGGCCATGTCGAGCCACTCGCCGTTGCGGCGCACCTCCGTGCGGTCGCGGTCGAGCACCTTGAAGGCCTGCTCCTGATAGGTGACCGCGTTGCGGTCGATCTCATCGGGGTCCGCGAACGGACGCGCCGACGAGCGCCCGCTCGGGTCCCCCACGCGCGCGGTGTAGTCGCCGACGATCAGGACGACGGTGTGCCCCAGGTCCTGGAACTCGCGAAGCTTTCGCAGCACGACGGTGTGGCCGAGGTGGATGTCCGGCGTGGTGGGGTCGACGCCCAGCTTCACGCGCAGCGGCCGGCCCTGCTGGAGCTGCTTCTCGAGGTCCCCTTCGGGCAGCGCCTCGACCGCGTTCCGGGTGAGGAATCGGGCTGCCTCGCCCGGCGAGTCCGGCATGGGCCCAATGCTAGACTGCCGACCGCTCGTCGAGCCCCCGCGTCGTGCCGTGCCGGGCGGGTCTGGCCACTCTCCGAGGACGAAAAGCACGGCACCGAGCCTCGTCCCGAGGCGCCACAGGAATGCCGGAGCCGCCGACGACCACAATCACACCCCGGGACGGACGCACCGGGGGCCGCTTCGACCGCTCGAACGGCGCGCCTCCCCCCCAGCCGCCCGATCCCGCCAGGCCGCGCCTCAAGAAGCTCCGCGTGGCGCTGCTGCTGCTGGGCCTCTCCATCCTCGCCCTGATCTCGACGGTCTTCGGGATGCTCATGGCGGTAGCGAGCGACCTGCCGGCGCTCGAGAACCGCGCCGAGTACGCCGCCGCGCGCAACTCGGTGCTGTACGCCGGCGAGGGCTGCAAGGAGTCGGACACGGACGCCTGCGACGAGATCGCGCGCCTGACCGGGAACCAGAACCGCATCCTGCTCGGGCCCAACGAGATCTCGTCGAACATCAAGAACGCGGTCATCGCGATCGAGGACAAGCGCTTCTACGAGCACGAGGGCGTGGACTACCAGGGCATCGCACGGGCGCTCTGGCAGGACATCCTGCGCCAGAGCGCCGCCCAGGGCGGGTCGACGATCACGCAGCAGTTCGTGAAGAACGCGCTGTCCGCCCAGGGCAACCGCTCCGTCTTCCAGAAGCTGCGCGAGGCCGCGCTGGCATACCACCTCGAGCACAAGTGGTCGAAGGAGAAGGTGCTCACGCAGTACCTGAACACCGTCTACTTCGGGAGCGGTGCCTACGGCGTGGAGTCGGCGGCGCGCACCTACTTCGGCGAGGCCACCCTCCAGCCCGACGGCACGACGGCCAAGGTCTACGACGCCGGCGAGCGCGTGGCGGACGACGTGACGCCGGCCGACGCCGCCCTCCTCGCGGGGATGATCGCGTCGCCCACGCTCTACGACCCGGTCGAGAACCCGCGCACGTCGAAGCGCCGGCGCGACCTCGTGCTCGCCCGGATGCTCGAGCAGCGGAAGATCTCACGCGCGCAGTACGAGGAGGGCATCGCCGCGCCGCTGCCCACCCGCGACGACATCGACCCGCCCGGCGTGGATTCGAGCCAGCCCTTCTTCTCCACCTGGCTCACGCAGCAGCTCGTCGACCGCTACCGGCCGGGCCTCGTCTTCGGCGGCGGCCTCCAGATCAAGACGACGATCGACCCCGAGCTCCAGGCCGCCGCCGAGCAGGCGATCTCGGGCCGGCTCGCCGGCTACGGCCCGAGCGCGTCGCTCGTGGCGATCGAGAACAAGACCGGCAAGGTGCGGGCGATGGTCGGCGGCACGGACTTCGACCAGAGCGCGTTCAACCTGGCCACCAACGGCCACCGCCAGCCCGGCTCCGCCTTCAAGCCCTTCACCCTGATCCGCGCGCTGGCCGACGGGATCAGCCCCGAGAGCACCTACGTCTCGGAGCCGCGCACGTTCGACCTCCCGAGCGGGCCGTTCGAGGTGAACAACTACGACGACAACTACTACGGCGTCGAGTCGCTCCGGACGGCCACGGCCACGTCCGACAACTCTGTCTTCGCCCAGCTCGGCCTGAAGGTCGGGACGCGCCGGATCGCCCGCATGGCCCGGCGGATGGGCATCCGCACGCCGATCTCCACCAACCCGGCCATGACGCTCGGCGGCCTCCAGGAGGGCGTGAGCCCGCTCGAGATGGCGTACGCCTACTCGACCATCGCCAACAACGGCTTCCGCCGTTCCGGCTCGCTCGCGCCGGACAAGGACGGCCCGGTCGGCCTCGAGTGGGTGAAGGGCAAGGGCATCGACGACCACAACGACGTGCGCCAGACGCGCGTCTTCTCGCCCGAGGTCGCGCAGACGGCCCAGGAGCTGCTCGCCGGCGTGGTCTCCGGCGGCACCGGCAAGGCCGCTCAGATCCCCGAGTTCGCCGCCGGCAAGACGGGCACGACCGAGAACTACGGCGACGCCTGGTTCGTCGGCTTCAACAAGACCTGGACCGTGGCCGTGTGGGTGGGCTACCCCGACCGGCTCGTGCCGATGGAGACCGAGTACCACGGGGAGCCGGTGGCCGGCGGAACGTTCCCGGCCGAGATCTGGCACGACTTCCTGCTGGCGGCGATCGGGATCCGCGACCAGCGACTGATCGACCAGGGCAAGGACCCGAGCGCGGACGAGGAAGCGAGCACCGTCCCGGCGACCCCCGGCCCCACCACGACGGAGCCGAGCACGACGCCCGAGGCGGACGGGACGGGCGGCCAGGAGGCGCCCGACGGCGGTCAGGAGCAGGCCGCACCGGAGGCCACGCCCGCGCCGGAGACCCCGGCGCCGCAGAACACGCCCGCGCCGGAGACCCCACCCGTCACACCGCCGGCCACGCCCGCGCCCGACCCGGGCGGCGGTGGCGACGGCGGCGCCGTGGCTCCCTAGGCGGCTCGGCGCGCGCGCATCGCGGCGGGGAACGGCCGTGAGACGTGCCGGCTGTCCGCGTCGCAGAACCGCCAGGGCAGGTCGGTCGCCTTCGTGATCCCGACCCGCTCGCCCGTCACGATCCGGGGGCGCCGCTCGCGCTCGAGGATCTCGACGGGCCCCAAGACGAGCGACGTGCCGTTCAGCCCGAGGTCGATCCCGAGCGCCTGAGTCAGCTTCCCGGGCCCGGAGCAGAGCGCCTCGGGCGCGTCGAGGCCGCGGCGCTGCCGCATGAGGTCGATGCCGTCGACCGGCTCCAGCGCGCGGATCAGGACGGCCGCGCCCACGCCCTCGGGCTCGGCGACTGCATTGAGCAGCGAGTGCATCCCGTACGAGAAGTAGACGTACGCGCGCCCCGGCGGGCCGTAGAGCGTCCGCGTGCGTGCGGTGACGCCGGCGAACGCGTGGCAGGCGGGCTCCTCCTGGTGGTAGCTCTCGGTCTCGACGATGCGCCCGGCGGTCTCGCCGTGGCGGACGACGCAGCCGACGAGATCGCGGGCGACGTCGTGCACGGAGCGGTCGTAGAAGCCGGCGCCGAGCCTCACGCCAGAAGCTGCCGCGCCTGGGCGAGCTGCTCGCGCACGCGGGCAAGCGCGGTGCCGCCCTCGGACACCTTCGACTCGAGCCACGCCGCGGGGTCGAGCAGCTCGTGGAACGAGCCGTCCAGCTGCGGTACGAGCTCCCTCACCTCGTCGTCGCTCAGCTCGGACAGCCGTTTCCCCCGGTCCACGGCGGTGCGCACGAGGGTCCCGACGATGCCGTGCGCCTCGCGGAACGGAACCCCTCGCCGCACCAGGGCATCGGCCACGTCGGTGGCCGCGATCAGCTCGTCGCCGGCGGCCGCGGCCATGCGCTCGCGGTCGAAGCGGATCCCGCCCAGCATCCCGGTGGCCACGCGCAGGCCGAGCTCGACCGTGTCGATCGCGTCGAAGAGCGGCTCCTTGTCCTCCTGGAGGTCCTTGTTGTAGGTGAGCGGCAGGCCGTGGAGCGCCCCGTGGACGTGGACCAGCTTCGCGACCACGCGCGGCGCCTTGGCGCGCAGCAGCTCGGCGGCGTCTGGGTTCTTCTTCTGGGGCATGAGGCTCGACCCGGAGGCGAAGGCGTCCTCCACCTCGCAGAAGCCGAACTCCTCCGTCGACCAGAGCACCAGCTCCCCGCCGAGCTGGGAGAGATGCGTGGCGCAGGTGGCCGCCGCGGCCAGGTAGTCGAGCACGAAGTCGCGGTTCGACACGGCGTCGAGCGAGTTCTCCGCAATGCCTGAGAAGCCGAGCTCCTGGGCCACGAACATGCGGCTGGTGTCGAAGTTCACGCCGGCGAGCGCGCCGGCGCCGAGCGGCAGGTCGTCCGTCGCGGTGAGGCAGAAGTTGAAGCGCTGGAGGTCGCGGCGGAACTTCCAGAAGTAGGCGAGCAGGTGGTGCGACAGATAGACCGGCTGCGCCCGCTGCATGTGCGTGTAGCCGGGAAGCGGCCAGTCGAGGTGGCGCTCCGCGAGGTCCGCCAGCGTTCGCATGAGGTCGAGCAGCAGCTCCTTCGCGGTCAGGCTGTGCGCCCTCACGAGCATGGCCACGTCCGTGGCCACCTGGTCGTTGCGCGAGCGGGCCGTGTGGAGCTTGCCGCCGACCGGCCCGACGATCTCGGTGAGCCGGCGCTCGATCGCCATGTGCACGTCCTCGTCGCCGCGCTCGACCCTGAAGCGGTCGTCGTCGACCTCGGCCCGCACCTCTGCGAGCCCGCGCTCGATCGTCGCGAGGTCGTCGGCCGAGATGATCCTGCTGCGCTCGAGCATGCGCGCGTGGGCCAGCGACTGCTCGATGTCGTAGGGCGCGAGCCGGTAGTCGAACGAGATCGACGAGTTCAGCGCCTGGAAGAGCGGGTCCTGCGGGTCGGAGAAGCGGCCCATCGGCCGCCAGTCTAGGTCCCCACGGCCGAGCCCACGATGCTCGCCAGAGCGGCACCGAGGATGTACAGCGACGTGCCCCACCCGATCAGGGCGTTGCGGGCGCGCGGATAGAGGCGGCTGTCGGGATTCCTGCCGATCGAGAGGACGACCGGAACCATCAGCGCGAGGCCGAGGGCGATGAGCCCGTAGCCCGACCAGCCGGTCACGAGGTAGCCCGGGTCGAGCTGGAAGTCGCCCGCCATCTCCTCCATCGCGTGGTGCCAGAGGGCGATCGGCAGCGCAAGCGCGAAGGCGAACCCGACCACGCCGGTGAGGCGCGCCGTCCGGGCCTCCTTGCGCGATCTGTGGCTCATGCCCCGATTATCGGTACTCGGGCGCCGGTTCCATAGCTATTTCCCGCACGGCCTCGACCACCCGCTCCGCCTGGCCGTCCGTCAGGCCCGGGAAGAACGGCAGCGCGAGCGACCGGCGGGCCACGTCCTCGCAGACGGGGAACTCGCCCTCGCGGTGGCCGAAGCGCTCGCGGTAGAAGCTGTAGAGGTGGATCGCCGGCAGGTACGGCTTGGAGTCCACACCGCGCTCGCGGAGCGCCAGGACAGCTGCGTCGCGGTCGATGGCCTGCGGAAGCTGCACGACGTAGACGAACCAGCTGCGCCGGTCGCCGCCGGCGTCCGGACAGGGCAGCTCGAGCCCCTCGACCTCGGCGAGCGCCTCGTTGTAGAGGGCGGCGACCCGCGCCCGCTCCGCCAGCAGGTCGTCGAGCCGGGCGACCTGAGCGATCCCGAGCGCGCACGACAGGTCGTCCAGGCGGTAGTTGAAGCCGAGCCGGTCGTGGTCGAGCCAGCCCATGTCCGGCGCGCGGCCCTGGTTGCGCTCGGAGTCGATCCGGACCTTGACCTCGGGGCCGGGTGAGATCACCGCTCCGCCCTCCCCCGTGGTCATCTGCTTGTTCGGGTAGAAGGCGAAGACGGAGAGGTTCCCGCGGGAGCCGACCGGCGTCCCGTCCGCGTGCACGGCGCCGAGCGCCTCGCACGCGTCCTCCACGAGCCAGAGACCGCGCTCGCGCGCGGTCGCCTCGAGCGCGGGCATGTCGGCGGGATAGCCGAAGATGTGCACGGGCAGCATGCCGGTGGTGCGCTCTCCCACCGCGGCCGCCGCCGCCCCCGGGTCGATGTTGAGCGTACGCGGGTCGATGTCGCAGAACACGGGCGTGGCGCCCTCGTAGAGCAGGCAGTTGGCCGACGAGACGAAGCTGAAGGGCGTGGTGACCACCTCGTCGCCGGCCCGGACGCCGGCGGCGCGGATCGCGAGGTGGAGGCCGGCAGTGCCGCTCGAGACGGCCGACACGTGCTCCGCCCCGACGCGCGCCCCGAAGGCCTCCTCGAACTCCGCGAGCCGCGGGCCGAGCGACAGCCGGCCCGAGCGCAGCGTCTCGAGGACCAGCTGCTCCTCGCGCTTGCCCACCAGCGGGCGCGCGAGCGGGATCCAGTCGCTCACGCGACGACGGGTGGGCCCGCCGCGCCCTTGCGCGCCGGCAGCATCCCCGCCTCGAGCGAGTCCACGAGCGCCTCCCAGCTCGCCTCGATGATGTTCTCGGAGACCCCGATCGAGCCCCAGGTCTCGCGTCCGTCGCTCGCGTCCAGCAGCACGCGGGTGACCGCGCCCGTGCCCTTGACCTCGTCGAGGATCCGGACCTTGAAGTTCACGAGCTGGATGTCCCGGATGTGCGGGTAGCGCTCGCCGATCGCGAGTCGCAGGGCCTTGTCGAGCGCGTTGACCGGGCCGTTCCCCTCCGCGGTCTTGACGTAGCGCTCGCCGTCGACCCAGATCTTGATCGTGGCCTCGGTCTGGACACGGCCGTCCTCGCGCTTCTCCACGATCGCGCGCCAGGCCTCGAGCCGGAAGAGCGGCTCGTACTGGCCCGTCTCCCTGCGGATCAGGAGGTCGAAGGAGCCGTCGGCCGCCTCGAACTGGTACCCGCGGCTCTCGAGCTCCTTGACGCGCTCGACCACGCGCGCGGCCGTGGCGTCGTCCACCTCGGCGCGCGCCTGGACGGTGCCCCGGCCGGAGAGCTCGGACACGAGCACTCGCCGGTCGGCGCCCACCTCCGCCGGGTCCACGTGCTCGAACGTGCGCGCGTCCGCGTTGACGCCGGCCACGTGCATGCCGCCCTTGTGAGCGAAGGCGTTCACGCCCACGTACGGCTGGTTCGGGTTCGGCGTGACGTTGCAGAGCTCGTCCACGAGGTGCGCCGTCTCCGTCAGCGACCGGAGGCGGTCGCGGCCGATCGTGTCGAACCCGAGCTTGAGCTCGAGCGCGGGCAGGATCGTGATCAGGTTGGCGTTGCCGCAGCGCTCCCCGTAGCCGTTCATCGTGCCCTGGACCATCCGCGCCCCGGCCTCCACGGCCACGAGCGAGTTGGCGACCCCGCAGCCGGCGTCGTCGTGCGTGTGGATGCCCACCTGCACGCCGTCGAGCTCGGCGACGACCGCGGCCGTCGCCAGCGCCACCTCCGCCGGGAGCGAGGACCCGTTCGTGTCGCAGAGCGTCACGTTCTCCGCGCCCGCCTCGGCGGCGGCCCGGAGGCAGCGGAGGGCGTACGCGGGGTCGGCGCGCCAGGCGTCGAAGAAGTGCTCGGCGTCGTAGACCACGCGCTTGCCCTCGCCCACGAGGAAGGCGACCGAGTCGGCGATCATCCGCAGGTTCTCCTCGGGATCCACCTTGGTGACCTTCTCGAGGTGGAGCGACCAGGTCTTGCCGACGAGCGTGCAGACCGGCGCGAAGCAGTCGGCCAGCAGGCGGAGCGCCGGGTCGTCGGAGGCGCCGACGTCGCGGCGGCGCGTCATCCCGAACGCGGCCACCTCGGCCGTCTCGAAGCGCTCGCTCGCGAGCAGCTCGAAGAGCTCCTCCTCCTTCGGGTTCGAAGCCGGGAAGCCGGCCTCGATCAGATGCACGCCGAGCGCGTCGAGCGCGTGCGCCACGCGGAGCTTCTCGCCCGCGGAGAGCGACATGCCCTCGCCCTGCATGCCGTCACGCAGGGTGGTGTCGTAGACCAGGACCTTCTGTGTCATGCGGTGAACGCCTTTCGGTTTACGGGAACGAGCGGACGGAGGCAGCCGACGACGGCTGCCTACCTAATTCGCTCGCTGCTGCCGGCGTTCACGCCTGCGATGGTACCGGCACGAGGTCCAGCCAGTCCGCGTAGCGCGGGTTGCGGCCGTGAAGGGCGTCGTCGAACGCGCCCTGGACCTCGCGTGTGACCGGTCCGGGCGGGCCGATCTCGATGTCGTCGATCTCGCGCAGCGGCGTGAGCTCGGCGGCGGTGCCGGTCAGGAACACCTCGTCCGACAGCGCGAGCTCGGCGCGTGCGATGTCGCGCTCGACCACCTCGTGGCCTAGGTCGCGCGCGATCTGGATCACCGACTTGCGGTTGATCCCGTCGAGGATGCTCGCCGACTGCGGCGGCGTGTAGATCACGCCGTCCTTGATCACGAACACGTTCTCGCCGGTGCCCTCGCAGACGTGGCCCTTGTCATCGAGCAGGATGCCCTCGTCGTAGCCGGCCTTCGTGGCCTCGATCTTGGCGAGCACCGAGTTCAGATACTGGCCGGAGGCCTTCGAGTGCGGGATCAGCGAGTCCGGAGAGATTCGCCGGTACGACGAGAAGCGGGCGCGGACGCCGTTCAGCTTGCCCTCCTCGCCGAGGTAGGCGCCCCACTCCCAGACGGCGATCGCGGCCTCGACCGGGTTGTCGAGCGGGTTGAGGCCCATCGGGCCGTGCCCGCGGTAGACCAGCGGGCGGATGTAGCAGCTCTTGAACCCGTTCCGCACGATCAGCTCGTGCGTCGCCTCGCGCAGCACGTCGCGCGAGAACGGAAGGTCCATGTAGTAGAGCTTGGCCGAGTCCTCGAGCCGCCGCAGGTGCTCCTGGTGGCGGAAGATGGCGGGGCCGCGCTCGGTCTCGTAGGCCCGGATGCCCTCGAAGACCCCGGTCCCGTAGTGCATCGCGTGCGTGAGCACGTGTACCTTCGCGTCCTCCCAGGCGACGAACTCCCCGTTCAGCCAGATGAGGTCGGCGGTGGTCACGTGCTCCCGTCCTTCCCGTCAGAGACTTGCGAGGACGGCCCTGGTGACGTCCTCTGTGGTCGAGGCGCCACCGAGATCGGGCGTGCGGATGCCCTGCTCGAGAGCGCGGTCGATTGCGGATTCTATCCCGGCGGCCTCGGACTCCATAGCCAGTCCGTGCCGGAGCATGAGCGCGACCGAGCCGAACATGGCCAGCGGGTTCGCGGTGCCGGTGCCGGCGATGTCGGGCGCCGAGCCGTGGACGGGCTCGAACAGCCCCGGGCCGCCGTCCCCCAGCGACGCGCTCGGGAGCATCCCGAGCGAGCCCGTGAGCATCGCGGCCTCGTCGCTCAGGATGTCCCCGAACAGGTTCTCGGTGACGATCACGTCGAAGTCCGCCGGAGCCGCGACCAGCTGCATCGCGGCGTTGTCCACGAGCAGGTGGTTGAGCGGCACGTCGGGGAACTCCTCGTCGTGGAGGCGGGTGACCGTCTCGCGCCAGAGCCGCGACGTCTCCATCACGTTCGCCTTGTCCACGCTCGTCACGCGCCGCCGCGCGGACCCGAAGGCCACGCGCGCGATGCGCTCGACCTCAGCGACGGTGTAGGCGCAGTCGTCGTGGGCGCGGTCGCCGTCGCGCCCGGAGTCGCCGAAGTAGATGCCGCCGGTGAGCTCTCGGACAACGAGCAGGTCGGTGCCCTCGATGCGGTCGCGCTTCAGCGGGCTGGCGTCCAGCAGCGCGGCGCTGGGCCGGACGGGGCGCAGGTTCGCGAACAGCCCGAGGCCCTTCCTGAGGCCGAGGAGCCCCTGCTCGGGGCGCGGCGCCGAGGGGTCGGTCGTGTCCCACTTCGGCCCGCCGACCGCGGCGAGCAGCACCGCGTCGGCGTTGCGGCACGCCTCCAGCACCTCGTCGGTGAGCGCCGTGCCGTGCGCGTCGATCGACGCGCCGCCGACAAGGTGCTCCTCGAGCTGGAAATCACCGACCGCGGCGAGCAGTTCGCGCGCCGCGGCCGTGATCTCAGGTCCGATCCCGTCGCCGGGGAGGGTTGCGATCGCCCGCGCCATCGCGTGGAACGCTACGCAATTCCGCTAGCCGGCTCCCGCGATGACCCCCGCCACGTTGGTCGTGAACGGCTCGGTGCCGTTCACGACCTGCACGCCGCTGAACGAGCTGTTCGCGCGGGCGTAGGCGAGCTCGCGGCTCAGGTCACCAACCCCGTTCGAGGCGGGGAGCGGCGCCAGCGCCACCGTCGACAGCGTCCCGATCGCCTGACCGGACGCGTTCAGGAAGCCGCTGCCCGAGTCGCCGGGGATGCCCGGCGTGACCGTGTAGACCGTGCGGCTCCAGCCGTTGCC
>JAFGJG010000139.1 GCA_016929195.1 Thermoleophilaceae bacterium
GCCACGCGGGCGATGGCCTCGGCGGGCGGCCCGGCGATCAGCTCGGTGACGACGTTCGCGCCCGCCAGCGACGGATCGGCCGCGGCCTCGCTGAGCGCCGCCTCCGCCTTGCCGCGATGCTCGTCGAGCATCCGCTGGTCGAAGGGGTGCCCCATCCAGTCCGGGGGCGGCTCGAACGCCGTGACGACCACCACGGTCCCGCCGTCGGCGGCGACGCGAGCGGCGTGCGCGAGCGCGGCCCTGGAGGACGGTGAGCCGTCGTATCCGACGACGATGCAGGAGGCGTCGCGTCCCATCGAGAGCGAGACGCTACGTGTCGCCTGCGTGCCCGTCAACGCGCGAAGCGCGAACGCAGTAGGTTCCCCGGCTTCCGCGCGCCGAATTTCCGACGCCGGCGTCGTCGTCCGCGATACGGTTGCCCCGACTCGTGGTGTCGACGGCAAGCCGGCCCGGCGGAGGAGGAGCGTGCGGGGACGGTTCACCCGACCAGGGAAGGAGATGGCTGATGGCCACCACCAAGAAGGCGGCTCCGCGCCGGGCAGCGGCCCGTCGCGACGGCGGCCACGACGAGGCGCTCAAGCGCCTGAACGACGCGCTGGCGTCCGCCCAGAAGAACCTCGCCTCGCTGCGCAAGGAGGTCAACTCCGGCGCCAAGGACGCCTACAAGGAGGTCGAGAGCCTCATCAAGACTGCGCGCGGCGATCTCACCAAGCTCGGTCAGACCGTCCGCAAGGACCTGCGCGAGCTGCAGAAGTCCGTGGCTGCAGGCGCGGGCGCGGCGCGTGGCGGCGCGAAGCGCCCGGCCGCCAAGCGCGCGGCGGCGAAGCGCCCGGCCGCGAAGCGGGCCACCGCCGCGAAGCGCCCGGCCGCTCGCTCCACCGCCAAGCGCACGACGACCCGCGCGGCCTCGAGCACGCGGCGCGCGAGCACCGCGAAGCGCTCGAGTGCGGCGAAGCGCTCGCGTTAGCGAGCCGCGCAGTAGTTAGCCCCACCGCCGCGACCGTGAGCGACACGGTCGCGGCGGCGCGCACCCGCGCCTAGGCTCGGCGAAATCGACCGAAGCGAGGGCGGATGCATGCCGGCTAGTCACGTCACGATCATCGACCGCAGCGTCGAGAAGGCCAACGTCTGGCTGGGCGACGTCGCCGAGGAGCTCGGCACCGACGATCGCCAGTACGCCTATCGCGTGCTGCGGGCCACGCTGCACGCGCTGCGCGACCGCCTGAGCGTCGACGAGACGGCTCAGCTGGCGGCGCAGCTCCCCGAGCTGATCCGCGGCTTCTACTACGCGGACTGGGATCCGGGCCGGCGCCCGGAGCGCGGCTCGGACGCGCGCCCGTTCCTGGACCGCGTCGCGGCCGAGGGCATCCTGCACGGCGACACCGAGGCGTCCTTCGCCGTCGGGGCGGTGATGCGCGTCCTGCGCCGTCACGTCTCCGAGGGAGAGCTCGCCGACGTGCTCGCGGAGCTGCCGGCGCCGATCCGCGCGGTGCTCGAGGCCTGAGACGGGTGGGCACGCGGGCCGCAGCGCGGCCGGGGCTCGTGCGCCGGCGGCTCACGAGCCCGGCCCGCGATCCCTGTGAGGAGATCGCGTGGAGCAGGCGCGAGGTCGCCTTCCCGGCTGCCGGTGGGGCCGTGTCCGTGGAGCAGGTCGAGGCGCCGGCCGAGTGGTCGCCGGTCGCCGTGGCGACGGCGGCGCAGCGCTGGATGCTGCGCGAGCCGGAGGGGCGCTGCGAGCGCTCGGTCGCCGAGCTCGTACGGCGGGTCGCGGGCGCGCTCGGCTCCTGGGGCCTGGCCTCCGGGCATCTCGCCGGCCCCGAGGACGCCGCGGCGCTGGAGGCGGAGGTCACGGCCCTGGCGCTCGGGCAGCGGGCGATGTTCGCCACGCCGCTCTGGCTCAACGCCGGGACCGGCGAGCATCCCGTCACCTCGGCCTGCTTCATCCTCTCGGTCGAGGACTCGCTTCCGGCGCTGCTGGAGTGGAACCGCCGCGAGGGTCTGATCTTCCAGCAGGGGGCGGGGGCCGGCGTGAACCTCTCGGCCGTGCGCTCGGCGGATGAGCCGGCCGGGCACGGTGGGTTCGCGAGCGGGCCGATCTCCTTCATGCGCGCCGCCGACGCCTGGGCCGCGACCATCCGCTCGGGAGGCCGCGCGCGCCGGGGCGCGAAGATGGTGGTGCTCGACGCCGACCATCCAGACGTGCTCGACTTCATCGCCACCAAGGCGCTCGAGGAGGAGCGCGGCCGCGCGCTGCACCGGGCCGGCTGGGACGTGGACGAGCTCGAGCACACGCTCGCCTTCCAGCAGGCCAATCACGCCGTGCGGGTGCCGGACGCGTTCATGCGGGCGGCGCTGGAGGACGGCGACTGGGAGCTGCACACGGTGACCACCGGCGAGGTCGCGCGCCGGCTCCCGGCTCGGCAGCTGCTTCGCGCATGCGCGGAGGCCGCGTGGCGCTGCGGCGACCCCGGGCTGCTGTTCGCCTCCACGATCGACGCATGGCACACCTGCCCCGAATCGGGGCCGATCAGGGCGTCCAACCCGTGCGGCGAGTACCTGCACATCGAGGGCTCCGCGTGCAACCTCGCGACCCTCAACCTGCTGGCCTTCCTCTCCGAGGACGGCGGCTTCGACATCGAGGGCTTCGTGCACGCCGCCGAGGTGATGCTCCTCGCGCAGGACGTGATCGTCTCGGGGTCCGGTTACCCCGCGCCCGACCTCGAGCGCACCACTCGCGCGTTTCGCCAGGTCGGGCTGGGCTTCGCCAACCTCGGCGCGACGCTGCTCACGCTCGGGCTCCCGTACGACTCGGACCGCGCCCGCGCCTGGGCAGCGGCCGTGGCCGCGCTCCTCGGCGGAGTCGCCTACCGGCGCTCGGCGGAACTGGCCGCGGCCCTCGGCGCGTTCGACGAGTACGAGCGCAACCGGGAGCCGATGCTCGCCGTGGTCGAGCGCCACCGCGCCGCCCTGGCGGCGATCCCGGCGGAGCTGGCGCCGCGAGACATCCTCGATGCCGCGACCGTGGCCTGGGACGAGGCGCTCGCCCTGGGCCGCCGCCACGGGTTCCGCAACGCGCAGACGACCCTCATCGCCCCGACCGGCACCGTCGCCCTCGTGATGGACTGCGAGACCAGCGGGATCGAGCCCTACTACGCGCTCGCCCTCGTCAAGCAGCTCGCCGACGGCGGGATGGTGCGCCAGCACAGCCGGGCGCTCGTCGACGCGCTGATCGCCCTCGGCTACCACGTGCACGACGTCGAGGTGCTGGCGCGCTACGCCGACGAGCACGGCCACCTCGCCGGCGCGCAGGGCCTGCGCGAGTCCGATCGCCGCGTGTTCCAGACCGCGGCCGGCCCCGAGCCGGTTCCGGCCGCCGGCCATGTCGGCATGGTCGCCGCGGTCCAGCCGTTCCTCAGCGGCGGGGTCTCGAAGACCGTCAACCTGCCCGAAGCGGCGACCGTCGAGGAGGTCGAAGACGTGTTCGTGGAGGCCTGGCGCAGGGGCCTGAAGGCCATCTCGGTGTACCGCCAGGGCTCCAAGCTCTCGCAGCCGCTGCACGCGGGCGCGTACTAGCCCTTGACGACGCCCAGGGGGCGCAGCTTGGCGACGCGCGCGGCCAGTCCGGCGCGCTCCACCACGGCCACCACGCGCTCGACGTCCTTGTAGGCGAACGGCGCCTCCTCCGCCAGGCCGCGCGGGGAGGGGCAGCGCACCACGATGCCGGCCGCCTCGAGCTCGCGTCGCAGCTCCTTGCCGCCGATCCGGCGGCGCGCTGCGCCCCGGCTCATCCGCCTGCCGGCTCCGTGGCAGGCCGAGCCGAACGAGTGCTCCATCGCACCGGGCCTCCCCACCAGGACGAAGCTGCTCGTCCCCATGCTCCCGGGTATGAAGACCGGCTGGCCCGTGGCCGTGTAGGCGCTCGGCAGCTCGGGCGAGCCGGCCGGGAAGGCGCGCGTCGCGCCCTTGCGGTGGACGCAGAGCTCGCGGCCGCCGTGGCGCTCGAGCTTGGCGACGTTGTGCGCGACGTCGTAGACCTGGCGCGTCGCGCGGGCCACGTCGGGCCCGAGCACTCGCGCGACGCCGGCGCGCACCTCGTGCGCGATGACGTGGCGGTTGGCCCAGGCGAAGTTCGCGGCGGCGGCCATCGCCCCGAGGTAGTCGCGTGCCTCCGGCGAGGACAGCGGCGCGCAGGAGAGCTGGCGGTCGGGGAGCTCGATGCCGTAGCGGCTCAGCGCCGCGTCCATGCGGCGCACGTAATCGGTGCACACCTGGTGGCCGAGGCCGCGAGACCCGGAGTGGATGAGGATCGTCACCTGCCCCTCGTGCAGCCCGAAGGCCTCGGCGGCCTCCGGGTCGAAGATCGTTTCCACGCGCTGCACCTCGAGGAAGTGGTTGCCGGAGCCCAGCGTGCCGAGCTGTCCCGCTCCGCGCACGAGCGCCCGCTCCGAGACGACGGCGGGCTGTGCGCCGGGCAGGCACCCGCCCGACTCGGTGTGCTCGAGGTCGTCCTCGGAGCCGATCTCGTGCTCGCGCACGAGCGCGCGCGGTCCATCGATCAGCACGCGATCGAACGCCTCGCCGTGCAGGGGCACCGGACCGGCGTGCCCCATGCCGGCCGGTATGCGCCGCGAGAGCTCGTGCACCAGGGGGGTGCGACGGCCGCCGAGTTCCGCCTCCGAGCACGGCAGCGCGAGCAGGCGCACCCCGCAGTTGATGTCATAGCCGACGCCTCCGGGGGAGACGACGCCCTCGGGCCCTTCCATCGCGGCCACCCCGCCGACCGGGAAGCCGTAGCCCTCGTGCA
>JAFGJG010000140.1 GCA_016929195.1 Thermoleophilaceae bacterium
GGACCCCCGCGGCACCTGGCCGGCCGCATCTGAGACCAGCCGGGGGCTCGCGCCCCCGGACCCCCGCGGCACCTGGCCGGCCGCATCAGTATCGGTAGCTGCGCTCCCTCTCGTAGCGCTCGAGTGCCAGCCCCACCAGCCGGTCCAGCAGCTCCGCGTACGCGATCCCGTCGGCCTCCAGGAGCTTCGCGTAGACGCTCGTCTGCGTGAACCCGGGAATCGTGTTCAGCTCGTTCACCAGCACTAGGTCGCCCTCCACGAAGAAGTCCACCCTCGCCATGCCTGAGCAGTCCACGAGCGCGAACACCTCGACCGCCAGGCGCCGCACGGTGTCGAGCACCGGCTCCGGCAGGCGCGCCGGGACGATCAGCTCCATCCCGCCGCTCTCGTACTTGGCCTCGAAGTCGTACCAGCCGTCGCCGCGCTGGAGCACTATCTCGCCCGGCCGCGAGGCGATCGGGTCGGCGTTCCCGAGCACGGAGCACTCGACCTCGGCCCCCTCCACCAGCCGCTCCACGAGCGCGATCGGGTCGTGCTCCCACGCGTGGCGAAGCGCCGCGTCGAGCTCCTCCTCCGACCAGACCTTCGAGATGCCGACCGACGAGCCCAGGCGGGCCGGCTTCACGAACAGGGGCGGCCTGACGCCGCCGAGGTCGAGCGGCCGCCCGTCGCGGGCGACCGCGTACTCGACCTGCGGCACGCCGTGGGCGGCCAGCAGGTCCTTGAACAGCGACTTGTCCATGGCCACCGCCGACGCCGCCACGCCTGCGCCCACGTAGGGGACGTCGAGCAGCTCGAGCAGCCCCTGCACCGTGCCGTCCTCGCCGAACGGCCCGTGCAGTGCCGGGAAGGCCACGTCGGCGCCGAGCAGCCCGCCGCCGGGCACGAGCGCGAGCGCCTCACCGCCGCTCGTCCAGCGCCCGTCCTGCTCGAGCAGCACCTCCACGGCCTCGTGCCCGGCGTCCGCGAGCCCGGCCCTGACCGACTGCGCCGAGGCGAGGGAGATCGGGTGCTCGCTCGAGCGCCCGCCGCCCAGCACCGCGACCCTCACGGGGTGGCTGTCCCGTCAGGCGACTCGAGCGTGTCGGCGTCGAAGGAGCCCACGAAGATCACGACCGAGCTGCCGTCGTCCACCTCCCCGCCGGAGTCGGGCGACTGGTCCAGGACGACCCCGTCCTGGTTCGCGTCGGTCACGTTCGAGGCGCGCTCCTCCACCTTCAGGCCGGCGTCCCTCAGTGCGCGGCGGGCCTCGGCGGCGGGCAGCCCGACCACGTCGGGCACGTCCACCTGCTCCGGCCCGGTCGAGACGGTGATGGTCACGCGGCTGCCTGCATCGACGTCGGTCCCGGCCGCCGGGTCCTGCGAGATCACCTCGCCCGCCGGCGCATCCGCGGAGGCCTCCTCCTCCACGACCACCTTGAGGCCCTCCGCCTGCAGGCTGTCCTCGGCCGACTGGCGCGAGAGCCCGGTCACGTCCGGCACGGCGACCTGCTCGGGGCCGGTGCTCACGAACAGCGTGATCCGGCTGCCCTTCACGACCGACCTGCCGGCCTCCGGGGTCGTCCTGATGGCGTAGCCGTCGCGCACGTCGTCGGACGGGCGCTCCTCGACGCTCACCTTGAGTCCGGCCTTCTCGAGCTCGCTCAGCGCCTGCTCGCGGGGCCTCCCGGCCACCGTCGGGACCAGCACGTTCCCCGGGCCGCGCGAGACCTCGAGCGTGATGGTGGAGCCCTCCTCGGCCTCCTCGCCGGGGTTCGGGTCCTGGTCGAGCACCTGATCGAACTCCACGCGGCTGCGCACGCGCTCGGTGTCCACCTCGAAGCCGGCCTGCTCCAGCTGCTGTCGCGCCTGGATGAGCTGCTTGCCGACCACGTTCGGCACCTCCCTCTTCTCCGGCGCGAGCAGGCCGTCGATCGCCAGGAAGGCGAGCAGCGCCAGCAGCGCGACCGCCAGCAGCCCGATCGTGAACCAGGGCCAGCGCCTGCCGCCGTCCTCCTCGCGCCGCGGCGGCTCGGGCGGACGGTCGCCGTTGGCGAGGACCGGCACCCCCACGGGGGCGAACTCCGCGGTGTCCGTGCCGACCGGCGTGCCGGCCTCGATGTGGGCGCGCGCCGCGCGCAGCCCCTCGGCGAAGTCCTCCGCGGTCTGCCAGCGGTTCGCGGGGTCCTTCGCGAGCGCGGCCATGACGACGGACTCGAGCGCCGGGTTCACGTCCGGGCGCAGCCGGGAGATCGGCGCGGGCGGCTCCGAGAGGTGCTTGAGCGCGACCGACACGGCGCTGTCGCCCTCGAACGGCAGCCTGCCGCAGAGCATCTCGTAGAGCATCACGCCGATCGAGTAGAGGTCGGCCGGGGCGCCCACCGCATGCCCCTGCGCCTGCTCCGGCGAGAGGTACTGGGCCGTGCCCATGATCGAGCCCGTCTCCGTCATCTCCGACGCGCCCGCCCGCGCGATCCCGAAGTCGGTGACCTTGGCGTGCCACTCGTCGTCCACGATCACGTTGTGCGGCTTGAAGTCCCTGTGGATGACGTGGTGGCGGTGGGCGAACCCGGCGGCGGCCAGGATCTGAAGCCCGAGGTCGATCACGAGCTCCTGCGGGAGCGGGGCCTGCGCCGAGACGATGTCCTTGAGCGAGTGGCCCGCCAGGTGCTCCATCGCGATGTAGTAGGTGCCGTCGTGCTCGCCGCGGTCGAACACGCCCACGACGTTCGGGTGCTGAAGACCGGCCGCCGAGCTGGCCTCGCGCCGGAAGCGCTCCACGAACTCCTGGTCCTGGGCGAAGCGGCGATGCAGGACCTTCAGCGCGACCTCGCGCCCGAGGTGGACGTCCTCGGCGCAGTAGACGTCCGCCATCCCGCCCGAGCCGATCCGGCGGACGATCCGGTAGCGGCCGTCGACGATCGTGTTGTCGGCCACCTCGGTCATCCGCTCAGCAGCGACTCCAGCACCTGGCGCGCGATCGGAGCGGCCACGGTGCCGCCCTGGCCCTGCGTGCGCTCGAGCGTCACCGCCACCGCCATGCGCGGATCGTCGATCGGGGCGAACGCGATGAACCAGGGCTGAGTGAACTCGCGGTTCGCGCCCACCTCGGCCGTTCCGCTCTTGCCGGCCACCTGGATGCCGGCGAGCGCGGCCTGCGTGCCCGTGCCCTCCTCGACGACTCGTCCCATCATCTCCGTGAGCGCCTTCGCGGTGCTCTCCTTCATGACCTCAGCTTGAAGGTCAGGTGTTATGCGTTCCTTAACCCGGCCGTCGTCGCGCAGCACGCGATCGGTCAGCCGCGGCTTCATCAGCCTGCCGCCGTTCGCGATGGTCGCGGCCACCTCCGCCATCTGCAGCGGTGTCGCCCTGATCTCGCCCTCGGCTCCGCCCTGTCCGATCGCCACGCGGCCCACGTCGAATCCGTCTTCGACGAGGTCGCCGTCGGCCCTCCGGACCCCGCTGGCGATCATCTCGTCCTCGGGCAGGTCGAGCTTCGGGTCCTCGAAGAAGCCGTAGCGCTTCATGTACTCCACGAGCGTCGAGCGGCCGACCTTCTCGCCGAGCTGGGCGAACACGGTGTTGACCGAGTTCGTCAGCCCGTCCGTGACGGTGATCGGCCCGAAGTCGGTGCCGCCGAAGTTCTCGAGCGGCACGCCGCTGACCTCGAGCGGCGAGGACCCGTCGATGACGGTCTCGGGGGTCACGGCGCCGGTGTCGATCGCCGCCGTGGCGGTCACGACCTTGAACGTGGAGCCCGGCGGGTAGGCCTCCTGCGTGGTCCGGTTGAGCACCGGCTTGTCCGGGTCGCTGTTGAGCCGGCCGATCTCGTCCGGGATCAGGTTCGGGTCGTAGTCCGGCACCGACGCCATCACGCGCACCTTGCCCGTGCTCGGCTCGATCGCCACGACCGCGCCCTTGCGCCCCTGGAGCGCGGCCAAGGCGGTCTGCTGCGCCTGGACGTCCAGGTTCGTGACCACGTCGAAGCCCTTGCGCGTGCGGTCCTCGAGCCCGGTGAGGATCGACTGGAACTCGTCCTCCTCGCCGGTCAGCTCGTCGTTCCGGTAGCGCTCGATCGCGCGCTGGCCGTTCAGCAGGAACGAGTACCCGACCGGGTGAGCGAACAGCCCGCGCTCGGGATAGACGCGGGTGTAGATGCGCTCCTCCCCGCGCCCGCGCGGCACGCTGCGCGCCAGCACCGTGCGGTTGTCGCTCGCCAGGATCCGCCCCCTGGGGGTCCGCTGCTCCTGGAGCAGCGGGCGCCTGTTCGCCGCGTTGTCCTCGAGCCCCTCGGCGTCGAGGACGGCCCAGTACGTCGTGAAGCCGACGAGCGTCGCGAACAGGACCGCGAAGAGGGCGAAGAGCTGTCCGATCTGCCGGTTCAGACGAGCCCGCCTCTCCGCATGCGCTCCGAGCGCGCATGGTCGGACACGATCAGGAGCAGCGCGAGCAGCACCATGTTCGCGACGATCGAGCTGCCGCCGTAGGAGACGAACGGCAGCGTGACGCCGGTGAGCGGGATCACGCGGGTCACCCCGCCCACGATCACGAACACCTGCAGCGCCAGCACGGACGTGAGCCCGGCCGCGAGCAGCTTCGAGAAGCCGTCGCCGGCCAGCATCGCGGTCTTGAAGCCGCGGTAGGTGAACAGCAGGTAGGCGCCGATCAGCCCCGCGGCGCCGAACAGGCCCGCCTCGTTGGTGATCACCGCGTAGATCAGGTCGGTGTGCGGCGCCGGGATCAGCGACTGCCCCGACGGCGAGTTCAGCATGGCGCGGCCGAAGCCCTCGCCGAACAACCCCCCGTCGGCCTGCGCGAACAGCGATTGGGCGATCTGGTAGCTGCCCCCCACGCGGTCGTACAGCTCGGGGTCGAAGGGGTCGCGCCAGGCGTCGATGCGGCTCTGCACGTGGCCGACGGTGTTGGCGAAGACCCACGCGCCCAGCCCGAACAGGGCCAGCCCGATGGCCACGAACGAGAAGCGGTTGGTGGCCACGTAGATGAGCGCCAGGAAGGCGCCGAAGAACATCAGCGACGAGCCCAGGTCGCGGATGAAGACCAGCA
>JAFGJG010000141.1 GCA_016929195.1 Thermoleophilaceae bacterium
CGGCGCGCATGTGGCGCCCGAAGTGCGGCGGGCCGCCGGGGAACCCGAGCACTCGGCCGGAGTCCTCGCGGTGGCGCTTGATCGCCTCCGCCTGCTCCTTCGTGAGCCGGCCGTCCTTCACGGCCTTGTCCAGCTGGGCGTCCTCGGCCTTGGCGAGCGCGTCCTCGAGCTCGGCGGGGGTCACGCCGAGTCGCTCGGCGGCGTCCCCGAGGATCGCCTGCTCCGTCTTGTCCCCGTCGTCGCGGGCGGCCAGCGCGGCGCCGCCCCCGAGCAGGGTCGCTGCCAGCCCTCCGATTGCGATGCTGCGCTTCGCACGCAAGAGTTCCTCCTCAGTCGCGTTCAGGTGGAGCCATTCGATCCACCGCGCGGCAGGAGGAGCTAAGTGGAGTCGAAGACGGGCATAAGAGCGCACCCGAACGCAGCAGGCGGCTGGCCACAATGGATCCGGTGAGGATCCTCGTGGTGGACGATGACCGGGCCGTCCGGGACGCGCTCCGCCGGGCGCTGACGCTGGGCGGCTACGAGGTCATGGCCGCCGAGGGTGGGCAGCAGGGGCTGACCCAGATCGCGACCGGCCTTCCGGACGCCGTGGTGCTGGACGTCGGGATGCCGGGCGTGGACGGGCTCGAGGTGTGCCGCCGCCTGCGCGGCTCCGGCAACCGGGTGCCGGTGCTGATCCTCACAGCGCGCGACGCCGTGTCCGACCGCATCGACGGCCTCGACGCGGGGGCCGACGACTACCTCGTCAAGCCGTTCGACGTCGGCGAGCTGAAGGCGCGCCTGCGCGCTCTGCTGCGCCGGGCCGCGGGTGAGGGGGATCCCGACGCGGTCACCTTCGAGGAGCTTCGCCTCGACAGCGCCCGCCACGGGGTGGTGGTGGGGGACCGGTTCGCCGAGCTCACGCGCACCGAGTACCAGCTGCTCGAGCTCCTGATGCTGAACCCGCGCCGCGTGCTCCCGCCGAGCCTCATCTACGAGCGTGTCTGGGGCTACGACTTCGGCCCCGGGTCGAACGCGCTGCGCGTGTACATCGGGTATCTCCGCCGGAAGCTGGAGGAGGCCGGGGCGCGGCAGCTGATCCACACCGTTCGCGGCGTCGGCTACGTGCTGCGCGAGCCGTGACGCTCCGGACGCGCATCGCCGCCGCGGGCACCCTGGCGGTGGGGGTGACGATCCTGCTCGCCGCCGTGACCGTGTACGTGGGCGTCCGCGCGGAGCTGCGCGGCGAGGTGGACCACGCGCTGCGCGACGTGGCCGACGGCGTGCAGCTCCGCTTCGCCGGGCCGCCGCCCTTCGACCGCGGGCTCCTGAGGCGTCGCGCCGAGCCCTACGGCGGCGCGACCGGCTATGTCCAGCTGGTTACGAACACCGGGCAGGCGCTGCCGCCGCCCGGTGTGGTCCGGGCGCGCGTGCCGCTCGACTCCGACGCCCGCGACATCGCCGGCAGGGGATCCGGGGAGCACCTGAGCGACATGACGGTCGGCGGCACGCACCTGCGCGTGCTCACGCGCGGCGTGCCAGGGGGCGGGGCGATCCAGGTGGCCCGGCCCCTGACGGAGGTCGACGATCAGCTCGGCGGCATCCTGCTGGTGCTCGCTCTCGTGAGTGCGGGCGGCGTGGCGCTCGCCGCGGGGCTCGGCGTGCTGCTGGCGCGCACGGCCCTCGCGCCGATCGGCCGCTTCACGAGCCGCACCGAGGCCGTGGCGGCCGACCCGGACGTGTCGCGGCGCATCGAGGTGGGGGAGGCGGACGACGAGCTGTCGCGCCTCGCGCGCAGCTTCAACGCCACGCTGGACGAGCTCGAACGCTCGGTGGAGTCGCAGCGCCAGCTCGTGGCCGACGCGAGCCACGAGCTCCGAACCCCGATAGCGAGCCTGCGCGCCAACATCCAGACGCTGGACCAGGCCGAGCGCCTGCCCCCGGGCGACCTGACCGCGCTCAGGGCGGACATCGTCGAGGAGCTGGACGAGCTCACGGCGCTCGTGGCGGACGTGGTGGAGCTCGCCCGCGGCGCCAAGCCCGGCGAGTCGCTCGACGACGTGAGGCTCGACCAGGTCGTGGAGGCCGCGGTCGAGCGCGCCCGCGCGCGCGCCGGCGACCGCGCGGAGATCCGCGCGCGGCTTGAGCCCGTCGTCGTCGTGGGCGAGCCCGACCGCATCCAGCGGGCCGTCTCGAACCTGCTCGACAACGCGGTCAAGTGGAGCCCGCCCGGCGGCCTCGTGGACGTCGCGCTGGCGGACGGCGTGCTCACGGTCCGCGACCACGGCGCCGGCTTCGACGAGGGCGACCTCGGGCGCGTCTTCGAGCGCTTCTACCGCGCCGACCGAGCGCGCGGCAAGCCGGGCTCCGGCCTGGGGCTCGCGATCGTCAAGCAGGCCGCGGAGGCGCACGGCGGCCGCGTGGAGGCCGAGAACGCGCCCGGGGGCGGCGCCCTGCTGCGGCTCTCGTTCGGGCCCGCCACCGCGGTCGAGCGAGTGCCTCTTAGCTAGCTCTTCGGCCGCGTTCAGGGAGCGTTCACGCCGCGCGGCCAGGCTCGGCCGCATGAACCTCAAGAAGAAGGCAGCCCCGCTCCTGGCTGCCGCTGTGGTCGGCGGCGGTACCGGCGCGATCGTCGTGGCCGCCGCGGACGACGGCGGCGGCACCACCACGATCACCAGCCCCGCCCCCGCGGCGGTGACCCCCGCGGCCGACACCGCTGAGTCCACGCCGCTCACGTCCCGGCAGGTCTACGACGCCGCAGGCGACTCCGTCGCGTTCATCACGGCGCAGGTCCAGCAGGAGCAGGCCGGGCCGTTCGGCGATAGCCAGTCCGGCACGGCGACGGGCACCGGCTTCGTCGTCTCGAACGACGGCTACCTGGTGACCAACGCCCATGTGGTCGACGGCGCCGCCTCCGTGAGGGTGAAGATCGGCGACGGCCCCACGCGCACCGCCCAGGTCGTCGGCACGGACACCTCCTCGGACATCGCCCTGCTCAAGGTCGACCCGGGCGACCAGCGGCTCGTGCCGCTCGCGCTCGCGGACTCCGACGACCTGCACGTGGGCGACCCGACGTTCGCGATCGGGAACCCGTACGGCCTCGAGCGCACCCTGACCACCGGTGTCGTGAGCGCGCTCGACCGTGAGATCAGCGCACCCAACGGCTTCTCGATCGACGGCGTGATCCAGACCGATGCGGCCCTGAACCCGGGGAACTCGGGCGGCCCGCTGCTCGACGCGGCCGGCCGCGTGATCGGCGTGAACTCGCAGATCGAGTCGAGCGGATCGTCGGCGGACGGCACCGCGAGCAACAGCGGCATCGGCTTCGCGGTGCCCTCGAACACGGTCAAGAGCGTCGTGAAGCAGCTGCTCGAGGACGGCACCGCCGAGCACGCCTACCTGGGCGTCCAGACCTCCGACGCCGAGTCCGGCGGTGCCCGCGTGGCGGCCGCGGTGGACGGCGGCCCGGCATCCGACGCGGGGATCCGCGCCGGTGACGTGGTCACGTCGGTGGACGGCCACGCGATCGGGGACTCGGGCGACCTGTCGAGCGCCATCGACGACCATGAGCCGGGCGACGAGGTGAGCATCGTCGTGGAGCGCGGCGGCGAGCAGCAGACGCTTCACGTGAAGCTGACCGACCGGCCGCAGTCGGTCCAGCAGGGCTAGTCGTCGGCCCCGGTCCGCGTGGTGAGCGCCAACGCGGCCCCGCCGCCCATCAGGCGGCGGTAGAGCGGCGGCGCCAGCCAGCGCGCGGAGACGGCCAGGGCGTAGGGGCGGGGCACGTAGCGCTCCGCCCTTCCGCCCGGCCCCGCGTCCACGATCGCGTCCGCCACCCGGTCCGGCGTGGACACCATCCAGCGGGTGACGGCGCGGGCACGCAGCTCGGCTGCCGGAAACCCCTCGGTCTGGATGAACCCGGGCAGCACCTGCCCGACGTGCACACCGTTGGGCGCCTCCTCGAGGTTGAGCGCGTCGGACCAGCCGGCCAGCGCGAACTTGCTCGCGGAGTAGGCACCGGAGCCGGCGCGCGCCACTCGGGCGGAGACGCTCGTCACGTTCACGATCGCGCTCGGCGCCGACTCGCGCAGCAGCGGCAGCAGGGTCTCCGTGAGCCGCACCTGGGCGTCGAAGTTGAGGCGCATCGTCTGCGCGACGTTCGCGTGGCCGGCGTCGGCGAAGCGCCCCCGCCACCCGGCGCCGGCGTTGTTCACGAGCAGGTCGAGCCTGCCGTGGTGCTCCCGGACGTGTGCCGCCACGGTGCCCGGGGCGTCGTCGGCGGTCAGGTCCACGGCCACGTAGGTCGCGGGAACCGCGAGCGAGTCGGCCAGCCTGCGCAGGCGGTCCTCGCGCCGGGCGACCAGCACCAGCCGCGCGCGTGGCTCTCGCGCCAGCCGCCGGGCGGTCGCCTCGCCGATCCCGCTCGAGGCGCCCGTGACGAGCGCGACCCAGGGATGGCCGCTCATCGCTCCGGCCCCCGCGGTTCCGCCGGGCGCTCGGCGCCCATCGGGAGCAGCTCCAGCTGCCACCAGCCCACGTCGCGCCACTCGCCGAGCTTCCACGCGACCTTGCGGTAGATCCCGACTGGCTGGAATCCGAGCGTCTCGTGCAGCCCGACGCTCGCGTCGTTCGGGAGCGTGATTCCCGCGCAGGCGACCGTGAAGCCCTGTCGGCGGACCAGCTCGAAGAGCTGCTCGTAGAGGCCGCGCGCCACGCCCCTGCGCTTGTGGCGCTCAGCCACGTAGACAGTCACGTCGGTGGCCCAGCGGTAGGCGGAGCGGTTGTGGTGCCTGCTCGCGTACGCGTAGCCGGCCAGCTCGCCGTCGTGCTCGTCCACCAGCCACGGATGGGTCCGCTGGATCGCCTGGATCCGGTGCGTCATCTCGTCCGCGGCGGGCGGCACGTCCTCCAGCGACGCCACGCCGCCGGCGACCGACGGGCGGTAGATCTCCGCGCAGGCGGCGCCGTCGGCCGGGGTGGCGTGGCGGATCATCGCCGAAGCCTTCCAAACGCTCTCCATCTACGCTCCGTGGCCTATGGAGCAGCGCGTGAGCCTGATAACGCTGGGCGTGACCGATGTCGGCCGGGCCACGCGGTTCTACGAGGCGATGGGGTGGAAGATGGACGGCGGCGTGGACAACGAGCAGGACCACGTCGCCTTCTTTCAGGCGCCGGGGATGATCGTGGCGCTCTGGGGACGCGACAAGCTGGCCGAGGACAGCGCCGTCGAGGATGCGGGCGGCTGGGGCGGCATCACGCTCGCCTACAACGTGCGCTCGCCCGCGGAGGTGGATGCGGTGCTCGAGGAGGCGCGCGCCGCCGGGGGCACGATCGGGCGCCCAGGCGCGGAGACGTTCTGGGGCGGCTACTCGGGCCTCTTCATCGACCCGGACGGCCACCCGTGGGAGGTCGCGCACAACCCGGGCTGGACCGTGCACGAGGACGGGCGGACGACGCTCAGCCGCGCGGACGGCCCCGAGGGCGGCTGACGGGCTTCCCCGACTTCAGCATGTCCCGCCAGGCCTCGGAGTCCGTGTCGGCCGGCTCGGTGGTCTCGATGAAGTCGAGCAGCACGTCCAGGAAGCGCTGCGGGTCGTCCACGTGCGGGAAGTGGCCGGCGTCCTCGAAGACCTCGAGGCGGCTCGACGGCACCAGGTCGTGGGCCGCCAGGCCGTGCTCCACCGGGATGATCGGGTCGCGCGCGCCCCAGACCAGCATGAACGGGATGTTCTCGGCGAGGTAGAGCCGGTCGGTGGCGTTCACGCGCTGGCCGCGCGGGTCCACGATCGTCCGCAGCGTGTGGATGAACGCCGAGCGGGCCTCCGGATCGGACAGCGACGCGTGGCCGCGGGCGAGCTCCGCCATGTCGGTCCCGGCGTGGAGCCCAACGCGCCCGAGCGCGTTGCCGACGGCGCGCCCGGCACCGAGGAGGCGGGTGTGGGCGAGCAGCGGCAGGACAACCTCCGAGAAGGGCAGGGTGGCCGCCCGCAAGAGGAAGCTCACGTCGCGCCCGAGGCCGCCGCTGTCCACCAGGACGAGCCGCTCGCAGCGCTCGGGGAACTGGTAGGCGAGCTGCATCACGATGCCGCCGCCGAGCGAGTGGCCCACGAATGTGGCGCTCTCTTGGCCGAGCGTGACCATCAGGTCGCGCACGCCGCTCGCGTAGGCGCCAAGCGAGTAGTCGCCGCGCGGCTTGGCCGACTCGCCGTGCCCGATCAGGTCCGGGGCGATCACGGTGAAGCGCGTGGCCAGGTAGGGCATCACCCGCTCCCAGGTGGCCGAGTTCGACGTGATCCCGTGTACGAGCACGATCGCCGGCCCGCTGCCGGCGCTCCGGTAGGCCACGCGGTGGCCGTGGAGGAGGATCTCCTTGAGCTCGAATTCCTCCGGGGGTAGGCGCCGGACGGTCCCCTGGGCGCCGTTGGCCGCTGCAGTTGACATGCCCCGACCCTACTCGGGACGGCCGCAGTTCAGCGTGTGGCCAGCGCCTCGCGCCCGTGCACGACGGTCCGGTCCCTGCCCGCGCGCTTCGCCGCGTAGAGCGCGGCGTCCGACTCCGCGAGCAGCAGCCCGCCGTCCTCCGGGGCCACCGCCGAGCTCACGCCGGCGCTGACCGTCACGGGCGGCAGCCCGGTCGCGTTCGCGAAGCGCGCGCGGATCCGCTCCACGAAGACGCTCGTCTCGTCGCCGGAGCGCCCGGGCAGCAGCACGACGAACTCCTCCCCGCCCGTCCGCGCCACCACGTCGGTGGCCCGCGTCTCCGACCTGAGCACGTCGCCCAGGTGGGCGAGCACGCGGTCGCCGACCTCATGGCCGAACTCGTCGTTCACCCGCTTGAAGTGGTCGATGTCGAACGAGGCGACGCCGAGCGGCGTGCCGTCGCGCTGCGCGCGGTCCAGCTCGACGCCCATCCGCTCGTGGAAGCCGCGGCGGTTCAGCGTGCCGGTCAGCTGGTCCACGCGCGCCTCGGCGGCGAGCTGGGCGACCAGCTTGCGGTTGCTCTCCGAGAGGAAGTCCACGACGGCGGCCACCACGGAGACCGACACGATCACGTCCAGCCAGCGATCGAGGTTGCCCTGATCGGCGGGCAGCGACGCGAGCGCCACGCCGTGCACCACCCCGATCCAGGCGACCACGAGAATGCTTCCCGTGCGCCCGAAGAAGACGGTCACCCAGAGCGCCGGCCACATGTAGAGCACCGCCGCGTCGCCGGGGCCGTCGGTGGTCGCGAGGGCGTACCCGATGAGCGCGACGCCAATGGGCCCGAGTGCCGCGAGCAGCGCCACCGGGAGACGCGTGCCGAGGGCGAGCAGGAACACCACGAACACGAGCGCCACCAGCCCGGGAAGCAGAGAGAACCTCGGCCCGCCGGGCAGGGCGTCCTCGAGCAGGCCGACGAAAGCCGCGCCGCCGTAGATTCCGGCCGCGCTCATGACCATCAGCCGCTTCTGGGCGGCTGAGCGCTCCTCGAAAATGCGCACAACTGCCTGATCGGCAGCTGAAAGCGCTTACGCAAGCCCGCGGGCGACCTTCTTCGGCTTCTTGGCGTAGAGGCGGGCGCCGACCTTCAGCGCCTTGCGCTGCAGCTTTCGCCTGCGCTTCTCGATCAGGTCGAGCAGGTCGTCGAGGCTCACGTCCCCGCTGAAGCGGTCCGGCCGCTCCGAGGCGGTCTCCGCCAGGATGGCGAGGTCGTGCTCCTTGCCGATCAGCTCAGAGAGCTCATGTGCGTCGTCCGTGATCGGCCCGAACGCCTCGGGCGCCGCCGAGCGCACGATCTGGCCCGTGTACCAGAGGTCCTTCGCGCGCTTGCGGAGCTCATGGAGGTGCTGCGTGCTCGGTTCCCTCTGCGCCGCCTTGAAGGCCTTTCTGCCGCGGCGGTAGATCTGCTCGACGCCGGGCGCGAGCGCCGCCGCGCCCTCGCCGCTGAGCGGCCAGGCCGCCACGCGGTCGCGGGCCGCCCGCAGGTCGCGGAGCGCCTGCTCGGACGCCTGCGAGTCACGCAGCTTGCGCTGCGAGTTGGCATGGCGGCTGAGCAGCGTCCGGCGGAACGGCGCCAGGCCGTTCGGGTCGGCCACGCGCGGGTACCGCTCGGAGAGCTCGGCGAGCGTGTCGAGCAGCACGCGGCTGTCGCGCGCGGCCGACAGCCTCTTGCCCACGTCGCGGAACGTCTGGTTGTCGCGCGTGAACACGCGGTCGCCGAGCTGGTGGCGCGTGAGCCGCGCGGTCGCGCGCAGGCGCTTGAGGCTCTTGCGCGTCTCGTGGATGGCGGTCGCGCGGTCCGAGTCGCCCTCGCCCGCTAGCCCCTCGATCGAGCCGTCGAGCTGCCCGAGCGCGATCCGCTCGATCCCCTCCGGGACGGGCTCCCCCGGGCGGAGCTCGAACTTGCGCTGGTCGCGATCGCCGGAGAGGCGGTCCCAGCCGAGCTTGGCCGCGGCGAGCGCTCCGCCGGCCACGGCGGCCCCGATCACGACCTCCTCGACGTGCCTGCGCTCGGCCACGGAGGTGAAGGCTAAGGCCTCCCGGCCCACCCGCTCAACCATGAAGCAGACCTCGCAGGTAGACGATGTGATCCCGCATCGCGCGCTCCGCCAGCCGGGCGTCTCCCCGCTCGATCGCGGTCAGCAGGGCCTCGTGCTGCTTGCGGACGAGCGGCCCCAGGATCGCGGGGTCGAGCGCCTCGGCGAGCGCCGGCTGCAGGACCTCGGCGATCCAGTCGGTGAGGGCGCGGACCACGCGGTTCCCGGCAGCCCCGGCGAGGATGCGGTGGACCTCCATGTCGTCGCCCAGGGCGGGGCGGAGGCGCTCCAGCATCTCCTCGTCGCGCTCCGACGCGGCCCTGCCCGCGAGCGCCACCTCGAGCGCGAGCCAGGCGTCCATGAGCTCGTCGAGGCTCACCGCTCCGGTCTCGAGCATGGTCGCGATGGCGTCGCTCAGGCTCTGGCCCAGGCCGCGGTCGGCCGTGCTCGCGACGAAGATCCCGCCGCCGGGGCCCTTCGTGGCGCGGATCAGGTTCCCGCTCGCCAGCAGCCTGAGCGCCTCGCGGATCGTCGGGCGGCTGACGCCGAACTCCGCCGCGAGGTCCTCCTCGCGGCCGAGGAAGTCGTCCGGCGCGAGGCGCTCGCGCTGGATGTGGTGCTGGATCTGGATCGCCACCTGCTCGCTGGCGTCCCTCATCGGCCGCGGCTGCCGGCGCACGGCCGCAGGCTATCCGGGACCGTCCCCCGCGGCCTGTAGAACCCGGCCGGTGACCGAGCGGCCCGCGCTCACGCGCCTTCTCATCTCGTGCGCAGACCGCCCCGGCATCGTCAGCGCGGTCTCGGGATTCCTCTTCACCCAGGGCGCGAACATCGTGCGCTCCGACCAGTACACGACGAACCCCGAGGGCGGCGACTTCTTCATGCGGATGGAGTTCTTCCTGCCGCTCTCGGATGCCGAGCGGGATGCGTTCGAGCGCGACTTCACTGACAGGGTCGCCGAGCCGTTCGAGATGGGGTGGCGGATGTGGGACACCACGCAGCTCAAGCGCGTGGGCATCCTCGTCTCGCGCGAGGAGCACTGTCTGCTCGACCTCATGTGGCGCTGGCGGCGCGGCTCGCTCGAGGGCCACATCGCGCTCGTCGCATCGAACCACGACGACGCGCGCGCCGACGTGGAGGGCTTCGGGATCCCCTACCACCACGTGCCCGTCACGAAGGAGACGAAGCCGCAGTCCGAGGAGCGGCTGCTCGAGCTGTTCGCCGGCAGCTGCGAGCTCGTGGTGCTGGCTCGCTACATGCAGATCGTGTCCGGCGAGTTCCTCGAGCGGCTGGGGGTGCCGGTCATCAACATCCACCACTCGTTCCTGCCGGCCTTCGCCGGCGCCGGGCCCTACGAGCGGGCGAAGGAGCGCGGCGTGAAGCTGATCGGCGCCACCGCGCACTACGTGACGGAGGAGCTCGACGCCGGGCCGATCATCGAGCAGGACGTGATCCGCGTGACGCACCGCGACTCGATCCAGACGATGAAGCAGCTGGGCGCGGACATCGAGCGCACGGTCCTGGCGCGCGCGGTCGAGCGGCACCTGGAGGACCGGGTGCTCGTGACCGAGAACACGACGGTCGTCTTCTAGGCGGCCTCGACCCGGGCCCGCCGGGCGCGTCTGCGGGCGTCGGCCACCCGCTTGACCACGGAGTCCCCGGTCCGGTCGCGCAGGTTCGTCTCGACCAGCTCGGCGGCGGCGCTCGCTGCGGCCTCGGCGAGCAGCGTCCCGGTCACGGCGTCGCCGCGGACCGCGGGGGCGGCGGCGGCCGCCACCCGCGCGCCCAGCTCGGCCGTCTCCGCGGCCAGCTCGGCGATCTCGGCCGGCGCGCGGCTCGCCTCGGCGAGCGCGGCGGCGAGGCGCTCGCCCCGCTCGGGGTCGCCGAGCGGCAGCCGGTGCGCCGCGATCACGGGCTCGTAGGAGGTCAGCTCCTCCTCCGCCAGCTCGAGCGCCCGGGCGCGCAGCTCCTCGGCGCGGGCGTGCTCGGCGGCCGCCTCGGCGATCCCCGCCGACATCGCCACGAGCGCTGCGCCCAGTGCGGTCGTCAGCGCTGCCGAGGTGCCGCCGCCGGGGGCCGGTGTCGCGGCCGCCACGTCGTCGAGGAAGCCGGCGAGCGGGCGGTCTCCGAGGTCTCCCACGGGCGCGATGCTAGTGCTACGTTGCGCCGACCAGATGTTGGTGAC
The DNA here is from genome assembly GCA_016929195.1 of Thermoleophilaceae bacterium. Classification (GTDB taxonomy): domain Bacteria; phylum Actinomycetota; class Thermoleophilia; order Solirubrobacterales; family Thermoleophilaceae; genus JACVRW01. Next base: position 10,681 of record JAFGJG010000141.1, read on the forward strand.
CGTCCAGGACCGACTGTCGGACGAGCAGGTCGAGAGCTTCCACGCCGACGGCTTCCTGATCGTCGAGGAGGGCTTCATCTCCGACGCGGCGATCGAGCTCCTCCGCCAGCGCTTCGACGCCCTCTTCGCCGGCGAGTACGAGACCGGCATCGCACCTGACGAGGTGAACTGGAAGGAGGGGCGGGACCCCGAGGACCGCACCCGCCAGATCTGCAACGGCTGGCGCGCCGACGACCGGATCGCCGCCCAGGTCCTCAGTGAGCGGACCGGCCGGCTGGCCGCCCAGCTGATGGGCTATCGCGGCACGCGCATGCTCCAGGACAACTGCCTCTGGAAGCCGCCGGGGGCGAAGTCGCTCGGCATGCACCAGGACGGCTCGTTCGCGGGCTACCTCGTGCCGCCCGAGATGATCACCTGCTGGGTCGCGCTCGACGACACGCGCGCCCAGGGGGGCACGATCGAGTACGTGCGGGGCTCGCACAGGTGGCCGAAGGCGCCGCCGTCGCGCGGCGAGTTCCACGCGCCCGACGACTGGGTGGCGCCGGCCCGCGAGGCGGCGCCGGACGGCGAGGAGCTCGACCTCGTGCCGGTCGTGGTCAGGGCGGGCGGCTGCACGTTCCACCATTCGCTGACCTTCCACGGCTCCGGGCCGAACGAGGCGACCACGCACCGCCGCTCGATCGTCTCGCACCTGATCCCGGTCGAGACCCGCTTCCACCCGGACAACGTCGACCTCGTGTACTCGCGCTACCGCCGCCGCGGCGACCTCTCGCTCGACGAGTCGTTCTTCCCGGTCCTCTGGGACGAGACCGGCGCGCGGAGCGCGTGGCTGGCCGAGCTACCGAGCCTGCCCTAGGCGCTCGTAGCGCCCGCCGTGGAACAGCAGCGGGGAGCCCGAGTGGTGGCGGGCGTACTCGACGCGGCCGAGGAACAGCGAGTGGTCGCCGCCCCAGTAGGACCGCTGCACCGAGGCCACGAAGTGGGCGAGGGCGCCCTCCACGAGCGGGGTCTCGCGCACGACCGCGAAGCGCGGCTCGGGCAGACCCTCGCCGGCGCGGCCGGCGAAGCGGTCGGACAGCGCGCTCTGGGTCTCGCAGAGCACGCTCACGCCGTAGTGCGAGCCCTCGTGGAGGAGCGAGCACATCTTGGTGCGCCGGTCCACGGAGACCAGGACCAGCGGCGGCTCGAGCGATACCGACATGAAGGCGTTGGCCGTCATGCCGTGCACCTGCTCGCCCTTCAGCGTCGTGATGACCGTCACGCCGGTGGCGAACTGGCCGAGCACCTGGCGCAGGGCGACGGCAGGGTCGTCGCCGTCCACGTCCGGGGCCTCCTGCTCCAGGACCTCGTCGAACGGCGTGGCGCCGATCCCGTCCGGCCCAGTGAAGGAGAGCGGGAAGTCGAACTCCGCCGGCCGGAAGCCCGCTTCCATCAGGACCGCGGCTTCGTCTTGTCGGGGTCGTAGAAGGGCACGCGCACGACCTTCGCCGGGATGCGCTTCTGGAGGCCGTCGAGCTTGCCGACCTCCACGTCGGTGCCGATCTCGCCGTACTGCACGGCCATCCGGCACATGGCGATGTTCTTGCGCAGCACCGGGCTGCGCGTCCCGCTCGTGACCACGCCCACGCGGCGACGGCCGACGTAGACCTCGTCGCCGTGCCCCGCGGTCTCGTTGCCCTCCAGCTCGAGGCCGACGAGCTTGCGCTGGGGGTGCTCCCGGCGCTCGAGCAGCGCCTCCTTGCCGACGAAGTCGTCCTCGCTGTCGAGCTTCACCGTGAAACCGATGCCGGCCTCGAACGGGTCGACCTGGTCGTCGAACTCGTAGCCGGCGAAGATCAGGCCGGCCTCGATCCGGATCATGTCGAGCGCCTCGAGCCCGAGCGGCTTCAGGCCGTGGTCCCGGCCCGCCGCCCAGATCGCGTCCCAGACCGCCGGCCCGTCGTCGGGGTGGCAGAAGACCTCGTAGCCGAGCTCGCCGGTGTAGCCGGTGCGCGAGACCACGACCGGGATGCCGTCGTAGCCGCCGAAGCGCCCGACGAGGAAGCGGAACCACCTGAGCTCCTCGAGTGACGGCTGGGTCGGCGGCGTCCAGACGAGCTTCTTCATGAGCTCGCGGCTCTCCGGGCCCTGCACGGCGAGGTTGTGGAGCTGGTCGGTGGACGGCTTCACGAACACGTGCAGCCCGAGGCGCTCGGCGAGCTCCTTCAGCCATACGCCCGTGTACGGGTCGCCGCCGATGAAGCGGAAGTTGTCGTCGCCGAGCCGGAAGACGGTGGCGTCGTCCATCATGCCGCCGGTCTCGTTGCAGACGGCCGTGTAGACCACGTGGCCGACCGCCAGCCGGCGCGCGTCGCGCGTGATCGCCCACTGGATGAGCGTCTCGGCGTCCGGGCCGAGCACCTCCCACTTGCGAAGCGGCGACAGGTCCACCACGACGGCCTTCTCGCGGCAGGCCCAGTACTCCGAGATCCCGCCCTCGTTGTTGAAGCAGTGCGGGAGCCAGTAGCCGCGGTACTCCACGAAGCTGTCGGTGAGCTCGCTCGTCCGCGGGTGGAACGTCGTCTCCTTGGTCAAAACGGGCTCAGCCTCCGGGGTCACGCGATGGGCGATCGCGGTGGAGAAGCGGTTCTCGGGCGAGTAGACGCGCACGTGCACGTCGGTGATCTCCCAGCCGTTGGCCGGGTCGATGTCGTCGGGGCATGCCGACGACGCGCAGACGAGGTCGGTCATCGCGCGCAGCAGCACGTAGTCCCCGGGCCGCGACCAGGGCTCGTCCATGAACAGCACGTTGTCGCGGTCGAAGCTCGTGTTGTAGAAGAAGTTGAGCGCCTCCCAGCCCTTGCGCTCGGCGATGCCGTAGGGCGTGACCTCGGCGTTGAAGTTCTCGGTGCAGCTGATGTGCCCGGGATAGCCCATGTCCTCGTAGTACTTGGAGGTGCAGGCGAGCGCGAACGTGTCGTGGCGCCCGACCGTGTCGCGCACGACCTCCACGAGCGGGTCCATGTCCACGTCGTAGAACTTCCCCTGGAGGCCGGGGCTGGGGTAGGCGTGGCCCATCAGCGTGCGGGTCGTCACGCCGTCGAGGCCGCGCTCCAGCCCCCTGTCGAGCTTGCCGCGGTGGAACGCGAGGAAGTCCGAGCACTGCCGGCCCTCGACGTCGATCACCTGGATGTACTCGCCCGCTCTCACCTCGTAGGCCAGCGCGGTCGCGAGGTCCACCCGGAAGTCGAGCCGCGGCTCGGCCAGCGGCGGCGGCAGCTCGATCTCCTCCTTCGCCCGCGGGGCCGCGCGGCGGATCTCGATCACGAGCGCGGACGCGGGGGGCTCGCCGTCCACCACACGGCCGCCCGGAGCCGCGACGATCACCGTCGCGTCGCGCTCCGCGCGGAACGCCTCGGACGCGCCCGGCCTGCTGTCGGGCCCGAACAGGCGGGTGGCGCGCGCGTCGTGCGGCTTCAGGCCGCGCGCGTGGAGCGAGCCCAGGAACCCGTCGTCGGCATCGCGCAGGACGGTGGCGGGCACGTCGGCGCGCGTGCCGAGGGCGCCCGGATCCTCGCGCCCGTCCGGCGCGAGGACCGTCAGCTCGGCGGGCTGGCCGCCGTCCGGGTCGATGATCGTCACGCGGTCGTCGCCGCGCAGCTCCACCGCCGTGGCCGAGCCGGGCCGGACCCACCAGGACTCGAACCTGGGATCGACCGGAAGCAGACCGGGGGCTCGCGCCCCCGGACCCCCGGCGACACCTGGCCGGTCGCGAAGCATTACGCCTTCGCGGGCTCCCGCGACTCGTCCTTGTCGGCCTGCTCGCTCAGCTCCTTCGCGAGCTCGCGCTTGCCGGCGGCGTCCAGCTTCTTGGTCTCGTTCTCGACCACGCGCTTGTTGTAGGTCTGGTTCCAGTAGTCGAGGGCGTCGAAGCCGAGCAGCACGGCCTTGCCGACGAACTGGCGCAGGACCTCGTTCGTCGGCCCCATGACCCAGCCGGCCTTTGCGTCGCGCACGTAGCGCTCGAGCTCCATGTCGCGCTTGTACCCGGAGCCGCCGCAGGCGTGGAGCATCTTGTCGACGTGGTGGGCGGTGTTCTTGGCCGCCTCGAACTTGATCTGCCAGGCCCAGTGGAGGAAGTCGGCGCGGGCCGTCTCGCCGACCTCGAGCACGCGCCGGTTGTCGTCGGTCGCGCGGTCCATCGCCTGCGCCACGGACATGACGAAGACGCGGCAGGCGTTCGTGTCCATCACGGCCTCGCCGACGTAGTCCTGGATCGTCGGGTAGTCGGCCACGCGCATGCCCACGTCCACGTGGCGCTTGCGCGTCGTGTGGCGCTTCGCGATGTCGATGGCGCCCATCGCGATCCCGTTCCACACCGACGACGAGCCGATCAGGAACCACGGGTCGACGGCCTCGTCGTTCGAGGCCGCGCCGTCGCCGAGCGGGCCGACGACCTGGTCCGCGGGGATCTCGATCCCGTCCACCTGGATCGGCCCGGACTGGTTGCCGCGCAGGCCGAGCGCGTCCCAGAGCGACGGCTGCGCCTGCACGTGCTCGCCGTCGATCACGAACACCGAGAGGTCGTCGTAGCCCTTGAAGTCGGGGCTGGTGGTCTGCACGACGTAGAAGTCGGCGAAGCCGCCCGAGGTCGTCCAGGACGCCTTCTTGTTGACCTTGAAGCCGCCGTTCGAGCGCTCGGCGCTCGATGAGAACGGGTACCAGAAGTGCGAGCCGGTCTCGGGGTCCGAGTAGGACAGCGTGCCGATCTTGCAGTCGTTGAGCGGCCGGATGTACTTCTCGATCAGCTCCGGCGTGGGCCGCAGCATGAGCGTGGACACCGCCCCGATGTGCATGACGTAGCACATGGCCGTGGACGCGCAGCCGTAGCGCGCGAGCGTCTCGCAGACCATCGTGAACGCCACGTGGTTCTCACCGAGCCCGCCGTACTCCTCGGGCACCGTCAGCGACAGGAAGCCGTTCTCGGCGAGGATCTCGAAGTTGCGGCGCGGGTAGAGCAGCTCGTCGTCCGAGCGCTTCGCGTTCGCGCGCATCTCGCCCTCGCAGAGGTCGATCAGCTTCGCGCGGAGCTCCTTCTGCCGCTCGGTCAGGAGCCAGTCCGGATCCCAGTCGTAGCTGAGTCCCCAGAAGGGCTCGCCGCCCCAAGTCTTGTCCGCCATTCCCTCTCCCCGGTCGGGACCTCGTCGTACAAGTTTGTACAGACGACTTGTATCGCGCCGGGCGGTATGTGTCCACCGGTCGCGTCGACTCTCTGCACAAATTTGCACACCGCGGTTCCGACCCGCGGTCCATAGCGGCGGCCGCGCGACCGCCAGAGAATCGGACGGACCCGTCCCGCGTGCCAGGAGGCCCGATGCAGGAGCTGAAGTCCGCCCTCGAGACGTCGAACTCGGTCAACCTCGAGTTCTTCTACTGGGTGAGCATCGCGCTGATGTTCAGCATCCATGCGGGCTTCCTCGTCTACGAGTCCGGGGCCTCGCGCGTGAAGAACGTGCTCGCGTCAGCGATGAAGAACCTGATGACCCTCGCGGTCGTCATCCCGAGCTTCTTTCTGTTCGGGTGGTTCCTCTACAACGCGATGCCCACGGGCGTGCCACGGATCGACGATCTCGCGAAGGCCGCCGAGCCGTGGAGCGCGAACATGGGGCCGAACCTCCAGGACTCGGCGAGCGGCGTCTTCTTCGGCTGCTTCGCGCTGTTCTCGGCGACCACCGCCTCGATCATGTCCGGCGCCGCGATCGAGCGGATCAGGCTGAGCGCCTTCCTGATCCTCGCGGTCATCCTCGGGTCGGTCGTCTGGATCATCGGCGCCGCCTGGGGCTGGCACCCGGCGGGCTGGATGCTCACCGAGCTCGGCTTCCACGACGCCGGAGCCGCCGGCTGCGTGCACCTGATCGCGGGCGCGTTCACGCTCGGGGTGCTGATGAACCTCGGCCCGCGCATCGGTCGCTTCCTGCCGGACGGCACGGCCGTGACCATCCGCGGCCACAACCTCCTGCTGTCGATGCTCGGGCTGGTCCTGATCTACCTCGGCTTCTTCGGGTTCCTGATGGGCTGCGTCATCTACTCGGGCGACGGCTTCGTGAACATCTACGGGGCGCCGACCAACCTCTCCGCCTGGGTCTTCAACACGCTGATGGGCCTCGCGGGCGGCATGATCGGCGCCTACCTCAGCTCCAAGGCCGAGCCGTTCTGGACCGTCTCCGGCGGCCTCGC
>JAFGJG010000142.1 GCA_016929195.1 Thermoleophilaceae bacterium
ACAACTCGGTCGAGTACTTCGTCTCGTACTACGACTACTACCAGCCCGAGGCGTACGTCCCGGCGCAGGACCTGTACATCGAGAAGGACTCGTCGATCAACGAGGAGATCGACCGGCTCCGCCATTCCGCCACCGCCGCCCTCTTCGCGCGCCGCGACGTGATCGTGGTTGCGAGCGTGTCATGCATCTACGGCCTCGGCTCGCCGTCGAAGTACGACGCGCAGGTAGTGGTCCTCACGAAGGGCCAGATGGCCGACCGCGACGACATCCTCCGGAAGCTCGTCGACAACATGTACACGCGGAACGACTCGAATCTCGGCCGCGGCACCTTCCGGGTGCGCGGCGAGACGCTCGAGGTCTTCCCGGCCTACGCCGAGACCGCCTACCGCGCGGTCTTCTTCGGGGACGAGATCGAGTCGATCCAGCAGTTCGACCCGCTGACCGGCGAGATCATCCAGGAGGTCGGCCACGCCGGCATCTGGCCCGCCACGCACTACGCCACGGACAAGCCCACGATCGAGCGGGCGATCGGCGAGATCCGCGACGAGCTCGAGATGCGGACGAAGGAGCTGGAGGAGCAGGGCAAGCTGCTCGAGTCGCACCGGCTCCGCCAGCGCACGCAGTTCGACATGGAGATGCTCCGCGAGCTCGGCTTCTGCAACGGCATCGAGAACTACTCGCGGATCCTCGACAACCGCAAGGCGGGGGAGCGGCCCTTCTGCCTGCTCGACTTCTTCCCGGACGACTTCGTCTGCTTCATCGACGAGTCGCACCAGACGGTCCCGCAGATCGGCGGCATGTACGAGGGCGACCGCTCGCGCAAGCAGACGCTCGTGGACTACGGCTTCCGGCTCCCGAGCGCGATGGACAACCGCCCGCAGACCTTCGACGAGTTCCTCCAGCACACCCCGCAGATCGTGTTCGTGTCGGCCACGCCGAGCGACTTCGAGCGCGGCCACTCCTCGCGGATCGTCGAGCAGATCGTCCGCCCGACCGGCATCGTGGACCCGCAGGTCGACGTCCGCGAGACGAAGAACCAGATCGACGACCTGATGAACGAGATCAAGCAGGTCGTGGAGGCCGAGGAGCGCGCGCTGGTCACGACGCTCACGAAGAAGATGGCCGAGGACCTCACCGACTACCTGCTCGAGTACGGCTTCAGGGTCCGCTACCTGCACTCGGAGATCGACACGCTCGAGCGCATCCAGATCATCCGGGAGCTGAGGCTGGGCGAGTTCGACGTCCTCGTCGGCGTGAACCTCCTTCGCGAGGGGCTCGACCTGCCGGAGGTGTCGCTCGTCGCGATCCTCGATGCGGACAAGGAGGGCTTCCTCCGCGGCGAGACCTCGCTGATCCAGACGATCGGGCGCGCCGCTCGGAACGTTCGCGGCAAGGTCGTGATGTACGCCGACAAGGAGACCCACGCCATGCGGACGGCGATCTCGGAGACGGACCGCCGCCGCGCGATCCAGGTCGAGTACAACGAGAAGCACGGCATCACGCCGGAGACGATCAGCAAGGGCATCTCGGACATCACCGACTTCCTCGCGATCGAGTCGAAGGTGCCGAGCGGGCGCAATCGCCGCCGCCGCACCGAGGAGGGGATGTCCGCCGAGGACATCCGGCGGACGATGGTCGAGCTGGAGGAGGAGATGCTCGCCGCGGCGGACGACCTGCGGTTCGAGTACGCCGCCAAGCTGCGCGACGAGATCAAGGCCCTTCGGCGTGAGTTGGAAGAGGCCGAGGCGGGTACGCAGTAACCCGTTGAGGTCATTGTATTTGCACTCAGCCCGCAAGTAGCTAAGATGCCTCGCGTGTCTCGTGCCTTGAGGGAGGTCATGGCGGCAGCCGCCGCCGCCACGCTGATGCTGGTCTTCGCGTCGACGGCGAGTGCCGCGAGCGCCGGCGACATCGTCCTGAACGGGACGCGGATGCTCACCGGCGAGCACAGCACCGTCACCACGACGAAGCTCCCGAACGGCGCCAAGCGCCTCAAGTACGAGATCGGCCCGTTCAAGATCATCCCGGGCCAGAACGAGATCGGCTACACGCCGATCACGGCGAAGCCGAAGGTCGACGGCTACATCACGCGCATGCGGCCCGACCTCGTCTACATGAACGGCAAGGTGCCGCGCGTCGACGTCGTCCACCTCCACCACGGGGTGTGGGTCAACCTCAGCCGCCCGAACAGCACGAACAACCTCCCCGAGCTGTTCTTCGCTGCGGGTGAGGAGAAGACGATCTTCCAGCTGCCGAAGGGCTACGGCTACCGCTACAAGGCGTCGGACACCTGGCTCTTCAACCACATGCTCCACAACCTCACCCCGGTTCCGACCCAGGTGAAGATGGTGTACGAGATCGACTTCATCCCGGACAGCTCGCCCGCTGCCAAGAAGATGAAGCCGGCGCGGCCCATCTGGATGGACGTGGAGAGCGGCAAGATCTACCCGGTCTTCAACGTGATGAAGAACTCGGGCAAGAACAACCTCTTCACGTACCCGGACGACGACCCGAACGCGTACCCGGCCGGCAACCAGCGCAACGCCTGGACCGTGGACCGCGACGGGGTGCTGCTCGCGACGGCCGGCCACCTGCACCCCGGAGGCCTCCACACCGACCTCTGGCTGGAGCGCCAGGGCGCCAAGGTGAGGAGCGCGAAGTGCGGGAAGGCGAAGACCGCCAGGGCGGCCAAGAAGTGCCGCCTGAGCACGCCGCGCGGACGCGGTGACAAGGTCCACCTCTTCCGGTCGAAGGCGAAGTACTACGAGCCCGCCGGCGCGGTCTCGTGGGACGTGGCCATGTCGGCCACGCGTCCCGACTGGAAGGTCGAGGTCAAGCAGGGCGACGTGCTCACGACCACGGCGACCTACGGCACCAAGCGCGCCGCCTGGTGGGAGTCGATGGGGATCATGGTCGCCTACATGGCCGACGCCGACGTCGCGAAGGGGCGGAACCCCTTCAAGAAGCGCGTCGACCTGCCGGGCAAGCCCACGCACGGGCACCTCGCTGAGAACCGCAACCACGGCGGCAAGAAGACGAACCTGCCGGACGCGCGGAAGCTGAAGGACGGCACGCTCAACCCGGGCACAGTCGACATCCTCGGCTTCAACTACCGGCTGGGCGACCTACGCCTGCCGGGCCTCGGGGGACGGCCGCCGGTCGTGCAGCAGGGCCAGTCGCTCACCTTCATCAACCAGGACAACCCGCAGCGGATCTACCACTCGCTCACGTCCTGCAAGGCGCCCTGCAACAAGAGCACGGGCGTCGCCTATCCGATCGCCGACGGCCCCGTGCAGTTCGAGTCGGGCACGCTCGGCACGGACCCGGAGGTCGCGACCGCGGGCGCGAACCAGTGGTCCACGCCGAAGAACCTCAAGCCGGGCACCTACACCTACTTCTGCCGCATCCATCCGTTCATGCGCGGCGCCTTCCGCGTCAAGGGCTGACGCCCGCGCAGCTAGTCTGCGCGCGATGGACCTGAGCAGGGAGTCGATCGAGCGCTCGGACTTCCCGCGCGCGACGGACGGCGTCGACCCCGCGGCGGTGGAGGCGCACCTGCGCGAGGTGGCCGACGCCGTCGAGAAGCTGACCCGGTCGGTGCGCCGGCTCGCCGCAGAGATCGAGGAGCGGGCCGGTGTGGTCGAGGCCGCGATGGAGCGAAAGGCCGCACCGCCGCCTCCTCCACCGCCGCCCCCGCCGAAGGCGGAGCCCGAACCGGAGCCGCCCGAGCCCGAGCCCGAGCCCGAACCGGAGCCGGCGCCCGAGCCCGCGGCGCCCGGCGGTGCGGACGCTCCCCGGCTGATCGCCCTGAACATGGTCCTCAACGGCTCCTCGCGCGAGGAGGTGGCCCGCTACCTCGACGAGAACTTCGACCTCGAGGACCCGGGGGAGCTCCTCGACGAGGTCTGGGAACGCGCCAACAGCTGACGAAAAACCCGCTCGTTGCGGGTCGAACACACGTTCGAGAGAGTACGGCCGGGTGCCGCTCTAGACTCGACCATCGTGGCCGCCCGGCAGGATCAGATCGTCATCTCGGGAGCGCGTGAGCACAACCTCCGCGATCTCCACATCGAGCTGCCGCGGCACGCGCTGATCGTCATCACGGGCCTGTCCGGGTCGGGCAAGTCGAGCCTCGCGTTCGACACGATCTACGCCGAGGGGCAGCGCCGCTACGTCGAGTCCCTGTCGGCCTACGCGCGCCAGTTCCTCGGCCAGATGGACAAGCCGGACGTGGACTCGATCGAGGGCCTGTCGCCGGCGATCTCGATCGACCAGAAGACCACCTCGCGCAACCCGCGCTCCACCGTCGGCACGGTCACGGAGATCTACGACTACCTGCGCCTCCTGTGGGCCCGGGTGGGCCATCCCCACTGCTACAACTGCGGCCGCGCGATCGAGGCGCAGTCGGCGGAGCAGATCGTCGACCAGATCATGACGCTCCCGGAGGGGGCGAAGTTCATGGTCCTGGCGCCCGTCGTCCGCGGGCGCAAGGGCGAGTACCGGGATCTGCTCGACACGCTGCGGGCCGAGGGCTTCACGCGGGTCAAGGTGGACGGCGAGCTGCGCCGGCTGGAGGAGGACATCGTCCTCGACAAGAAGTTCAAGCACGACATCTCCGTCGTGGTGGATCGGCTCGTCATGCGGTCCGACCTCCGGAAGCGCCTGACCGACTCGATCGAGACGGCGGTCGCGCGCGCGGAGGGCATCGTTGACGTGGAGAGCGTCGAGACCGGCGACGTCACGACCTACTCGGACCGCTTCATGTGCCTCCACTGCGGCACGTCGATGCCGGAGCTCGAGCCGCGGATGTTCTCCTTCAACTCACCGCATGGCGCCTGCCCGCGCTGCACGGGCCTCGGATCGCAGATGGAGATCGACCCGGAGCTGATCGTGCCGGACCCGAGCCTGTCGCTGAACGACGGGGCGATCCTGCCGTGGTCGACGAGCAACTCGAACTACTACGAGCAGATGACCCAGGCGATCGCGGACAAGTGGGAGGTGGACATGGACAACCCCTGGGAGGACCTCCCGGAGGACGTCCGCCACTGCTTCCTCTACGGCACGAACGGCGACCGCGTCTACGTGTCCTACCGCAACCGGTACGGGCGGCGGCGCTCGTACATGACGAACTTCGAGGGGATCGTCCCGAACCTCGAGCGGCGCTACCGCGAGACCGACTCCGACTGGTCGCGCGAGAAGATCGAGGAGTACATGACGCTGCGCCCGTGCCCGGACTGCAAGGGCGCGCGGTTGCGGCCGGAGTCGCTGGCCGTGCTGGTGGGTGGGCTGGGCGTCCACCAGTTCACGCGGCTGTCGGCGCGGCGGGCGATCGAGTGGCTCGAGTCGCTCGACCTGACCGAGACCGAGCGCCAGATCGCGCGGCTGATCCTCCGCGAGATCGACGAGCGGCTCCGTTTCCTCGACAACGTGGGCGTGGGCTACCTGTCGCTCGACCGGGCGGCCGCCACGCTGTCGGGCGGCGAGGCGCAGCGCATCCGGCTGGCGACCCAGATCGGGTCGAGCCTGGTCGGCGTGCTCTACATCCTCGACGAGCCCTCGATCGGGCTCCACCAGCGCGACAACGAGCGCCTGATCGCCACGCTCGAGCGGCTGCGCGACCTCGGCAACACCGTCATCGTGGTCGAGCACGACGAGGGCACGATGCGGGCCGCCGACCACCTGGTCGACCTCGGGCCCGGCGCCGGCGAGCACGGTGGCCACGTGGTGGCCGAGGGCACGCCCCGGCAGGTCATGCGCGTGCCCGGCTCGGCCACGGGGCAGTTCCTGTCGGGCAAGCGCGAGATCGCGGTGCCGTCGAAGCGGCGCCGGCCGACCGGGTACGTGCAGATCGAGGGCGCGTCGCAGCACAACCTCAACAACATCGACGTCAAGATCCCGCTCGGGGTTCTCTGCTGCGTGACCGGCGTGTCGGGCTCGGGCAAGTCCACGCTCGTGAACGAGGTGCTGTTCAAGGCGGTCGCCAACCGGCTCCACCGGGCGAAGCAGCGGCCGGGTGCGCACCGGCGCATCCAAGGGCTCGACCAGGTCGACAAGATCATCAACATCGACCAGTCGCCGATCGGGCGCACCCCGCGCTCCAACCCCGCCACCTACATCGGGCTGTTCGACCACATCCGCGAGCTCTACTCGCGCACCCAGGAGGCGCGTGCACGCGGGTACAAGCCGGGCCGCTTCTCCTTCAACGTCAAGGGCGGGCGCTGCGAGGTGTGCCGCGGCGACGGCCAGATCAAGATCGAGATGCACTTCCTGCCGGACGTGTACGTCCCGTGCGAGCAGTGCCACGGCAAGCGC
>JAFGJG010000143.1 GCA_016929195.1 Thermoleophilaceae bacterium
CGGCGTCCAACCCCCCGGCCGGGGGGTAGATTGCCGCGCCATGACGGTCGAAGCGCAGGAGACGACCACGCTCCACGGCGGCCGCCTGGTGGCCCGCCGCCTGAAGGCCCACGGCGTGAGCAAGCTGTTCACGCTGTCCGGCGGCCACCTGTTCTCGATCTACGACGGCTGCCGCGAGGAGGGCATCGACATCGTCGACGTCCGCCACGAGCAGACAGCCGTGTTCGCGGCCGAGGGCTGGGCCAAGGCCACCCGCGAGCCGGGCGTCTGCGCGCTCACCGCCGGCCCCGGGGTGACGAACGGCTTGAGCGGGATGGCGTCGGCGCTCCAGAACGGGTCGCCCCTGCTGGCGCTCGGCGGCCGCGCCCCGGCGCTGCGCTGGGGTCAGGGCTCGCTCCAGGAGATCGACCACGTACCGTTCGTGGCGCCGCTCACGAAGCTCGCCCGCACCGCCGGGAGCACCGCGGAGATCCCGGGCCTCGTGGACGAGGCGCTCGCAATGGCGGTCGAGGCCCCGACGGGGCCGACCTTCCTCGACTTCCCGCTCGACCACGTCTTCATGGAGGCGGAGGTGGATGCCGACGCGCCCGGAGGGCTGCCCGATCCCTCGGACGCCCCGGCCGCCGACGTCGAGCGCGCCGCCGAGCTGCTGCGCGGCGCGGAGCGCCCCGTGATCATGGCCGGCACGGGGCTGTACTGGGCGCGCGGGGAGGAGGCGCTGCGCGCCCTCGCCACGGAGCTCGACATCCCGGTCTTCCTCAACGGCCTGGCCCGCGGCTGCGTGCCGGCCGACGACCCGCACTTCTTCTCACGCGCGCGCGGGACAGGCCTGAAGGGCGCCGACGTGGCGATCGTGGTGGGTGTGCCGATGGACTTCCGGCTCGGCTTCGGCGGCTCCTTCGGCGACGAAACCGAGATCGTGATCGTCGGGTCGGCTCCGCCCGAGCGCCAGCATCCCCGCCCGGTTGCGGCCGAGCTGTTCGGCGGCGTGGCGGCGACCCTGGCCGCCCTCCGCGAGGCCGCCGCGGGCGGCCCGGACCGCTCCGGCTGGAACGCGCAGCTCCGCGAGGTGGAGGACGAGCGCCGCGCCGCCGAGCGCGACGAGCTGAACGACGACCGCTCGCCGCTCCACCCGCTGCGCCTGTACAACGAGCTGGGCCAGGTGCTCGACCGCGACGCGGTCGTGATCGGCGACGGCGGCGACTTCGTCTCGTTCGCCGGCCGGGTGATCGACACATACGAGCCCGGATGCTGGATGGACCCGGGCCCGTACGGCTGCCTAGGCACCGGCCCCGGCTACGCGCTCGCCGCGAAGCTCGCGAACCCGGAGCGGCAGGTCTGCCTGCTGCTCGGGGACGGCGCGTTCGGCTTCTCGGGGCTCGAGTTCGACACGCTCGTCCGCCACGGCGTGCCGGTCGTGGGGGTGATGGGCAACAACGGGATCTGGGCGCTCGAGAAGCACCCGATGGAGTTCCTCTACGGGTACTCGGTGGCGGCCGATCTCCAGCCCGGGTGCCGCTACGACGAGGTGGTCGCGGCGCTCGGCGGCCACGGCGAGCTCGTCGAGCGCCCGGACGACCTGCGGCCCGCGCTCGAGCGGGCGTTCGCGTCCGGCAAGCCGGCGCTCGTGAACGTGCTGACCGACCCGAGCGTCGTCTACCCGCGCAGGTCGAACCTGGCCTAGCGCTCGCTGTCGAGCGTCTGCATGCCCTGCGCGTTGTAGCGCTCGCCGGCCGCCGCGTCCGCCGGGACGGCGGCCTCGATGCGGGCGACCTCGTCGTCCGAGAGCTCCACGTCCAGCGCGGCCAGCGACTCCTCCAGCTGCCCGCGGGTGCGTGAGCCGATGAGCGGCATGATGTCGTCGCCGCGGGCCAGCACCCACGCGATCGCGAGCTGTGCCGTGGTGGCGCCGCGCTCGTCCGCGAGCTCGCGCAGCGAGTCGGCCAGGGCGAGGTTGCGGTCCAGGTTCTCCTCGCTGAACCGCGGGGCGTGGGCGCGGAAGTCGTTCGGCGGCAGCTCGCGCTCGCGCCGCCAGTGGCCGCTCAGGAGGCCGCGCGACAGCACGCCGTAGGCCGTGATCCCGATCCCGAGCTCGCGGCAGGCCGGGAGGATCGCGTCCTCGATGCCGCGCGATACGAGCGAGTACTCGATCTGAAGGTCGGCGATCGGGTGGACGGCGGCCGCGCGCCTGACGGTGTCGGCGCTCGCCTCGGAGAGCCCGACCTGCCGGACGTAGCCCGCCTCGACCATCTCGGCGATCGCGCCGACCGTCTCCTCGATCGGCACCTGCGGGTCCACGCGCGCGGGCCGGTACACGTCGATGTGGTCGAGCCCGAGCCGGGTCAGCGTGTACGAGAGGAAGTTCTTCACCGCGCCCGGCCTGCCGTCGTACCCCACGATCCCGCCGCCGGGGTCGCGCATGCCGCCGAACTTCACGCTGATCGTCAGGCGGTCGCGGTCCAGCTCCTTCAGAGCCTCACCGATCAGCAGCTCGTTGTGACCCATGCCGTAGAAGTCGCCGGTGTCGAGGAAGTCGATCCCGGCGTCCACCGCGGCGTGGATGGTGGCGATGCTCTCGGCCCTGTCGGCCGGCCCGTACATGCCCGACATGCCCATGCAGCCGAGTCCCAGACGTTGCGCGCTCATCCAGCTCACCTACCCCGTTTCGGCGGTCATCCCCACAAAAAGGGAGCCGCCCGGAATCATTCCGGGCGGCTCCTAAAACGGCCCCATCAGGACGGGCAGGGGTACGTGCCTTGAAAGGGCCTTGCGGTTCGAGCGGCGGGAGGCGCCGATACGATGCGGCTTCGCCCGAACCTATGTACCGGGCGAGGGCCGACGGCGTTGAGCCGCACGGCTTCTCCACCCAGCGCGACGGACTATAGAGCAGCGCGGTCTATCGCGAAAGGGGCATTTCCAGGGCTGCTCCATGGAGAATGTCGGCTTCGCTGACCTCGATCTCGGTGAGCCCGAACGCCTCCATCGAGCGGATCAGGATCGCCACGCCGGCCACGATCGTGGGTGCCCGGTCCGGGTGAAGGCCCACCACCCCGCGGCGCTCGGCCACCGGCAGCGAGGCGAGCGTCGCGAGCATCTCGTCGCACGCCGCCCTGGTGAGCACGTAGCCGTGCACGCGCTCGGGGTCGTAGGGGTCGAGGTGCTGGTCGATCGCGGCCAGGGAGGTGGGCGTGCCCGCCACGGCGATGCCGCGCTCGACCTCGGAGCGGACCCGCTCGGGCACGTCCGCGGCGATGATCGCGTCCACGTCGCCGGCGAGGGCCGCCAGCTCCTCCGGGGTGGGCGGGTCCGAGTGCAGATGGCGTTCGCTGTGCCGCACCGAACCCATCCGAGTCGACACGTGGAACGCAGGCTCCGCTCCGGGGCGGCCCTCCACGAACTCGGTGCTGCCGCCGCCGATGTCGATGACGAGCGTGGGGAGGGCGTCGTCGCGCCCGTTCGTCGCTCCGAGGAAGGTGAGCCGCGCCTCCTCGTCGCCGGAGATCACGAGCGGGTCCACGTCGTGGCGGTGGCGCAGCAGGCTCGCGAGCTCCTCCCCGTTGTCGGCGTCGCGCATGGCGCTGGTGGCCACGCACACGACCCGCTCCGCCCCGCGCACGTCGAGCAGCTCGCGAAAGCCGGCCACCGCGTCGGCCACGCGGCCGATCGCGGCGTCGGCGATCCGCCCGCTCGCCTCGAGCCCCTCGCCGAGGCGCGTGACCACCGTGCGCCGCTCGACCTCCTCCACCCGCCCGTCCTCGACGTCCGCGATCAGGAGCCGCGTGGAGTTGGTGCCCTGGTCGATGACGCCGATCCGCATAACGCGGGAAGACCCCGGAGCGCGGGTTGAGGCACCCTATACAGGTTGGTACCCTCGTAGATCGCGACGCGGGGTGGAGCAGTCAGGTAGCTCGTCGGGCTCATAACCCGAAGGTCGCGGGTTCGAATCCCGCCCCCGCTACTC
>JAFGJG010000144.1 GCA_016929195.1 Thermoleophilaceae bacterium
ACGTTCGTCTGCCGGATCGCGTCGAGCAGCGACGTCTTGCCGTGGTCCACGTGGCCCATGATCGTGATCACCGGCGGCCGGTCCACGAGGTCGTCGTCCGAGTCCTCGAAGACCACGTCGGCCTCGGTCTCGTCGTCGGCGTGGACGATCTCCACGCGCTTCTCGAACGCGTCGGCCAGCACCTCGATGGCCTCGTCGGTGAGCGTCTGGGTGAGCGTGGCCATCTCGCCGAGCTCCATCAGCTTCTTGATGACCTCGGGGGACGAGAGCTGGAGCGACTCCGCCACCTCCTTCACGGTCGAACCGGACTGCACCGGCACGGCCGGCTCCTCCTTCGGCCGGTCGCGCTCGGCGGCCAGGGCCTCCAGGTCGGGCTCGACCCACTGCGGCCGGCGGCGCCGTCCGCGGCCGCGCCGCGGCGGCTGCTGCGGGGGCGGGGGCTGGCGGTCGCGCCGCGCCGCCTGGGAGTCGATGACCACGCGCCGGCGGCGGCCTCCGCCGCCTCCACCGCTCTCGCCCCCGCGCGTGCCGCGCGTGGGACGGGGGCGCTCGCGGCGGTTGTCGCCGCCGCCGCCCTGCTGCGGGGCCGGGCGCTGCTGCGGCGGCTCGGCTGCGGGTGGCGTGCCGTTACCCGACCCGGCCTTCGCCGGCGGCGCCTCGGGGGCCGCCTGAGCGGCGGCGGGCTCCTCGGCGGGCTTGCCGTCGCCGAACGCGCGCGCAATGTCGTCTTCGTCCACGCTGGAGGCGGCCGCCTTCACGTCGAAGCCGGCCTTCTGCAGGATCGCGAGGACCTCCTTGCTGGGGATCCCCTTCTCCTTGGCTATCTCGTGGACGCGCTTCTTTGCCATCTCTGCACTAAGTCTATGGTCTCCGGTTGCACTGTCGTTCGTGCGCGGAACGATCGCGACAGCGGCTTTGCGGCCGCGATTCCCTCCAAGCATCGAGGGTCCCTGCAAACGTAGGCGCCGCGACCCTCGGCACGGCCCTCGGGGTCCGCCTGCACCGCCCCGCCGGACCCCCGGACGAGTCTAAGCAGGTCCTGGCGTGGAAGGGAGCGGCGGCAGACGACGCACTGGCGGAGCCGCCCAGCCGAAGCAGCCGGCTCGGCCGGCTGCGCTCGGTTCATATCTACGGCTGCTCCGCCTCCTCGGCGGCCTCGGCCACGGGCTCCTCGGCCGCGGGCTCCGCCTCGGTGACGGGCTCCTCGGCGGGGGCCTCCTCCGGCTCCTCGGCCGGCTCGTCGCCGTTCGCGCCCTCCTCGGGCGGGACGACGTAGTCCGAGTCCTGGTCGGTCAGCGCCTGGTGGGCCGGGAGGCCGCAATAGCGCGAACCGGGCAGCGAGGCGTTCGGGCACCGCTTGCCGTTGGCGAGGATCGCCGCGCAGCGACCCGCCACCTCCTCCTCGTCGTAGCCCATCTCGGCCTCCTCCTCCGCGAACTCGGTCTCGGAGCGGATGTCCACGCGCCAGCCGGTCAGGCGGGCGGCGAGGCGGGCGTTGAGGCCGTCCTTCCCGATCGCGAGCGAGAGCTGGTCGTCCGGCACGATGACCGTGGCCTGCTTGCCCTCGTCGTCGACGAGCACCTCGCGCACGCGCGCCGGCGAGAGCGCCTTAGCGACGAAGCGCGCGGGCTCCTCGTTGAACGGGATGATGTCGATCTTCTCGCCGCGCAGCTCGGACACGACCATGCGGACGCGCGACCCGCGCGGGCCGACGCAGGCGCCGACCGGGTCCACGCCCGAGGCGTGCGAGACGACGGCGATCTTCGAGCGGTAGCCCGGCTCGCGGGCGACGTTCTGGATCTCCACCAGCCCGTCGGCGATCTCCGGCACCTCGAGCTCGAACAGCGCGCGGATCAGCTCCGGCGAGCGCCGCGAGACGATGATGCTCGGGCCCTTCGACTGGTTCGAGACGTCGGTGATGATGGCCTTGATCCGCTGACCGTGGTCGTAGCGCTCGCCGTGCACCTGCTCGCCGCGCGGCAGCAGGGCCTCCACGCGCTCGCGCAGCTGCACGAGCGTGTAGCGCGAGTCCGACTGCTGGACGATGCCGGTGATCAGCTCGCCCACGCGGTCCTGGTACTCGTGGAACATCATGTCCCGCTCCGCCTCGCGGATCCGCTGGAGGATCACCTGCTTGGCGGTCTGAGCGGCGATGCGGCCAAAGTCGTGCGGCGTCACGTCGCGCTCGTCGATCTGGTCCTTGTACTGGGCCAGCCGCTCCTGACCGATCTCGGGAGGCTCCGGCTCGCGCAGCTCGCCGGTCTCCGGGTCGACCTCCGCCTGGCCGAGCTCCTCCTCCACCTCGTCGAGCAGCTGCTCCTCGAGCTCGGGAGGCAGGATCAGCTCGAAGACGAGGAAGTCGCCGGTGTCGCGGTCCACCTCGACGCGGGCGTACTTCGCCGCCCCCTGCGTCTTCTTGTAGGCCGACAGGAGCGCGTCCTCGAGCGCTTCCATCAGCTTGTCCGCCGAGATGCCCTTCTCGCGCTCGAGTACTCCCACCGCCTCGACGATCTCCTTGGTCATCGGGCCTCCAGAAGGTTGCTCTTGTTGATCTCGGAGTAGGGGATCGACACGACGCCTTCGTCGGCCGCCACCGTCACCTCCGCGTCGGACGCTCCCACCAGCTCTCCGGTCACGCTGCGGTGACCCTCGCGCGGCGTGCGCAGGCGGACGCGCGCCCGGCGCCCGAGGTACTGCTTGAAGTGGTCGGGCTTCGTGAGCGGCCGCTCGGGCCCCGGCGAGCTCACCTCGAGCGCGTAGTCCACGAGCAGGTCGCGAAGGTGGCCGGTCACTCGCTCGCAGAGCGCGAGGCTCACCCCGTCGGGGTGGTCGATCACGAGCCGCAGCCGCTCCGGGCCGGCGCGCTCGCATTCGAGCAGCTCGACCTCCGGCTCCGCCGTGGCGAGCCGCTGCTCGATCTCGTTGTGTAGCTCTTCGAGTGCCATTTGGTCAAAAAGAGAGGTGGGCTGCGAAGCCCACCTCCAGGCGCGGCCCGGAGACCGGGCCGCGTACGACTGAAAGTCCTAGCGACGAGTGAGTATAGAGCCGGTCGAGCGGCCCGTTCAGAGCTGCAACGACTTCACGACGAGGAACTCCTCGAGGCCGTAGCGGCCCAGCTCCCGTCCGTGTCCGGACTGCTTGTAGCCGCCGAACGGAGCGAGCGCGTTGAACGCCCCGCCGTTGATCTCCACCTGTCCCGTGCGGATGCGCGCCGCCACCCTGCGGGCGCGCTCCTCGTCGGCCGACCACACGCCGCCGGCGAGGCCATAGACGGTGTCGTTGGCGATCCGGACCGCGTCCTCCTCGTCGTCGTAGGGGATGATCGAGAGGACGGGCCCGAAGATCTCCTCCTGGGCGATCGTCGACTTGGGATCGACGTCCGAGAAGACGGTCGGGCTCACGAAGTAGCCCTGCTCCCTGCCCTCGGGCGGCTCGGAGCCGCCGGTCACGAGCCGGGCGCCCTCCGCCTTGCCCTTCTCGATGTAGCCGCGCACGCGCTCGAGCTGGGTCTCGGAGACGAGCGGGCCGAGGCGGGCGCCGTCGTCGAACGGGTCGCCCGGGGTGAACGTCTCGGCCACGGTGGCCGCGATCCGCTCGGCCTCCTCGAGCCGCTCGCGCGGGACGAGCATGCGCGTGAGCGCGCTGCAGGTCTGGCCCGAGTTGAGGAAGCACTTGGCCACGCCGTCGGTGACCGCGCGCTCGAGATCGGCGTCGTCGAGGATGACGTTCGGCGACTTGCCGCCGAGCTCGAGCGTCACCGGCTTGACGCTCTGCGCAGCGAGCTCCGAGACGCGCCTGCCCGCGCGGGTGGAGCCGGTGAACGAGACCATGTCGGTCTCGGGGTGCGCCACGATGGCCTCACCCACGACCGGGCCGGTGCCGGTCACGAGGTTGAAGACGCCGGCCGGCACGCCGACCTCCTCCAGAATCTCGGCGAGGACGAAGGCGTTCAGGGGCACGACCTCGCTCGGCTTCAGCACGATGGTGCAGCCGGCCGCGAGCGCGGGCGCGACCTTGTTGGCGATCTGGTGGAGCGGGTAGTTCCACGGCGTGATCGCCGCGACGACCCCGGCGGGCTCGCGCACGATCACGGAGTTCCCGACCTCCTCCTCCCAGACGACCTCCTGGATGAGCTGGGGGATCATCGCGAAGCTGGCCGTCGGCAGCCCGACCTGGATCATCCGGGTGAGCTTCAGCGGCATGCCCATCTCGGTGGCGATCAGCGCGGCCAGCTCGTCGCCGCGCTCGTTCAGCTTGGCGCCCACCGCCGCGAGCAGCTCGCCGCGCTCGTCGGGGGTCGTGCCCGCCCACGAGTCGAAGGCGGCACGCGCGGCGCGGACCGCGCGGTCCGCGTCCTCCGGGGTGCCCTCGGGAATCCGGCCGACGACCTCCTCGGTCGAGGGGTTCACGACGTCGATCGTGCCGTCGCCGGCGGGATCCACCCACTCGCCGCCGATGTAGAGCTTGTCCCGGACCAGAGCCTCAGCGGCAACCGCCATTTTCAGTTCTCCTCGCTCGCGCGCATTCGTTCGCGGCGGATTCTTTCAGGCCTCGACCAGCAGGGTCACGGGGCCGTCGTTCACGAGCGCGACCTCCATGTGCGCGCCGAACACTCCGCCCCGTGCGCCGAGCGCCTTGCGCACGCGCTCGTAGAGGAGCTCGGCCTCCTCGGGCGGCGCGGCGTCCACGAAGCTCGGGCGGTTGCCCTTGCGGACGTCGCCGTAGAGCGTGAACTGGCTGACGCACAGAAGCTCTCCCCCGCTCTCGCCGACCGCGCGGTTCATCCGGCCCTCGTCGTCCTCGAACACGCGCAGCGCGAGCAGCTTGCGCGCGATCCGGTCCGCCTCGTCGGGGCCGTCACCGCGGCGAACGCCGAGCAGCACGAGCAGGCCGGGGCCGATGCGGGAGACCTCCTCGCCCGCGACGCTCACGCTCGCCTCGCTCACGCGTTGCACCAGGGCGCGCATCCGTCCGTACTCTGCCGGAATGGCCGCCGCCGACGTCGTCGACGCCTACCTCGACTCGGAGCCCGAGCTGCGGGCCCGCAGGCTCGCCCACGGCGAGTGGGGCATCTCGGTCCCGGCGGCGTCGCTCGGGGGCCACTCGCTCGACGTGGGGCTCCGGATCTCGGACGAGCTGCTGCGCGCGCAGGCCATGGCGCTGCCCGGCGCCGGCCACCTCGACCCCTGGATGCTCCTCTGGTGGAACCGCCAGACGCGCCTGGTCCGCTTCGCGTGCACGCGGTCGCGTGACATCTGGGTGCACGCCGACGTCCCGGTCGCGGCCGTGGACGCCCGCACCGTGGACCGCATGCTGGGCCTGCTGGTCGAGGCGGCGGTGGCTGTTCGCGAGCACGCCGCGGCGCTGCGCTAGGCCGCCCGCAGCCGGTCGCGCAGCGCGCGGTAGTCCGCCCGGTCCGGGCGCATTCCGGCAGCCAGGACGGCGTGGCGGCGCGCCTCGAGGCGGCGGCCGGTCTTCTCGAGCGAGCGGCCGAGGCAGAAGTGGGCGTAGTCGTTGACCGGGTAGCGCTCCACGAGCGCCGCGAACTCCTCGGCGGCCTGCTCGAAGCGGGCCGAGCGGAAGTAAGCGCGGCCCAGCGCCTCGCGGATCGAGCCCTTGTCGGGGTCGAGCGACCGGGCTCGCTCGAGCGGGATGGAGGCGGCCATGAAGTCGCCCCTCTCGAGCAGCTCGCTGCCCTTCTTGAAGAGGTCGTACACGCCCTCGCTCATCGCTCCGCTAAACGGTACCCGGGAGGCCGGATTCGGATCGCAGCCTCTGGACGGCGTCCAGCACGGCCCCGGCCACGGCCTCCTTCGGGCCGAGCGGGACCGCCTGCTCGCCCGTGGCGGTGACGATCGTGACCTCGTTGACGGCGCTGTCGAAGCCGATGTCCGAGCGGGCGATGTCGTTGACCACCACGGCGTCGAGATGCTTGCGAGCGAGCTTCGAGCGGCCCCGCTCCACCGCCCCCGCGCCGTGCTCGGCGGCAAAGCCGACGAGCGTCTGACCGGCCCGGCGCAGGCCGCCCAGGGCGGCGAGGACGTCCGTGGTCGGCTCGAGCTCGACCGTGAGCCCGTCGCGCTCCGTCTTCACGATCTTCGCGTCCTCGGGCGCGCGCGGCCGGAAGTCGGCCACCGCGGCGGCCATCAGCAGCACGTCCGCGGCCGGGAACTCGGCCCTCGCGGCGGCCTCGAGCTCGGCTGCGCTCTCGACGTCCACCGAGCGCACCCCCTCGGGCCGCTCGAGCGCCACGTTCGCGCAGATCAGCGTCACGTCGGCGCCGCGGCGAGCGGCCTCCGCGGCCAGCGCGAGACCCATGCGGCCGGATGAGCGGTTGCCCACGTAGCGGACCGAGTCGATGGCCTCGCGTGTGCCCCCGGCCGTGACGAGGACGCGCAGGCCGTCGAGCGAGCGCGGCGCGAACGGGGCGGGCTCCAGCACGGACTCGATCGCCGCCAGGATGTCGGCCGGGTCGGCCAGGCGGCCGGTGCCCCACTCGCCCTTCGAGGCGAGCCGGCCGGTGCCGGGCGGCACGACGACGGCGCCGCGGGAGCGCAGGAGCTCCAGGTTCGCCTGAGTCGCGGGGTGCGACCACATGCGGTCGTTCATCGCGGGCGCCAGCACGAGCGGCGCCGGGCTGGCGAGCGCTGCGCTCGTGAGCAGGTTGTCGGCCTGTCCGCCCGCCAGCTTGGCGAGCGTGTTCGCGGACGCGGGCGCGACGCAGAGCACGTCGCAGCGACGCACCAGCTCGAGGTGCGAGATCGCGGCGTGGTCGGGCGGCGGGTCGCCGGGGAAGGCGCCGCGCGCCGGGTCGGCCTCGAACTCGTCCACGAGCACGGGTGCACCGGTGACGCCCTCGAAGCTCGCCCTGCCGACGAACCTCAGGCTGGCCGGCGTCTGGACGACGCGCACCGCGTGCCCGGCCGCGGTGGCCAGGCGCACGACCTCGACGGCCTTGTAGGCCGCGATGCCGCCGGAGACGCCCAGGAGGATCCGCGCCATGCCCTCAAGTTTGCCCGCTCTCGCGGGAACCGTCGAGCCGCTGCAGCCGAGCGCCCGCGACCTAGCGGTAGCGGTACTTCAGCTTGCCCGCGGCGAGCTCTTCGAGCGAGATCTTCAGGTAGTTCTTCGAGCCCGTGTCCACCATCGGCGGCGGGTACTCGTCGAAGGTGCCCTCGCCGAGGTTGTGGTAGTACGAGTTGATCTGGCGGGCGCGCTTGGCGGCCACCAGGACGCAGGCGTAGTGGGAGTCGACCTGCTCGAGAAGGTTGTCCAGGCGGGGCTTGATCACAGTCCGCACACTCTAGCGGCAAGCTCGACGAGCTCGTCGGCGGCGCGGTCGAGGTCGTCGTTCACGATCCGGTGCGGGAACTCCTCGCGCGCCGCGAGCTCGTCGCGCGCGGCCTCCAGCCGGCGGGCGATCTGCTCCGGATCGTCGGACGCGCGCGCCGACAGCCGCGCGCTCAGGTCCTCGATCGACGGCGGCTCCACGAAGATGCGGACCGCGTCGGGCAGCGTCTCGCGCACCTGGCGGGCGCCCTGGACGTCGATCTCGAGGACGGTGCCCCGCCCGGGCCGCTCGAGCTCCGATCTGAGCGTTCCGTAGCGGTTTCCGGCGTACTCGGCGTGCTCCACGAACTCACCGTCGCGCACCTTCAGATCGAAGTCCTCGGGACTCAGGAAGTGATAGTCGACCCCGTTCACCTCGCCGGGACGGGGCTTCCGCGTCGTCGCCGAGACCGCGAGCGTGAGCCCGTCCAGCCGGTCGAGCAGCCGCTTGATGAGCGTGCCCTTCCCCACTCCGGAGGGGCCGGTGATGACGAGGGTCGGGTTTATCGGCGCAGGTACGAGACGAGCTCGTTGCGCTGCCGCTCGGAGAGGCCCCCGATGGTCTTGCTGGGTGAGATGCGGCAGTGCGTGAGGATGCGATTCACCTTCACGCGCCCGTACTTCGGGACCGCGAGCAGCAGATCGAAGACCTTCGCCGTCAGCAGATAGTCCGGCGGATCGAGGAGCAGGCCGTGCACCTGGGCCCGTCCCGCCTTCAGATCCCGCTTCAGGCGCGCCCGCCTGGTCCGGATCTCGTTCGCCCGCTTGAGAGCGTCCATCCGCTGTGTGAGCGAGCGCTCTGGGGCGAGGCCCGCCGCGGAGGACTTGGCGGGCGACTGCTGGGCGGCCGGCATGGGCGGCGATAGTACACGCTTGCGGACGAGCGGCGCGGCCACAGACGCGAAAAAACGGCGAATTCACCTGCACCTCAACCTAAGCTTTAAGTCGGTTGCGGGTCCTTGAGCGTTTTGTCTTGCTTTGCAGGCGTTTTCACCCGCAACCGCCCGGGCCCCCCGTGCGGGCCCGCGGGATTATCTCGCTAGTTACGGAAAAACACCCCCGCGGGTTCCCCCCGACGGGTCATCGACCCTCCGGCGGCCGGGCACAGCGGCTACGCACTCGGGGCGAGGGAGGCGAGCTCGCCCGCCACGCGCCGGCCGGCCGCCGGGTCCCGGAAGCTCTCCGTGCCGACCGCCACGCAGGTGGCCCCCGCGGCGAGGAAATCGGCCGCATGGCGGCCCGACGCGATGCCGCCCATGCCGATGACGGGTATCTCGACCCGCTCGGCCACCGCGTGGACCTGCTCCAGCGCGACGGCCCGGACCGCGGGGCCGGACACGCCCCCGGTCCCGCCGCCAAGCCAGGGTCCGCCGCCGCCCGGGCGCAGGGCCATGCCCTTCAGGGTGTTGATGAGCGACACCGCGTCCGCGCCCGCCTCCGCCGCCGCCGCCGCCACCGCGGCGGGCTCGGCGGCGTTCGGCGTCAGCTTGACGACGATCGGCCGGTCGCTGAGTGGTCGCACGCGCTCCACGGCCCGTGCAGTCTCGCCGGGGTCGGCGCCCATGATCAGCCCGCTCTCCACGTTCGGGCAGGAGACGTTCAGCTCCA
>JAFGJG010000145.1 GCA_016929195.1 Thermoleophilaceae bacterium
GCAAGACCCACCAGATCTACTCGGCGCTCCAGACCGGCGCCCAGTTCGGGATGCAGACGATGGACACCTCGCTCGCCGAGCTGGTGCGCGACGGCAAGATCTCCCGCGAGCTGGCCGAGTCCCGCTCGGGCACGCCGGAGGAGCTCCGCCGCCTGATGGGCACCGTGAGGGTTGCGTAGGCGATGGCCACGTACGCCTTCAAGGCGCTCGACCTCGCGGGCGCGGCCACCAAGGGCGAGATGGAGGCCGGCGACAAGTCGGCCGTCGCGTCCCAGCTGCGCTCGCGCGGCCTCATCGTCGTCGACATCGAGGAGCAGCAGGACGCGAGCGCGGGGGACATCCTCGCCCGCTTCCGCCGCGTCAAGGGAGACGACCTCGTCATCGCGTCGCGCCAGCTCGCGACCATGGTGCAGTCCGGCATGTCCCTCCTGCGGGCGCTCTACGTGATCGAGGAGCAGACCGAGTCGGACAAGCTGCGCGAGGTGCTCATCGACGTCCGCAAGGACGTGGAGGGCGGCCAGTCGCTGTCGGAGGCGCTGCGCAGGCACCCCGACGTCTTCAACGACCTGTACGTCGCGATGGTCGAGGCCGGGGAGACCGGAGGAATCCTCGACCAGACGCTCGTGCGCGTGGCCGAGCAGCTCGAGAAGGACGCCGCGCTGCGGCGCCAGGTCAAGGCGGCGATGATCTACCCGATACTGATCGGCAGCTTCGCCGGGATCGTGCTGATCGCGCTCGTGGCGTTCCTCGTGCCGGTCTTCGAGAAGATCTTCGACGACTTCGGCGGTGAGCTGCCCGCCATCACCCAGTTCACGGTGTGGCTGTCGCACCTCGTCACCCGCCAGTGGTACATCCTGATCGCCGTCATCTTCGGCGTGGTCTGGCTGTTCCGCTACTGGAAGAACTCCGACACCGGCCGCGTCCAGTGGGACCGGCTCAAGCTGAAGTTCCCGATGAAGATCGGGGACATCGTCCAGAAGGTCGCGCTGGCCCGCTTCTCGCGGACCTTCTCGGGCCTGATCTCCGCGGGCGTGCCGATGCTCGAGGCGATCGAGATCACCGGCCGGACGTCCGGCAACCGCGTCATCGAGATCGCGATGGACGACGTGCGCGACTCGGTGAAGAAAGGCGGCTCGCTCACCGCGCCGATGGCGGCGGTGCCCGAGGCCTTCCCGGTCATGGTCACCCAGATGATCGGCGTGGGCGAGGAGACCGGTGCCCTCGAGACGATGATGTCCAAGGTCGCCGACTTCTACGAGGAGCAGGTCGAGGCCGCCGTGA
This sequence comes from Thermoleophilaceae bacterium, assembly GCA_016929195.1. Taxonomy (GTDB): domain Bacteria; phylum Actinomycetota; class Thermoleophilia; order Solirubrobacterales; family Thermoleophilaceae; genus JACVRW01. Next base: position 1,282 of record JAFGJG010000145.1, read on the forward strand.
AGGCGCTCACCTCGATCCTCGAGCCGCTGATGATCATCATCGTGGGCGGCATCGTCGGGTTCATCGTGATCGCGATGTACCTGCCGATGTTCAAGGTCTACGACCAGATCAAGTAGCTCGTTCTTCCGAAGTGTCCTGCCCTGTGGTTGCTCTGCAACCAGAAGTCAGGACGCTCGCCCGGGTAGCGGTAGGCTCGCCCGCGTGGCGCGGGTCTCCTACACGCGGATGGCCGACATGACGGCCGCCGACCTCGCGCTCGTCAACGCCGACGGGGACGAGGACGCGAAGGAGCTGCCGGACCGGCTGATGAAGGCGGTGGCGGATCTCGAGCGGTTCCAGGGCCCGCTCCAGGTGACCCGGCTCGAGCACTCGCTCCAGTCGGCGACACGCGCCCTCAGGGCTGGGAAGGACGACGAGTACGTGGCCGCCGCGCTGCTCCACGACATCGGCGACGCGCTGGCGCCCCACTCGCACGGCGAGATGGTCGCCGCCGTCCTCAGGCCGTTCGTGAGCGAGCGGATCTGCTGGATCGTCGAGAAGCACGGCCTGTTCCAGGCCTACTACTACGCGCACCTCATGGGCGAGGACCGCAACGCCCGCGACAAGTACGCCGGCCACCCGTGGTACGACGACTGCGTCGAGTTCTGCGAGCACTTCGACCAGAACTGCTTCGACCCGGCTTACGACTCCCTGCCGCTCGAGTCGTTCCGGCCGCTCATCGAGGCGGTCTTCCGGCAGCCGCGCCCAGCCGGGCGGCCAGCCGGCTGAGCTCTTCGATGAGCTCCGGCGGCTCGTGCACCTCCACGTCCACGCCGAGCATCGCGATGCGGATCGCGAGCCACCCGAGGTCGTCGTCCGAGGTCCGGAGCTCGCAGCGCCGGTCGTCGATCGGCTCCAGCCCGCTCGCGGCGTGGGGCACGCGCTTCGCGATCTCGCTCGCCGGCGCGTGCACCGTCGCGCGCGCCTCGTAGCGGTTCCAGGCGCCGGCGATGCTCCGCTCGACGAAGGCCGCCGGATCGCCGCCGGGCAGCTCGCGGGCGGTGAACCTGACGCCGGTCGCGGCGGGCCGCGTGAGCCGGTCGACCCGGAACGTCCGCCAGTCGTCGCGGCCGCGGTCCCAGCCCACGAGGTACCAGCGCCGCCCGAGGTTGACGAGCGAGTGCGGCTCGACGTCGCGCTGCGTGCCGGTGCCGTCGCGGCTGCGGTAGTCGAACCGCACGCACTCCGAGTCGCGGCAGCCCGACGCGATCGTCGTGAGATGCTGAGGGTCGACGGTCGGGCCGCCGGCCGCCGGCGCGATGGTGGCCGACCCGAGCGCGGCGACGCGGCGGCGGAGGTGGGAGGGGAGGACCTGCTCGAGCTTGACGAGCGCGCGGACCGCGGTCTCCTCGATCCCGGCGACCGATGCGCGCGCCGCGGTACGCAGGCCGACGGCGATCGCGATCGCCTCATCCTCGTCGAGCAGCAGCGGCGGCATCGCCGTGCCGGCACGCAGCCGGTAGCCGCCGGCCGGGCCGGTCAGCGACTCGACGGGATACCCGAGCTCCCGCAGCCGCTCCACGTCGCGGCGCACCGTGCGCCCGGAGACCTCGAGCCGCCCGGCCAGCTCGGCGCCGGGCCAGTCGCGCCGCGCCTGGAGCAGCGAGAGGAGGTCTAGGAGGCGGCTGGAGGTCCCGCGCATCGGAAGTACATGCTGCCGAGGATTGAGGACAGATCCTGACCTAAATCGCTCATAGGGTGCGCCCCGACCACGACGATCGGAGCAACGATGAGCGAGCAGGACCGCTACATCCCAGGGGTCCCCTGCTGGATCGACACGACGCAGCCCGACCCGGCGGCGGCCGCCGAGTTCTACGGCGGCCTGTTCGGGTGGGAGCTCGAGGACTCCATGCCCGCGGGCTCCCCGATTCGCTACTACATGGCCCGCATCGGCGGGAAGGACGCCGGCGCCGTGAGCTCACGGCCGGAGGGCGCCCCCGAGGGCGCGGTCTGGAACACCTACATCTGGGTGGACGACGCCGATGAGACGGCCGCGAGGGTGCGCGCCGCCGGCGGCTCCGTGCTGTCGGAGCCCTTCGACGTCTTCGACGCGGGGCGGATGGCGGTCCTCGCAGACCCGGCGGGGGCGGTGTTCGCCGTCTGGCAGGCGAAGGACCACCGCGGCGCGGGGGTCGTGAACGAGCACGGCTCGCTCAACTTCAACGTCCTGAGCACCCCGGACATCGAGGGCGCGGCGGCCTTCTACGGGGCGGTGTTCGGCTGGGAGGTCCTCGACGTGGGCGGAGCCCCGATGTGGGCGCTGCCGGGGTACGGCGACTTCCTCGAGCGCCGGACGCCGGGGATGCGCGAGAACATGGCCGCGATGGGCGCCCCCGAGCGCTTCGAGGACGTCGTCGCCAGCCTGAGCCCGGAGCAGGACGGCCCGCCGCACTGGGGCGTGACCTTCGGCGTGGACGACGCCGACGCGATCGCCGCGCGCGCATCCGAGCTGGGCGGCGACGTCGTGATGCAGCCGCTCGACGCCCCGTGGGTGCGGATGACCGTCATCCGCGACCCGCAGGGCGCCCTATTCACGGCCAGTCAGTTCGTGCCTGAGAACAAGGGTCTCGGCTAGGCCAGCGCCTTCGCCTTCAGCGCGTCGAACTCCGCCTGCGTGATGGCGCCGGAGTCGAGCAGCTGCTTGGCCTGGGCGATCTCGGCGGCCGATCCGCCCGCCGCGTCGCGCACGTACTGGTCGAACTCCTGCTTCTGGGCCTGCGCCTGCTTGATGCTGCGCTCGCGCATCCCGTCGTGCTGGGCGATCAGGTAGACGAGGACACCCAGCCACGGGAGTATCACCACGAACACGACCCAGGCCGCCTTGGCGAACCCGCCGATGTCGTGGCGGCGGAAGATGTCGATCAGGACCGTGATCACGATCCAGATCCAGATCACCCAGAAGAAGAAGACGATCATGGACCACAGCACGTCCATGAACGGGTAGTCAGCCGCAAAAACCATCCGGCATCTCCATTCGGTAGTCAGCGAATCCGCGGAGATACTCACGTATCGCGGGGCGCCGCACCAGGGTGTGTACCTGTCTGCCCCTCGGTGGCCACCAAGAGGATGCGCCCGCCCCCGAGCGCCAGCTTTCGCAGCCCCGCGAGCGGCGCGGCGCCCGACTCGCCGATGGCCAGCCCGTGGACCGCCAGCTCCTCCATCGCGGCCGCGGCCTCGGCGTCGCTCACCGTGACGGTGGCGTGGATGCTTGTGGACAGGTCGGGCCAGGCCGCGGCGGAGACCTCCGCGCAGTCGAGCCCGGCCATCGTCGTGCCGGGCGTCTCGACGGCGACGGGATGGCCGGCCGCGAGCGAGGCGGTGAGGCAGGCCGCGGTGTCGGGCTCCACGCCGATCACCCGGACGCTCGCCTCGGCGCCGTGCCGCGCGGCCGCGGCGGCGAGCGATCCCACCCCCACGGGCACGATCACCACGTCGTAGCTCGCCTGCTCGGCCGCCTCGGCGAACAGCGTGGCGTAGCCGTCGATCACCCAGTGCGCGGGACCGGAGTCGCCCACATCCGAAATCAGCAGGCCGCCGGGGGCGGCCGCCGCGACCTGCGCGGCGGCCACGGCCTCCTCGTAGGTGCCGTCGACCACCACGACCTCGGCGCCTTCCGAGGCGATCGCCTCGCGCCGGACGGGCAGGGAGCGCGCGGGGAGGAAGACACGGCAGCCGAGCCCGCGAAGGCGCGCCACGCGGGCCACGGCACGTCCGTGGTTGCCGGCGCTGGCGGCCACGAGCTCCCGCGTGCCGGGCTCCTCTCGCAGCGCGCGCTCGACCGCCCACGAGGCGCCCAGCACCTTGAACGCCGGCAGGCCCATGCGGTTCGACTCGTCCTTGACCAGCACCGCGTCCAGGCCGAGCTCGGCCGCCACGTCCCGCAGCTCGTGCACCGGCGTGGGGGAGTAGTCCGCGAGCGTGCGGTGGAACTCGGCGGCGGTCAAGCGCAGATCCGCGCGGCGACGCCGGTCAGGGCGCGAGCCACCGCGTCGGTGTCGGCCAGGCTCACCCATTCCTCGACGGCGTGCGCGCCCTCGCCGCCGGGGCCGAACATGACGGTGGGGATGCCGGCGGCCGCGATGAAGGCCGCATCGGCCCAGTAGCTCGCGCCGGCCACGCCCGGCTCTGTCCCGGTCGCCTCGGCGGCCGCGGACCGGACCGCGCCCACGACGTCCGCGCCGGGGTCCACCTCGAAGGGCTCCCGCACGAGCAGCGTGCGATGCTCCGCGTCGAGCTCGGGCTCCTCGGCCCGGCAGCGGTCGAGCAGCGCGGCGACCTGGCGCTCGACGTCCGCGCCGGTGGTCCCCGGCAGCGTCCGGTGCTCGAGGCCCACGACGCAGCGTGCCGGGTAGCTCGACATCTCCACGCCGCCCTCGATCACCGATGCGTGCACGGAGCCGCGGCCGACGAGCGGGTGCTCGGCGGCGGCGAGCGACTCGTCGAGCCGGCCGATCTCGGTCAGCACGCGCCCCATCTTCACGATCGCGTCCCTGCCCAGGTGCGGGCGGGAGCCGTGGGCGGCCCGCCCCGTCACCTCGATCTCGCTCCAGACGAAGCCCTTGTGCGCGACGATCACCTCGAGCTCCGTCGGCTCGGTGACGACGGCGGCGTCGGCGCTCACGTGGCGCAGCGCCTCCTGCACGCCGAGGCTCGAATGCTCCTCGTCGGCGACGCATGCCACCACCACGTCGCCGGCCAGGCCGGCGTGGGCGGCGTCGCGCGCGGCCACGAGCGCCGCCGCCAGCCCGGCCTTCATGTCGTAGGAGCCGCGACCGTGGAGCCGGTCGCCTTCCATGCGCGGGCGGTGCGGGTCCGTCATGCCGTCCACGCTCACCGTGTCGAGGTGGCCGCACAGCAGCAGCGTGCGGCCGCCGCCCGAGCCGCGACCGCGCACGATCACGCTCGGGCGCCCGGCGGTCGCCTCCAGCCGCTCGGCCTCGAGGCCCGCTTCGCGCGCCCATGCCTCCACGAACGAGGCGATCTCTCCCTCGCCGGCCCCGCCCGGCACGAGCGACGGATTGACCGAGTCGATCGCGACGAGGTCGGCGACGAGCGCCTGGAGGCCGCCGCTCACGCTCAGGCCTCGGGGCCGGCTTCCTTCACGACGAGGGTGCCGGCCTCGACGTCGGGCGTCTCGTCCACGGGCACGAAGCGCACCTCGTAGCGGCCGGGACGGGTGACGAGCACGTCGAAGCGCGCGGGCGTGAGCGGCTCGGCGTTCGCGCTGAGCCCAAGGTCCGGTATCACGGCCTGGCCCGGGCGGTCGACGGTCACGTAGACCTCGGCCGCCTGGCCCGCGAGGACGGTGCGCTTGCGCGGCTTCGAGACGTCGAAGCGCACCTCCGCGGGAGCCCCCGACACCGCGGGCTCGGCGGCCGTGCTGACCGCCGGCTCCTCCCTCGCGTCATCGGACGGCTGGGAGAGCACGGCGGCGAGCGCCGCCAGGCCGAGGACGACCGCGAACAGCAGCAGGGCTCGGCGCAGGTGCACGGGAGGGATCGTAGAGCCGTTTGCAGGGGGTCAAGAGAACTTCGCCACGCGCCGATATGGCCTCAGGTCCCGATGAAGTTCCCCCTCCCGATCCGACATGGAATCTGCGCGGTCGCGGCGCTCGTCGTCGTGCTCGCGGTGCTGGCCGGGCCCGCCATGGCGCAGCAGGCGCCGATCGAGCCCCAGAGCATCGTGATGCCGTCGCTCAAGGCGAAGTACGAGGGTTTCACGCTGACCGCCGGTGACGCCAAGCGCATCGCGGACCGGCTGCCGTTCGTGCGCACGGAGCGAGAGCGGTTCGATCCCGTCCGCGCCCAGGTGGAGGTGCCGCTCTACTACCCGCAGGATCAGCAGCGCTACGAGGTCGCGTACAACCGCGGCCAGCGCACCCTGATCGACATCCATGTCGACGGCCGGACCGGTGAGGTGATCGAGCAGTGGTCGGGCCCACAGGCGGACATGCTGCTGGCGCGCGGCTACTCACCCTCGGTCGGTGGTCCGCTGAACCTCTGGTACGTCTGGGTGCCGCTGGCCCTGCTCTTCCTGGCGCCGTTCGTCGATCCACGCAGGCCCTTCCGCCTGGTCCACCTGGACCTGCTCGTGCTGCTCGGCTTCGGGGTCTCGCAGTACTTCTTCAACAAGGGGAACGTGGACGTCTCCGTGCCGCTGACCTACCCGCTGCTCGGCTACCTCCTCGTGCGGCTCGCCGTCGCCGGCTTCCGGCCGCGCCCCCGGCACGAGCGGCTCATGCCCTATGCGCGCACGACCTGGCTCGTGATCGGCCTGGTGCTGCTGATGGGCTTCAGGGTGACGCTCAACGTGACGGACTCCGCCGTGATCGACGTCGGTCTCGCCAGCGTGATCGGCGCCGACCGGATCATGAAGAAGAAGGAGCTGTACACCGACAACGACATGCACGGCGACACGTACGGCCCGGTCACTTACCTGGCCTACATCCCGTTCGAGCTGCTCTTTCCCAGCGACGGCGCTGACGCCGAGATCCCGGCCGCAAGGGCCGCCGTGCTCAGCTTCGACCTCCTGGCGGTGATCGGGCTGATCCTGCTCGGCGCGCGACTTCGATCGGGGCGGGAGGGCAAACGCCTGGGGATCGCCATGGCGTTCGCCTGGGCCGCCTACCCGTTCACGCTCTACGGCCTCCAGTCGAACGTCAACGACGGCCTGGTGGCCGTCCTCCTGATCTACGCCCTGCTGGCGCTGTCGTCACCCGCCAAGCGGGGTCTGATGATGGGATTGGCCGTCGCGGCGAAGTTCGCACCCGTGGTGCTCGTCCCGCTGTTCGCGACGGGAACGGGCGAGGCTCCGCGCAGGCGCGAGTGGCCGCTCTTCGGCGCGGTCGCGGCAGCCGTCGTGGCCGGCTCGATCCTGCTCTACCTGCCGGACGGCGGTCTGCGCGAGTTCTACAACAGCACCATCGGCTTCCAGATGACCCGCCACTCCGCGTTCAGCATCTGGGAGCTGCACCCCTCACTCGGGTGGCTGCAGGATCTGGTGCAGCTCGCCGGGGTGCTGTTCGCGGCCGTCCTTGCGTTCGTGCCGCGCCGGCGGGACATGCGCCAGATCGCGGCCCTGGGTGCGGCGGCAATCATCGCCACTCAGCTGAGTGTCGTGCACTGGTTCTACTTCTACATCCCGTGGTTCGCCCCGTTCGCGCTGCTCGTGATGTTCAGCGCCTACAGAACGAATGAGTCCCGGCCGATAGGTGAGCAGACCACAGGCGCCGGGCTGTTCGCGGCGGCTGGAACCCAGACCGGAGGACACAGAAATGCTGCGGAAGCTCACTGAGCGAGCCCACTCGGAGCGGGGATTCACTCTCATCGAACTCCTGGTGGTCATCCTGATCATCGGAATCCTGGCCGCCATTGCGCTGCCGGCCTTCCTCGGGCAGCGGCAGAAGGGACAGGATTCGAGCGCGAAGTCGAACGCCCGCAACATGGTCTCGGCGCTGGAGTCGTGTTACGCGAACGACTCGAGCTATGGGAACTGCGCCTCGAGCCAGGACGTCGTGGCCTCGGGCATCGAGGTCGGGACCGGCAGCAACCAGGTGAACCTGTCGACGCTGGCGACCGGCAGCTACCAGATCGTGGCGAAGTCCGCCTCCGGCAACAGCTTCACGATCACGAAGAGCGGCAGCGGCCCGGTCGAGCGTAGGTGCAGCAGCACCGGCAGCGGCGGCTGCCCGTCGTCAGGCAACTGGTAGCCGCCGTCCGGGTGGACGTTCGCCCGAGACAGAAGGCACCAGCGATTAAAGGGATCGGCTCACCCAGTCGATCCATGGGGCGTACGGCCAGGTGCCTCGGCTATCCGCGGCGGCTGGCACCAGACCATCCCAGACCAGTCACCTCAAGGAGGAGACATATGCTGCGGAAGCTGAGTGAGAGGATTCACTCCGGAGAGCGGGGCTTCACCCTTATCGAGCTCCTCGTGGTGATCCTGATCATCGGAATCCTGGCCGCCATCGCGCTGCCGGCATTCCTTGGACAGCGGCAGAAGGGCCAGGACGCGAGCGCGAAGTCGAACGCCCGCAACATGGTCTCGGCCCTCGAGTCCTGCTTCACGACCTCGCAGGCCTACACGAACTGCTCTTCGAGCCAGGACGTGACCGAGTCCGGCATCACCGTCGGGACCGGCAACGGCGAGGTGGCCATCACTCCGGGGGCGACCAGCTACACGGTCGTCGCCAAGTCGGAGTCGGGCAACTCGTTCACGATCACGAAGCCCACTGCCGGGGCCATCACCCGGAGGTGCACCGCGACCGGAAGCGGCGCCTGCCCCAGCTCGGGCAACTGGTAGTCGCAAGCCAGAAGAAGTGACTCTGCGAGGGGCGGGCCGTGAGGCCCGCCCCTCGCCTTTTCGGGCCGAGGGCACGGGTAGCGTCAGTGGCGATGGCGGTCGAGATCGCGCTCGCGGCCGTCCTCGGGGCGGTGGTAGGCAGCTTCCTGAACGTGGTGATCCACCGGGTCCCGCTCGGCGAGTCGATCGTCAGCCCGGGCTCGCACTGCCCGCACTGCGACGCCCCCGTCGCGACCTACGACAACATTCCCGTCCTCTCGTGGCTCCTGCTGCGCGGGCGCTGCCGCAACTGCGGCGGTCCGATCTCGCCGCGCTACCCGCTCGTGGAGCTCCTCACGGCCGTCGCGTTCGCCGCGATCGTCGCCGTACGGGGATTCGACGACGACCTGCTGCTCGAGCTTCCGTTCGCGGCGTGCCTCATCGCCCTGGCGGGGATCGACCTCGACCACAAGCTCCTCCCGAACAGGATCGTCTACCCGATGGCGGTCTGGGGCGTGGTGGCCACCGCGATCGCCGAGACGGGCGACCTGCCCGAGCACCTGATCGCCGGGGCGGCCGCCTTCCTGCTGCTGCTCGCGGCGGTGCTGGCGTACCCGGCCGGCATGGGGATGGGGGACGTCAAGCTGGCCGGCGCGATGGGGCTGTATCTCGGCCTGTCGATCGCGCCCGCGCTCCTGGCCGCGTTCCTGAGCGGGACGGTCGTGGGCGTCGCGATCATCGCGCGCGAGGGCGCGGCCGCGCGCAAGAAGGCGGTCCCGTTCGGCGTCTTCCTGGCCTTCGGCGGGCTCGTGGGAGTGCTCGCCGGGCCCGAGCTGATCGACCTCTACAGGGACCATTTGCTGAGCTGACTTGCAGGACGCGCGGATCCGGGCCAGTTGGGGGTAAAGCCAACCCGGCGCGCGGCCGATAGAGCGGGGGAACAGGTATGGCCCTCTCCCTCCGAAAGACTTCTGATCGCGGCTCTGTCGGCCTCGACATCGACGGGCGCTATCTCGCGGCGGCCCAGGTCGACGCCGGACGGCTCGTCCGCTCCGCCAGCCACGAGCTGCCCGACGGCGTCGTGACCGATGGCGAGGTCCGCGACCCCGCCGCGCTGGCCGACGCGCTGAAGCGCTTCGCCTCCGACGAGGGCCTGCCCAAGAACGTGCGCCTCGGCATCGCGAACCAGCAAATCGTGGTGCGCGTGATCGAGCTGCCGCGCATCGAGGACGAGAAGCAGCGCGAGGCCGCGGTCCGCTTCCAGGCGGCCGAGGCCATCGCCATGCCGCTGAACGAGGCGATCCTCGACCACCAGGTGGCCGGGTTCGCCGAGGCCGCCGACGGCACTCCGCGCATGCAGGTCGTGCTCGTCGCTGCGCGCCGCTCGATGGTCGAGTCGCTGCTCGAGGCGGTGAAGGGGGCCGGCCTCAAGGCCGACGGCGTCGACCTCGACGCGTTCGCCCTCGTGCGCACGCTCGTGAGCGGCGGCGACGGCGCCGACGAGCAGGCCCGCGTCTTCTGCCATCTCGCCGGGGTCACCAACCTGGCCATCGCCGTCGGGCCCGCCTGCTTCTTCACCCGGCCGCTCTCCTCGGTCTGGGACGACGAGGACGCCGGCTCGCGGCTCGCCGACGAGATCCGGCTCTCGATCGACTACTACATGACCCAGCCCCAGGCCCAGCCCGTGGGCGAGGTCGTCCTGTCCGGCCCCGGGTCCGCCGACGAGGACCTCGTCGAGAGCCTCGGCGTGCACCTCGGGCTCCCCGTCCGCGTCGCCTGGCCGCTCGGCGGCCTCGACGTGTCGGGCATGTCGCCGGACGACGACCCGCACCGCTACACGGTTGCCGCCGGCCTCTCGCTCGGAGCGACGGCATGAAGCCCGTCAACCTTCTTCCCCAGGAGGCGCGCAGGCGCCCCGCCGGCGAGAAGTCCGGCAGCTCCTACGTCGTGCTGGGCGTGCTCGGCGCGCTGCTCGTGATGGTGCTCGGCTACGTGGTCGTGTCGAACCAGGCCACCTCGCGCACCAACGACGCGAACCAGGCCGAGGCCGAGGCCACCCGCCTCGAGCAGGAGGCCCAGGCCAAGGCGGCCTTCTCGAGCTTCGCCCAGATCAAGCAGCAGCGCCTCCAGAGCGTCAGCTCGGTCGCCGAGACCCGCTTCGACTGGGAGCGCTTCATGCGCGAGCTCGCCCGGATCATGCCGGAGCGCAGCTGGGTCACGACCGCGAACGCGTCCGTGGCCGGCGATCCGAGCGCCACCGGCCCGACGAGCACGGCCGCGACCACCGGCACGGCACAGCCGACGGCCAACCTGGTCGGCTGCACGCCGAAGCAGGAGGACACCGCCGCCCTGATGGTGCGGCTCGGCAAGCTCTTCCGCGTCGAGGATGTGCGGCTCAACGAGTCCACTCAGGAGTCGCTCGGAGCCGACGCGTCCGATCAGGCGTCCTTCGACGGCTGCGGCAGCTACTACAAGTTCGACCTGACGGCCACGTTCAGCGCGACTCCGCCGGCGGCCGAGGCCCCGCGTGGAGCCACCCGCGTGCCCGCTTCCCTCGGAGGTGGATCGTGAACCTGACCGAGCGCGACCGCAAGCTGGTCACGATCATCGTCCCGCTGGTCGTCCTCGCGGCCTACTGGTTCCTGATATTGGGTCCCAAGCGTGACGAGGCCTCCCAGGCCGCCGATCAGCTGACCCAGCAGGAGGCCAGGCTCGCGACGGCCAAGCAGACCGCCGACTCGGCGCGGTCGGCCGAGACCGCCTTCCAGTCCGACTTCACCGAGGTCGTGCGCCTCGGCAAGGCCATCCCCGCCGGCGTCGACATGCCGAGCCTGCTCGTGCAGCTCGAGAGCGCCGCCGAGGGGACCGGCATCCGCTTCACGAAGATCGCCACCGGCGAGCGCGACACCGCGACCACTCCGGCCCCGGCCACGAGCACGCCGAGCGAGGGCACCACTTCGGGCGGCACGCCCGTCGCTGCCGGCGGCGAGACGGCTCAGAGCGCGCCGGGCACGGCCGTGGAGTCGGCCAACAACGCCCAGGCGACGGCGAACCAGAACGCAGCCAACGCCGAGTCCTCGGGCGTGAGCCCGACGGACACGCAGACCTCGACGACGCCCGACGCGGACGCGGCGGCCGGCTCGACGACCAACGCCGCGGGCGCAACGACCGCGGGCCTGGAGACCGTGCCGCTCGAGATGGAGTTCGTGGGCGACTTCTTCAACCTCGCCGACTTCTTCCACAGCGTGAAGCGCTTCGTCCGGGTCGCCAACCGGAACGTGCTGGTCGGCGGGCGGCTGATCACGATCGAGGGCGTCCAGTGGGCGAGCGACAGCACGCTCTTCCCGAAGCTGAAGGCCTCGATCAACGCCACCGTCTACCTGGCGCCGAAGACGCAGGGCACCACCGCGGGCGCCACGCCGCAGGGTCCCGCCGAGACGACCACGGCGGGCACCTCCACGGCCTCCGACGGCAGCAGCTCGCCGGTTCCGACCGCCACCGCGACCCCCTGACATCGCCATGAACGACTTCATCCAAGACATCTGGAACGACCTTCGCGAGAAGCGGCTCTGGCCCGTGGCCGTGCTGCTGCTCGCCGGCCTGATCGCGGTCCCCGTCGTGCTCTCGAAGCCGGCGGAGGAGCCGACCGTCGCGCCCGTGACCGCGTCGCCCGAGGCGAAGACCGAGGGTGTCGCGAAGGGCCTGGCCGCGCTGCAGGTGGCCAAGGACGAGCCGGGCGACGGCTCGACGCTCGACGTGTTCGACCCGTCCGACCCGTTCAAGCCGCCGAAGGACATCGTCGCGAAGTCGCAGGAGTCGGGCGACGCGGGCACGGGCGCGGCCTCGACCCAGACCGACACAGGCACAGGTTCGACCGGTCAGCCCGCCAGCATGGGCTCCACCGGCGGCAGTGGCACGACCACCGCGCCGACCGAGATGAAGATCATCAAGTACCGCTTCGTGATCGACGGCAGCCTGACCACGAACGGCAAGAAGAAGAAGTTCGAGGGCTTGAAGAGCATCGGGTTGCTCCCGAGCGAGAACAACCCGCTGCTCGGCTTCCTCGGCACCGGCAAGAACCAGGACAACGCCGTGTTCTTGGTGGACACCACGTTGATTCCGGACGCGGACGGCGACGGCAAGTGCAAGCCGAGCCGGGAGAAGTGCGCGTTCCTCTACCTGGGGCCCGGCGAGACGCAGAGGTTCACGTCGGCCGAAGGCGACACCTACAAGCTGCGCGTCAGTCAGATCCGCAAGCTCGTCGTGAGCGACGACGAGTCGAGCGACAAGTCGTCGGACACCGGCGACGGCGCGACGGGAGCGACCACGGCGCCGGCCGGACACCAGTTCTCCTCCCCGCTCATGACGGACCTTGAGGCCGTTCAAACCGGCCCCTAGAACCTCCTCCGAGACCGGCGCCCACACCTTGCGCAAGTAGGGTGTGAGCGCCATGTCTCTTCGCTTCACCACGGCCGGTGAGTCGCACGGGCCCGGCCTGACCACGGTGGTCGAGGGCCTCCCGGCGGGGCTCGAGCTGAGCCCCTCGGACCTCGACGACGACCTCGCGCGCCGGCAGCTCGGCCACGGCCGCGGCGGGCGCATGAAGATCGAGAAGGATCGCGCCCACGTGACCTCCGGCATCCGTCACGGGCGCACGCTCGGCAGCCCGGTGGCGCTGCGGATCGAGAACCGCGACTACGCCAACTGGGAGGAGCGGATGAACCCCTGGCCCGTCGACGCCGAGGTGGCCGAGGTGCACCTCCCGCGCCCGGGCCACGCCGACCTCGCCGGCGTGCAGAAGTACGGCTTCACCGACGTGCGGAACGTCCTCGAGCGCGCCAGCGCGCGCGAGACCGCCGCGCGTGTGGCGGCCGGCACCCTGGCGAAGGCGTTCCTGCGCGACATGGGCGTGACGGTGCTGAGCCACGTGACCCGGATCGGGTCCGTGACCGCGCCCGACCGCGCGGACCTGGCGCCGGAGGACTTCGAGGGTGTGGACGAGTCGCCGGTGCGCTGCCTCGAC